>NZ_JBAUZA010000515.1:0-16881 GCF_049585075.1 Mycobacterium sp.
GCGCTGAACGTTGACGAGGCGACCATCGCGATGGCCGCCCGCGGCGACGATCTCGACGATCTGTGTCGCAGCGCGGCGCGGGTCCGCGATGCTGGGCTGGAATCGGCGGGACGGCGTGGCGCCGGGGACCGGCTACCGGTCAGCTACTCGCGCAAGGTGTTCATCCCGGTCACGCATCTCTGCCGCGACACCTGCCACTACTGCACATTTGTCACGGTGCCACCCAAGTTGCGCGCCCAGGGCGCCGGAATGTTTCTCGAGCCCGACGAGATTCTCGATATCGCCCGTCGCGGCGGTGAACTCGGTTGCAAGGAAGCACTATTCACCCTCGGTGATCGGCCGGAGGATCGGTGGCCCGAGGCGCGGGAGTGGTTGGACGAGCGGGGCTACGACTCCACGTTGTCCTATGTCCGCGCGATGGCGATCCGGGTGCTTGAGGAAACCGGGCTGTTGCCGCACCTGAACCCGGGCGTGATGAGCTGGTCGGAGTTGTCGCGGCTGAAGCCGGTAGCCCCGTCGATGGGGATGATGCTGGAGACGACGTCGCGGCGGCTGTTCGAAACCAAGGGCCTGGCGCACTACGGCAGCCCCGATAAAGACCCGGTGGTTCGGCTGCGCACGTTGACCGACGCGGGCCGGTTATCCATACCGTTCACAACAGGTCTACTCGTTGGCATCGGCGAGACACTCACCGAGCGGGCCGAAACGCTGCATGCTATTCGCAAGTCGCACAAGGAGTTCGGTCACGTTCAGGAAGTCATCGTGCAGAACTTCCGTGCCAAAGAGCACACGGCGATGGCCGCGACGCCGGACGCCGACATCGACGAGTTCCTGGCTACGGTGGCGGTGGCGCGTCTGGTGCTCGGTCCGGGGATGCGCATCCAGGCGCCGCCAAACCTGGTATCGCCCGACGAGTGCCTGGCCCTGATCGCCGCAGGTGTCGACGACTGGGGCGGCGTTTCGCCGTTGACGCCCGATCACGTCAACCCCGAGCGGCCGTGGCCCGCGCTCGACGAACTCGCCGCGGTCACCGAAGCGGCGGGCTACGACCTGGTTGAGCGACTGACCGCGCAGCCCAAATATGTACAGGCTGGGGCGGCCTGGATCGACCCGCGGGTTCGCGGCCACGTCGCGGCGCTGGCCGATCCGGCCACCGGGCTGGCCCGCGACGTGCGTCCGGCGGGCATGCCGTGGCAGGAACCCGACGACGTGGCGTCATCCGGCCGGGTCAACTTGAACGCTGCGATCGACACCGAAGGTCGCAATACCGAGGCCCGTAGCGACCTCGACAGTGCGTTCGGGGATTGGGACTCGATCCGTTCGCAAGTGCACGAGTTGGCCGCCCGGGTCCCGGAGCGCATCGACACCGATGTACTCGCCGCCTTGAGCGCGGCCGAACGTGATCCGGCCAGCTGCACCGACGCCGAATACCTGGCCTTGGCCACCGCCGACGGTGCCGCTTTGGATGCCGTTGCCGCGCTGGCAGATTCGTTACGCCGCGACGTGGTCGGTGACGACGTGACGTTCGTGGTCAACCGCAACATCAACTTCACCAACATCTGTTATACGGGCTGCCGGTTCTGCGCCTTTGCGCAGCGCAAGGGCGACGCCGACGCCTACTCGCTGTCGACGACCGAGGTCGCCCAGCGCGCGTGGGAGGCCCACGTTGCCGGTGCTACCGAGGTCTGCATGCAGGGTGGTATCGATCCCGAGCTGCCGGTCACCGGATACGCCGACCTGGTGCGCGCTGTCAAGGCGCGGGTGCCGTCGATGCACGTACACGCGTTCTCGCCGATGGAGATCGCCAGCGGGGTAACCAAGAGCGGCTTGAGTATTCGGGAGTGGCTGACCAGCCTGCGTGAGGCGGGCCTGGACACCATTCCCGGCACCGCCGCCGAGATCCTCGACGACGAGGTCCGCTGGGTGCTCACCAAGGGCAAGCTGCCGAGCTCGATGTGGATCGAGATCGTGACCACAGCCCACGAGGTCGGCCTTCGGTCATCGTCGACGATGATGTACGGGCACGTCGACAACCCCCGGCACTGGATCGGCCATCTCAACGTATTGCGTGACATTCAAGACCGCACTGGAGGTTTCACCGAGTTCGTTCCGCTGCCATTCGTGCATCAGAACTCGCCGTTGTACCTCGCCGGCGCGGCCCGGCCGGGGCCCAGCCACCGTGACAACCGCGCCGTGCACGCGCTGGCACGAATCATGCTGCACGGCAGGATCTCTCATATTCAGACCAGTTGGGTCAAGCTCGGCGTCGAGCGCACACAGGTGATGCTCAACGGCGGTGCGAACGATTTGGGCGGCACGCTGATGGAAGAGACCATCTCGCGGATGGCCGGCTCCGAATACGGATCGGCCAAGACCGCTGCCGAGTTGACCGCGATCGCCGAGGGCATCGGTCGGCCGGCACGCCAGCGCACCACCACGTATAGTCCGCTAGCGGCGTAGCCAAAGCGGCACCGGTGTCACACCGGGAGCGCAGACTAGGTCGAATGAGTCGTCGTATTCCGCTTGTCGCAGGGATCGTGTTCGCGGTGCTGTTCACATGCGCCCTGCTGATGGTTCCAATATTGCCAGGCACTGACCAGCCGGCCAGCGCCGTCATCTCCCACTTTCGTGACCATGCCGACGCCTTACGGCTGCAAGCGCTTTTGCTAACCCTGGGCTTTCTGGCGCTGGTGATCGTGCTCGCCTATGCGCGCTCGCGGCTGGACGGGCCAGCCGGATACGCGTTCACCATCGGGTCGGCGCTGATCATCGCAGAGTTCAGCGTCGAGCTGTGGTTTACCAGCGGCCTGGCCCTGCACGTCAACACCCTT
Source organism: Mycobacterium sp. (assembly GCF_049585075.1). Taxonomy (GTDB): domain Bacteria; phylum Actinomycetota; class Actinomycetes; order Mycobacteriales; family Mycobacteriaceae; genus Mycobacterium. The sequence continues at coordinate 2,832 of NZ_JBAUZA010000515.1, forward strand.
GACCCCGCCGTTGCCCGCACCGCGGCGGACATTGCTTTGATGTTCGGCCCGGTCCTGACCGTGGCCGACGTGATCGTCGCCGTGCCCATAGCACTTGCCGCCAAGGCCGGTCGCTTCCCGCGCTGGCTGGGTGTCCTTGCAGCGATATTCGCTCTTGAGCAATTCGTCGAGACGGTGACAATCATCGGTGGCCCCGGGTTGTTCATTTCTCCTGGCGGCCCGATGAATATGTTTCTGGGCGGCGCGCTGTTCATCGTGTTCTTCCTGGCGCTCGGTGTCAGCACCTCACTGACGCCGGATCCAGCGACGCCGAGCGACGCGTAGCTTGGGCAGCATGAGCCAAAAGATCGACACTGACAGGTTTCCCGAATGGCAACCGTTCATCGACGCCGTAGAGCAGCGACGTCCGGACGCCGGCACCTGGTGTGAGGCTTGGACGGTTCGCGACATCGTCATCCATCAAGCCGGCAACGCCGAGGAGCTGGGCCGGGTGCTGGGCGCGCACCTGGCCGGCGATCCGGTTGCCACCCGCGGGTTCGAGGAACGCGAGGGGCCGCTGCGCGCCATGAACGAGACCGACCTGTGGGCGGCTTTGCACCGAAACATGGCCATGCTCAACGAGGTTGCCGAAGCGGCCGATGACGTCCCGGCTGATACCGACGTGGCGTGGACCGGGCGCACCATGAAGGTGCCCTGGTTCGCCGAGCACATGCGTGAAGAGCTGGTCCTGCACGGATGGGACATCACCGGCGACGATGCAGCGGCCCAGGCGCGGATGGCGGAGCCCTGGATGACGATCCACAGTGTGCTGGCGGTGGGACGCCCGCTGTTGGCTAAGGGTGTCAAGCAATTGCGGCCCGGGGAGCGGATCGAGGCGCGGTTGCGAGTTGCCGACGCCGACGATGTCGTGGTCGACGCGGAGGCCGACCGCACCACCATCCGGCTGGCTGCCCCGGACGGTGCGGCCACCTTGGAAACCGATGCCGCCGCAAGGGTTTTGCTGTTATGGGGCCGTCGTCCCGCCGACCCGTCGCGGATCTGCAGCCGGGTCGGGCCGCAAACCTTGGGCCGGGTGCGGACTCTGCTGGCGGGCTACTGACGCCGCTACAGCCGGGCCGCCAGCTCGGTGCCCTGCTTGATGGCGCGTTTGGCGTCGAGTTCGACCGCGAATGCCGCGCCGCCGATGATGTGCGGGTCGATACCGGCCAGCCGCAGCTCGTCTTCCAGGTCACGCACCGGCTCCTGACCCGCGCAGACCACGACGTTGTCCACGGCCAGCAACTGCGGTCGCTGCCGGTTCGGTCCGAAGCTGATGTGCAGTCCGTCGTCGCTCACCCGTTCGTAGTTGACGCCGGAAAGCTGGTGAACGCCTTTGGCCTTCAACGAAGCCCGGTGCACCCATCCGCTGGTCTTGCCCAGCCGCGTCCCTTGTGCGCCGCTGCTGCGCTGCAGTAGATACACCTCACGCATCGGCGGCGCTGGAATCGGACTGGTCAGCGCACCCCGCCTGTCCCACGGATCGGCCGCGCCCCACTCCGCCTTCCATTCTTTGAGATTCAACGTGGGCGACTCGTCGGTCACCAGGAACTCGCTGACGTCGAAGCCGATGCCGCCGGCGCCGATCACGGCGACGGTCTTCCCGATCGGCTTGACGCCGGTGATCGCCTCCGCGTAGGTGAGCACCATCGAATGATCGATGCCGGGGATCGCCGGAATCCGCGGCGCCACACCGGTGGCCAACACGACGTCGTCGTAGCCGGCCAGCTCGGCCGCCGACACTCGAGTGCCCAGCCGAACCGTCACGCCGTGCTTGTTCAGCATCGTGGTGAAATACCGGATGGTTTCGCTGAATTCCTCTTTGCCCGGGATCCGGCGTGCCATGTCGAACTGGCCGCCGATGAAGTCGTTGGCCTCAAACAGCGTGACGTCATGACCACGCGCAGCAGCGTTCACCGCGGTCGCCAGCCCGGCCGGGCCGGCTCCGACCACCGCGATCAAGCGAGTGCGTCGGGCCGGCGACAGCACCAGCTGCGTCTCGTGGCCGGCCCGTGGGTTGAGCAGACAGGACACCGTCTTCTTGACGAATGCGTGATCCAGGCAAGCCTGATTACAGGCGATGCAGGTGTTGATCTCGTCATCGCGTGCGGCCTGCGCCTTGAGCACCCACTCCGGATCCGCCAGCAGCGGCCGTGCCATCGAAACCAGCTGGACATCGGTGTCGGCCAGAATTTGTTCGGCCGCCTGGGGCATGTTGATTCGGTTGGACGCCACTACCGGAATGTTGATGTGCCCGGCGACCGCATGGCTGATGTCGACGAATGCGCTGTTGGGCACCGACGTGACGATCGTCGGGACCCTCGCCTCGTGCCAGCCGAAGCCGGAGTTGATGATGGTTGCCCCGGCGGCCTCGATTTCAGTTGCCAGCGAGACGGTTTCGTCCCAACTCTGTCCGCCCTCGACGTAATCGGCCATCGACATCCGGTAGCAGATGATGAAATCGGATCCGACTGCCGCCCGGATGCCGCGCACGATTGCTACCGGGAACCGGCGGCGCTTCTCTGGTGTGCCGCCCCACGCGTCGATGCGCTTGTTGGTACGCGGCGCCAGAAATTGGTTGATCAAATACCCTTCACTGCCCATGATTTCGACGCCGTCATAGCCGGCATCGCGGGCTAGCAGGGCGCAGCGCACGAAGTCGTCGATCGTGTTCTGCACTCCGCGTGACGAGAGCCGACGTGGGCGAAACGGGTTGATCGGCGCCTTGATCGACGACGCACTGACCGAAAGCGGGTGGTACGCATAACGTCCGGCGTGCAAGATCTGCAGCGCAATCTTGCCGCCCGCGTCGTGGACGGCGCTGGTGATGCGACGATGCCGGCGGGCCTGAGCGGAGGAAACCAGTTCCGAGGCGAACGGCAGTAACCAGCCGGTCCGGTTCGGCGCGTAGCCACCGGTGATGATCAGCCCGACACCGCCGCGGGCGCGCTCGGCGAAATACTCGGCGAGCCGATCGATGTGGCGCGCACGGTCTTCCAGACCGGTGTGCATCGAACCCATGATCACCCGGTTACGCAGCGTGGTGAACCCGAGATCCAGCGGGGACAACAGGTTTGGATAGCTCATGAGCGTCCCGGTAATGCCGTGGCCACCTCGTCGAGCCAGTCGATCGTGCTCTCCTCGGCGCGGATGCCGCCGCGCAGCACCAAATACTGATGGAGCGCGCTGCCGCGCAGCGCCGATGGGTCGGCGAACTGTGTCTTCTCGAATCCGCGGTAGATGTCCAACAGCTGGGCACGTTCGGCGCGCAGCGCGGAAATCTGCGCGCGTAGCGCAGCCGGGTCGCCGTAAGCGGCACCGCGTAGCTTGACCGCCACATCGCGAGTTCGGGTGTCCGACAGTGCTCCGCCGCGTCCGGTTAGCGGCTCGGCGATCCAGCGGGCCAGTTCGACGCGGCCGGTGTCGGAGACCGTGTAGACCTTCTTGTCCGGCCGGCCGCGCTGGGCGACGACCTTCGAACAGACCCAGCCGTCGTCTTCCATCGCCCGCAACGTTCGGTAGATCTGCTGATGGGTGGCGTTCCAGAAGTAGCCGATGGAGCGGTCGAACCGGTGCGCCAGCTCGTAGCCGGAGCCGGACTGTTCGCACAGCGATACCAAGATCGCGTGGGGGAGTGCCACGCGCGCAGCATAAGGACACCCGCCGGGGCTATGCAACTAGTTGCACTGCATCAGCGCGCATAGCCGCCCGGTGGTTGCGTTTTGTATGCAACGTCTAGTATCAGTAATCAACGGATCTTCACCCCCCGGGAAGCGAAACCATAAGGCCGGGCGTCCTTCCCCGGGCCACCGAAACACATGGAGGAGACCTTCGTGACATACACGATCGCCGAGCCCTGCGTCGACATCAAAGACAAGGCATGTATCGAAGAATGCCCGGTCGACTGCATCTACGAGGGCGCTCGGATGCTCTATATCCACCCCGACGAGTGCGTGGACTGTGGTGCCTGCGAGCCGGTCTGCCCGGTCGAGGCGATCTACTACGAAGACGATGTGCCCGAGCAGTGGAATCAGTACACGCAGATCAACGCGGACTTCTTCGCTGAGCTCGGATCGCCCGGTGGCGCGGCCAAGGTCGGCATGACCGAGCACGACCCGCAGGTCGTCAAAGATCTGCCGCCGCAAGGTGAGGGCGACTGAGCAGCCTGATGAACCGCCGGTCGGCGGCCTCCGCTCTACTGCCGGTGTTCCCCTGGGACACCCTGGCCGACGCGACAGCGCTGGCCAAGTCGCACCCGGACGGCATCGTCGACCTATCCGTTGGCACGCCTGTCGATCCGGTGGCGCCGGTGATCCGCGAAGCGCTCGCCGCAGCCAGCGCCGCACCCGGATACCCCACCACTGCGGGCACCCCGGAACTTCGCCGGTCGGCCGTCGCCTCCCTGGAACGTCGGTACGGCGTCACCGGTTTGACCGAGGCGGCGGTGTTGCCGGTGGTCGGCACCAAGGAACTCATCGCGTGGCTGCCGACGCTGCTGGCGTTGGGCGCCGATGACCTGGTCGTGGTGCCCGAGCTGGCGTATCCCACCTACGACGTCGGCGCCCGGCTGGCCGGAACTCGGGTGCTCTACGCCGATTCGCTGACCCAGCTGGGTCCGCAGGCGCCCGCATTGGTCTATGTGAACTCGCCGAGCAATCCGACGGGGCAGGTGCTCGGCGTCGACCATTTGCGCAAGGTCGTCGGCTGGGCCCGGGAGCGCGGCGCCGTGGTGGCCTCCGACGAGTGCTACTTGGGCATGGGCTGGGACGCCGAACCGCTGTCAGTTCTGCATCCGTCGGTGTGCGATGGCGACCACACCGGTCTGTTGGCGGTGCACTCGCTGTCCAAGAGCTCTTCGTTGGCCGGCTACCGGGCCGGCTTCGTCGCCGGGGACCAAGCCCTGGTCGCCGAACTGCTGGCGGTCCGCAAACACGCCGGGATGATGGTGCCGACACCGGTGCAGGCGGCGATGGTGGCCGCCTTGGACGACGACCCGCACGAGCACGAGCAGCGCGACCGCTACCGCCGACGCCGCGAGGTGCTGCTGCCGGCGTTCCGCTCGGCCGGTTTCACCGTCGACTACTCCGAGGCCGGGCTGTATCTGTGGGTCACCCGCGGTGAAGCTTGCCGCGACACCGTCAGCTGGCTGGCGCAGCGCGGCATCCTGGCGGCGCCCGGTGAGTTCTACGGCCCACGCGGCGTCCAGCACGTCCGGGTGGCGTTGACCGCCACCGATGAGCGGATTGCTGCGGCGGCGACGCGGCTTTCGGGAAGCTAACGATATGCGCGCCGGCGACGATGCAGAGCGAAGCGATGGGGAGGAGCGGCGCAGGATGGGCGACTACGACGCTGAAGCGGTAGACCGGCTGCCGTTCAGCACTCCGGAGAAGTCGCAGCGGTACCGCACGGAGAACTACCAGGGCGCCGTTGGGCTCAACTGGTATGAAACCGATCCGAGCCTGCAGTTCACGATGTCCTATTACCTGCAGCCCGACGAGTTGGCCATCGCCGAGCCGCATCTGAGGCGGATCGGCGCGCTGATGGGTGGCCCGGTGGCGCGGTGGGCCGAGCAGACCGACCGCAATCCAGCACGGCTGGAGCGCTACGACCGCTGGGGCCACGACGTCAGCCAGGTCATCCAACCGTCGTCATTCACCGAGTCCAAAAGGGCCGTGCTGGATGTGCAAAAGGCACTAAAGGACGATGCGCGACGCGCCCGCGTCAACCCGGCGCTGCCGCTCTACGCAGCCAACTATCTGCTCGATCAGGCCGACATCGGCATGGGGTGCGCGCTGGGAACCGGTGGCGGGATGGTCAAGTCGCTGGTCGCTGCGTATGCGCCGGTGGATGTTCGGGAGCAAGTCTTGGCCAAGTTCGACAGCGGCGAGTGGGAAGGGGAGACCGCTCAGCTATTGACCGAGCGGGCCGGCGGCTCCGATCTCGGCGCCCTGGAGACCACGGCAACCCGGCAAGGAGATGCTTGGCTGCTGAACGGTTTCAAGTGGTTTGCGTCCAACTGCGACGGGCAGGTATTCGTCGTGCTGGCCAAGCCCGAGGGTGCACCGGATTCCGGGCGCGGCGTGGCAACCTTCCTGGTGCTACGGACCCGCCGGGACGGCACCCGCAACGGCATCCGGATCCGCCGCCTCAAGGACAAGCTCGGCACCCGATCGGTGGCATCAGGCGAGGTGGAGTTCGTCGACGCCGAAGCGTTCCTGCTGTCCGGCGAGCCGAGCAGCGAGGACGTCCAGACCGGCCAGCACGACGGCAGGGGGCTGGGCCGGATGATGGAGTTGACCAACGCGGCCCGGCTCGGGATCTCACTGTTCGCCCTCGGCAACTCGCGCCGCGCCCTCGTCGAATCGCTGTGCTACGCGGGGCAGCGGCAGGCGTTCGGCGGCGCGTTGCTCGACAAGCCGTTGATCCGCCGCAAGCTTGCCGAGATGATCGTCGACGTCGAAGCCGCCCAAGCGCTGGTCTTCGACGGCACCGGGTTCGCCAACCACCGTCAGCCCCGCGCGGTGCGGCAGCGTATCGCCGTGCCAGTGACGAAGCTCAAAGTGTGCCGGCTGGGCATCACCATGGCCTCGGACGCGATCGAGATTCACGGCGGCAACGGCTATATCGAAACCTGGCCGGTCGCCCGGTTGCTGCGCGACGCGCAGGTCAACACCATCTGGGAAGGTCCTGACAATATCCTGTGTCTTGACGTGCGGCGGGGTATCGAGCGCTCGCAGGCGCATCAACCTTTGCTGGAGCGCCTGCACGATGCGGTTTCGGTGTCCGACGACGACGCCGCGACCCGCCTGGTAAGCAGCCGCATCGACGATCTGGAAGCGGCAATCACGGCTTGGGGCAAGCTGGACGGCGCGGTTGCTGAGGCTCGGCTTTTCCCTCTCACCCAGTTCATCGGCGACGTGTATGCCGGGGCTTTGCTGACCGAGCAGGCAGCCTGGGAGCGCGCCACCCGACAGACCGACCGCAAGGCCCTGGTGGCGCGGTTGTATGCCTCGCGTCACCTGGCTGACCAGGGACCCATGCGCGCTATCGACGAACAGGGTGACGACGCAATAGAACGCTTTGACGAGTTGATCGAGGGTTCGCTGGTGATCGGCTGAGAACGGATATCCCCAAGCCGGGCTCGTCCCAGCGCGCGGGATCGGTAGGACGCAACGTACGCTTTTGCGGGAACTCCGAGATCTTGCTAAGGATTTGGTGTGACAAAACCGGTAGATGAGCAGGGCTTTGCGCCGTCTTTTTCTGACGCGTGCAAGCGGATCGTGCTCGGAAAACCGATGATCAACGACGAGCTGGAACACGAAAGGCTTTCGAATCCCGTTGCGCTCGGCGTGCTTTCACCGGACGCCATTTCGTCGACCGCGTACGGTTCGGAACAGATCATGATCGAATTGCTGCCGGCCGCCGGGCTGGCGGCATTCGCGCTGCTCCTTCCGATAACCGGTGTCATCTTGTTGATTCTGGTGTTGGTGGCCGCCTCCTATCGCCAGGTCGTGATGGTCTACACCCGCGCGGGTGGTTCCTATGTGGTCGCCCGGGAAAATTTCGGACCACGGGTGGCGCAGATCGCCGCGGCTTCGCTGTTGATCGACTACGTGGTCACCGTCGCCGTGCAGTGTGCGGCCGGAACGGTGGCGGTGGCCTCGGCGTTTCCCGCGCTGGGTCCTTACGGACTGGAAATCACTGTGGCTGTCGTGCTGTTGATGTGTTTGGCCAATCTGCGTGGCCTGCGCGAGGCCGGCGTTCGATTCGCGCTGCCGACGTATTTCTTCGTCGGCATGGTCTCGACGATGATCCTCGTCGGCATCATCCGCGAAATCACCGGCGGCTTAAAGACTTACGATCCGCAGCACATGGCCGGAGTGGTCCCGGTCGGCCACGGTAGCGGCATCATCATGGGCGCCACGGTCCTGATCGTCTTGCGAGCGTTCGCCAACGGCGGCTCGTCGCTGACCGGGGTCGAGGCGATATCCAACACCGTCAACGCATTTCGTAAGCCCGAGGGCATCAACGCCCGTCGCGTGCTGACCATCATGGCCGCAATTTTGGGATTCCTGTTGGCCGGGGTGGCCTGGCTGGCGCATGCCACGCACGCCGCTCCATACGCCGACGGGTATCCGTCAATGTTGTCCGAGATCGCCCGAGCGGTGTTCGGCAACGGGACGATCGGTCACGTCTGCTATTTCCTTGTGCAGGCCGCTACCGCACTGATTCTGTACACCGGGGGCAATACCAGCTTCAACGGCTTTCCGGCATTGGCGAGTTTCGTTGCCGAGGACCAGTTTTTGCCGCGCCCGCTGATGAAGCGCGGCCACCGGCTGGTGTTCTCCAACGGCATCATCATGCTGACAGTGCTGGCGGTTGCGTTGCTCATCGTTACCGGGGGATCGCTCAACGCTCTTGTGCCGTTTTACGCGATCGGGGTTTTCACCGGCTTCTCGATGGCCGGCTACGGGATGACCAAACACCATCTCACCCAACGCGGGCAGGGTTGGCGGGCCAAGCTGGTGATCAACCTGTCCGCAGGCATCCTGTCGACGATCGTGGTGGCCATCTTCGCGGTCGCGAAGTTCACCGAGGGCGCCTGGCTGGTAGTCGTGGTCTTCCCGATTTTGGTGTTCGCCTTGATGCGGCTCAACCGGCAATATCGGGCCGAGGCCTCCGTGTTGGAGATGTCCCGCACCCCGCTTCCTGACATGGACAAACACCACCGGCACCGGGTGTTCGTCTTCGTGGACAGTATCGACTTGGCCGAGGTAGAGGCGATGCGCTACGCGAAGGGGCTGCAGGCCGACGAACTGACCGCGGTGCACTTCGTGTTGGACGCGGCTCATGCCGCAGGCTTGCAGCGGCGTTGGCGGGACTTCGGGCACGTCACCGAATTGCGGTTGGTCGATTGTCTGGATCGCAACTTGAGTCGAGCCGCGCAAGGGCTGGTTTGCCAGGTCAAGGAGGACCATCCGGACACCACCGTGACGGTGTTGTTGCCGCGTCGAACATATCCGGCGCTACTGGGCCGACTGCTGCACGACCGCACCGCCGACAAGATCGCTGCGGTGGTTAGCCGGATCCCGGGCGCCAGCGCGCAGATCGTGGCCTACGACATAGCGTCTCGGATAAAAATCACCCAAGCCATGCGGGCCAAGGCGGGAGAACCTCCGCCAAATCGGCCGAGCGTTGTGGATAACCCGATAGACGCGCCCGGATCATGGCGGGTTTACGCGAAATAATCCGCGCCGCAAAGGACGTCGAATAACCCGAAGAAAGTGATACGTCGTGACAACATCGGAGCGTAATTCGAGCATTCCGCCGACCTTCATCGACGCGTGGAAGCGCATCGTTCTCGGCAGGCCGCTCACCAGTGAGCAGCTGGAATCCGAAAGATTGTCGAATCCTGTTGCACTCGGTGCGCTTTCACCCGACGCGATCTCCTCGACGGCCTATGGCCCAGAGCAGGTCATGATCGAACTGCTGCCGCGGGCCGGGATGGCCGCGTTCGCGTTGTTGCTGCCAATTATCGGCGTCGTCTTGTTCATCTTGTTGTTGGTGTCCGCGTCATACCGCGGTGTTGTGATGACCTACGCCCGGGCCGGGGGCTCGTACATGGTGGCGCGGGATAACTTCGGGCCCCGCTGGGCGCAGATCGCCGCCGCCGCACTACTGATCGACTATGTGGTTACCGCCGCGGTGCAACCAGCCGCGGGGACAGTGGCGTTGTGTTCGGCGATACCTGCGCTGCACCCCTACCACTTGGAAATCACCATCGGTGTGCTGCTGTTCATCTGCGTTACCAACTTGCGTGGACAACGGCAATCGGGCCGAACGTTCGCGATCACGACGTACTCCTTCGTCACCATGATCGGGCTGACGATCGTGACCGGCCTGATCCGCGAACTCTTCTGGGGCCTACCGCGATACAACCCGGAGCACATTATCGGAGCGGTGCCAATCCATCAGGGCGGCGGACTGGTGATGGGGGCCACGGTGCTGGTGGTGTTGCGCGCGTTCGCCAACGGCGGCACCTCGCTGACCGGGGTCGAGGCGATTTCCAACACCGTCAACGTCTTTCGCGCGCCGCAGGGCTACAATGCCCGTCGGGTGCTGACCCTGATGGCTGTCATCCTCGGGTTCTTGTTGGCAGGGGTGTCCTGGCTGGCCTTCGTCACCCACGCCACCCCGTATGTGGATGAATACCCGTCGATGCTCTCGGAGATCGCCCGGGCGGTTTTCGGCCAGGGGCTGATCGGCAATGTCCTGTATTTCTTGGTCCAGGCGTCGAGCGCGGCGATTTTGTTCACCGGCGCCAACACCGGTTTCAACGGGTTTCCGGCGTTGGCCAGTTTCGTTGCCGAGGACCGATTTCTGCCGCGGCCGCTGACCAAGCGCGGTCATCGGCTGGTGTTCTCCAACGGCATCATCACGCTCACCGTGCTGGCCGTCGCGCTGCTGCTGGTGACCCGCGCCTCGGTCAACGCGTTGGTGCCGTTCTTCGCGATCGGCGTGTTCACCGCGTTCGCGATGGCCGGCTTTGGCATGAGTCGACACCACTACACCCACCGTGCGCGCGCCTGGCAACGTAAGGTGCTGGTCAATCTGTCTACTGGGATCATGTCGACGATCGTCGTCGGGATCTTTGTGGTGGCCAAGTTCACCGAAGGGGCCTGGCTCGTCGTCATTGTCTTCCCCTTCTTGGTGTACGGCTTGATACGGCTCAACCAGCAGTACAGCGCCGAGGCGTCGGTGTTGGAGATGTCACGCACCGAGCGCCCCGACTTGGCCAAGTACGCCCGTCTGCGGGTTTTCGTTTTCGTGGATTCGGTCGACCTCGCCGAGGTCGAGGCGTTGCGCTACGGCAAGGGGCTACACGCCGACGAGTTGACCGCGGTGCACTTCGTGGTCGACGCCGAACATGCTGCTCAGTTGCAGGAGCGCTGGCGGCACTTCGAGCACGACACCCGGCTGCGGGTGATCGACTGCCCCGATCGCCATTTGAGCCGGTCCGCACAAGAGCTGGTCCTGGCGGCGAAGAGGGAATATCCCGACACCAAGGTGACGGTGTTGTTGCCGCGTCGAACGTATTCCGCGCTGCTGGGCCGGATGCTGCATGACCGCACCGCCGACAAGATGGCCCGCGCGGTCAGCCGAATTCAGGGCGCTACCGCGATCATCGTCCCCTACGACGTCGAATCCCGGATCGCGCGGGTGGACCCCGACGCTCTAGCCGCACGGGTAAGGCGAGAAACCGCCGAGCATACGGAGATGTTGCGCGCCGACGCCGACTAGCACCCAGTCGGTATCCAGGCGGCTTAGACTTCTCGGGGGACGCCGAACCTCTGAAAAGGGAATGTGGTCGTGACTGCACCAGCTGAGCAAGACGTACCGCTATCTTTTTCAGACCTGTGTAAGCGAATCTTTCTCGGCAAGCCGCTGATCACCGAGGAGCTGGCCGGCGAGAGATTGTCGAATCCCATTGCACTGGGTGCACTTTCACCCGATGCAATCTCATCGACCGCTTACGGTCCAGAGCAGATCCTGACCGAGCTGCTACCCCAGGCCGGGTTGGCCGCGTTCGTCTTATTGCTTCCCATCATGGGTGTCATCCTGGTGATCCTGGCGCTGGTGGCCGCGTCGTACCGGCAGGTCGTGATGGCCTATACCAAGGCCGGCGGCTCCTACATCGTGGCGCGGGAGAACTTCGGGCCCAAGGTTGCGCAAGTCGCCGCTGCGGCACTGTTGATCGATTACGTGGTTACCGTGGCCGTGCAGTCGGCGGCGGGCACGGTGGCGGTGGCCTCGGCGCTACCGGCGCTCGGGCCCTACAGCCTGGAGATCACCGTCGCCATGGTGCTGCTCATCTGCTATGTGAACCTGCGCGGATTGCGCGAAGCCGGGCTGCCGTTCGCGATTGCCACCTATTCCTTTGTGGTGATGGTCGGCTTGATGATCGTCACCGGCGTTGTCCGCCATATCTTCTGGGGATTGCAGCGATACGATCCCGGTCACGTTGCCGGAGCGGTGCCGGTCCATCAGGGTAACGGTCTGGTGATGGGCGCGACGATTCTGGTGATACTGCGGGCATTCGCCAATGGTGGGTCGTCGCTGACCGGGGTGGAGGCCATCTCCAATACCGTCAACGTGTTCCGCAAGCCGCAGAGCGTCAATGCGCGGCGGGTCCTCACCGCAATGGCCTGCATCTTGGGCTTCCTGTTGGCCGGGGTCGGTTATCTCACCTACGCCACGCACGCCGCACCGTATCTCGACGAATATCCCTCGGTGCTCTCGCAGGTGGCACGGGCGGTCTTCGGCAACGGGGCCATCGGCAACGTTATGTACATCCTTGTCCAAGTATCGACCGCGGCGATCTTGTACACCGGCGCCAATACCAGTTTCAATGGGTTCCCGGCGCTGGCCAGTTTCGTTGCAGAAGACCGCTTCCTGCCCCGTCAACTCATGACGCGCGGTTACCGCCTGGTGTTCTCCAACGGCATCATCACGCTGACCGGGCTGTCGGTGGCCCTGCTGGTGGTTACCGGGGGATCGGTCAACGCGTTGGTGCCGTTCTACGCGATCGGCGTGTTCACCGGCTTCTCGATGGCTGGTTACGGAATGACCAAACACCATCTCACGCACCGTGAATCGGGCTGGCGGCACAGGTTGGCGATCAACCTGTCGGCGGCGATCCTGTCGACGGTCGTGGTCGGCATTTTCGCGGTGGCCAAGTTCACCGAAGGGGCGTGGCTGGTCGTCGTCGTCTTTCCGTTGCTGGTAATGGGGCTGATACGGCTCAACCGCGAGTATCGCGCCGAGGCTGCGATCCTCGAGGCCTTCCGCACCGACCGCCCGGAGTTGGTGAAGTATGCCCGCCATCGGGTGTTTGTCTTGGTCAACTCAGTTGACCTCGCGGTGCTGGAGGCGTTGCGCTACGGCAAGGGTCTACGCGCCGACGACTTGATCGCGGTGCATTTCATGGTCGATGCGTCCCATGCCGCGCAATTGCGAAACCGTTGGGACAGCTTCGATCTCGACACGCGACTGCGGGTGGTGGACTGCCCGGACCGACAGATAATCAGGGCTCTGCACGCGCTGGTGGTCAAAGCGCAAAACGAACATCCGCACACCAACGTGACGGTGTTACTGCCGCGAAGAACCTACGCACCAGTGCTGGGACGGCTGCTGCACGATCGGACCGCGGACAAGATCTCCCGTGCTGTCAGCCGGATTCCGGACGCGGCCGCCACGATCGTGCCTTACGACGTACAGTCGCGGATCCGCGAAGCGTTCCCGGACATTTTGGAAATGCGCATCGCCCGCCAGGTCGAGAAGGTCGAGTCCCGGGTTTTGCGGAGCGAAAACCGGACTGTGGAAGAGTACGAACATCCGGAAAGGCCGGCGGCGGTGGTCCCGGTGAACAACGTGATCCCGGGGCGCCGTGCAACCGTCGAAGGCCGAGTCAGCCAAGTCGAGGACATCACCAAAAATCAGAAAACGTCTCGCTGGATCGTGGTCGGCGACGATAGCGGCGAGATCCGCATGACGTTCCGGCCCGGCCAGGGCGACGACATCGAGCCGGGTCAGGTGTTGCGGGTTACCGGGAAAGCAAACCAGAGCGGCAACCGCGAGATAACAATGCTCGACCCGACATACAAGGTCATCGAGGTTCCAGAGGAGTCGTAGATCCACGTGCGTATCCATCCCGAGGTCTCGGACGCGTTGGACGCGGGCCGGCCCGTCGTCGCGCTGGAGAGCACGATCATCAGCCACGGCCTGCCGCGTCCGGACAACCTGCGCATCGCGCGCGAGATTGAGGAGGCCGTCCGCTCCGGCGGAGCGGTGCCGGCCACGATTGCGATCGTCGGCGGCGAGCCGTACATCGGCCTGGATGATGCGGCGTTGCTTCGCATCGCGCAGGGCGACTCGGTGGTCAAAGTCAGCGTCCGCGACGTTGCGGTGCTCGCGGCCCGGGGCGGAGACGGCGCGACGACGGTCGCCTCGACCG
>NZ_JBAUZA010000516.1:0-4368 GCF_049585075.1 Mycobacterium sp.
CGGGAGCGGGGCGACTGCCGGGAGCGGCCCCACCGCTGGCGGCGCCACCGCCGGTGGCTGCAGATGATTGGCCTGCGGCGCCGGAGCGCTTATCGCGGAGGGGGCGGGCATTGGGGCTTGTACAACCGGGAGGATGAGATTCTGCAGCGGTCTGGGCAGCAACGCGACGCTGGGCCGAATACCCAGCGCCAGTGACACTTCCAGCGCCAGGGCCGCGGCCACAACTACCACCGCCGATATCGAGCCAACGAGAAGAAGCGGCCGCCGCTCGCGATGCTCCTCGCCGACCAGATCCAGCGCCGTCGTGTCGGCTTCGGCTTCCTCATCGGGGTCGAAGCTGTAGGCGAGGTCCTCCTCCCCCAATTCGGTGCCCGGCGGAACATCCGGCGCCCCAAGGTATCCCGGGGACACCGCGTAAGGATCGATCGTCCCCGTGGCGGGATCTTGCGCGTACGCCAGGGCAGCAGTCGACGACGCAAACAGCGGCGTGTTCGCCGACGCCAGCGCGGCGCCCCACGCCAACGCGGTCTCTGGTTCCTCCGGTGCGCTTACCGGAAGCGACGTCACCGCCTCCAACTGAGGCTTGATTGCGGCGACGTCCACGCCGGAGCCGACGACGAACACGTGCTCTGGGCGGGTTTCCAGCGCCTCCAGGGCGGCGAGCATCCCGGCCAGTTCTGCGACCGTGTCCGTGCTGGAAATCAGTTCTTTGTGGACATCGGCGATTGAACCGTCGGCGGTGTCGACGACGGCCAAAGTCGCGGTCTCGGGTTCGACGAACAACAACGCTGTGCGCGCGTTACCGGTGGCGCTGCCCACCATCTGTGCCAGCGCGGCCGCAGCCATGAAGGCCGAGACCAGCATGACGTTTTCGACCTTGCGGGCGGCCAGAACCTCCCGCAGGGTGGCAGCGTCCACCGGGTCGGTCCAGGTCACACCGGTCGACGTCAGCGCATGGCCCGCTTGTGTGGCACCCTCCCGAGTGCCCAAGATTGCCGAGACCACCTGATCGGCGGCGCTCACGGTTGCGGCGGCGTCGTCTCCCACGACGACAAAATTGTCTTCTTCCACCGTGACGCCGTCGGCGTTTACACCTTCCACGACCACCGCGCGGACGACTGTGGGTGCCATCGACACCCCGAGAACGATGTCCACCGCTCCTCCAGATCTCGCTGGCGCGTCACTGTTCTGGGCGGAGGTGAACACCGCGCTGGCGTTATCACTGGATGATCGCCGCCCAGGCTGTGCGGCGTTACAGCCGAAGCTAAGTGGACCTTATGAAATTTTGATACGAGCGCGACGGCGTGGGTCCCCGTTGGCCCTGATACTTCGACCCTGCCCGCGCGCTGCCGTAGGGATGCTCGGCCGGGCTGGTCAACCGCAGGATGCACAGCTGGCCGATCTTCATCCCCGGCCAGAGCGTGATCGGCAGGTTGGCGACGTTGGAGAGCTCCAGAGTGATGTGGCCGCTGAAGCCGGGATCGATGAAGCCGGCGGTCGAGTGGGTGAGCAACCCCAGGCGCCCGAGCGACGATTTGCCCTCCAGCCGCCCCGCCAAATCTTCGGGCAGCGTGCACAGCTCCAGCGTCGAGCCCAGCACGAACTCACCGGGGTGCAGCACGAACGGCTCGCCGTCGACTGGCTCCACCAGGCTGGTCAACTCGTCTTGTTGCTTGGCGGGGTCAATATGGGTGTATCGGGTGTTGTTGAACACCCGGAACAAACTGTCTAGGCGAACGTCCACGCTGGACGGCTGGACCAGGGCGTCGTCGAATGGGTCAATGCCCAACCGGCCGGCGGCGATTTCGGCCCTGAGGTCACGATCGGAGAGCAGCACGCGACGAGCGTATCCGCTCGGCTCGGGCTCGCGGTGTTGATGAAACGTCGCAACGCCGAGTGCTAGCCTTCCCAAGCAACCGCGCCGATGTAGTTCAATGGCAGAACATCAGCTTCCCAAGCTGAATACGCGGGTTCGATTCCCGTCATCGGCTCCACTTCCCACCCGCCCCAACGCTGTTCGAATCGCGTTGGAAACACTGCTCATTGACGCGACCGTGACACAGCTCGATTCAAGGTCACGCCTATGGCGCCATTTCCTTTGTTCTCGCCGCGCGGTCGTGCTGTAATTTTGCTCACCATCGCTCGGTGCACTGGCATGCACCTCGAGGGAGAGGCCCTCCGCCTGATGCTTCATCTGCACCGCACCTTGGGTGTCGCCCTCGTAGGCGCCAGTCTGATCACGGTCTCACCGCTGGTCCCGCCGTCACCCGATGTGCAGGTGCGCGCGGCGCGGCTCACCAGCGGTGACACCGCGGATTCCCCGCTCGGGGATGGCACGGCGTTCATCATGGGCGGCAGCGGGCTCGAGACGCCTGGCCAGACCTACGCCGACGTCATCGATGCGGTGTACCTGGCGCCACGCGGCTTCACCGGCACAACGCAGGTCTTGACCACACCCGAGGCGCTCTACCCATTCCTCGGTCCCTTCACCGAAACCTTCGACAAGTCGGAGGCCCAGGGCCAACAGATCCTGGACGCCGCGATCCTGAACCAAATCGCCGGAGGGCACGTCGATGCCGCCAACCCTGTGGTGGTCTCCGGCTGGTCGCAGAGCGCGGTCATCTCATCGCTATTGCAACCGGAGCTCGCGAGCCATGGCGTGCCCAGTGATGACGTCCACTTCGTGCTGATGGGTGACGAAAGCGCCCCCAACGGCGGCATGCTGGAGCGCTTCGACCTGCCGGCCGGCACCCAGCCGACCATCCCGAGCCTGGGCCTGACATTCAGCGGACCAGAAGCATCTGATCTCTACCCGACCGACGTCTACACACACGAATACGACGGCTTTGCCGACTTCCCGCAGTACCCGATCAACCCACTGTCTGACCTCAATGCCGTGTTGGGCATCGTCTTCGAGCACGTCACCTACCCGGGACTGACGGCCGCGCAGGTCGCGGACGCGATCCAACTACCGACGTCGGCGGCAGACACCCTAACCAACTACTACGAGCTTCCCGTCACGACGCTGCCGCTGCTAGAGCCGTTGCAACTAATCCCCTTCATCGGCAACCCGCTGGCCGATCTGCTGAACCCGGACTTGTCAGTGTTGGTGAATCTGGGCTACGGCGACGTCGCCGACAACTACTTGGGTGGCTGGAGTCAGGGCGATGCTGATGTGCCCACGCCGTTGGGATTCCTGCCGGATTCCAGTGTCCTCGAGCAGGTTCCGCAAGCGTTGGCCAACGGACTGCATCAAGGGATCACCGATGCCCTCAAGGATTTAGCTGATCCGAACAACTATGTGTACACGTTGCCATCCTGGGCCGACCAACTCGGCGCGACACTGGAAGCTGTCCTCCCAGGCACCCAATTGTCGGTTTTCTCAATCGTTCCCACGACCTTCCAGGATCTTTTCGATACGTTGCCGCCGCACACCGGCTTCCCGCCTTTCGACGTAGCCGAAGCGTTGTTGATCACCCTTCCCGAACTCGACTACAACGTCTTCACGACCGAACTCGCAGCCAACAACCCGGTCGACGCAATCGGTATCCCGATCGCCGCCGACATCGGAATACTGCCTCTGGCGCTAATAGGCGCAGCGCTTTGACCTAGCGGTGGACGCCGCGGTTGCGGTAGCGGCCGTGCTCGGTGACGACGGCGGTGATGAGCTCGGCCGGGGTCACGTCGAAAGCCGGGTTGAAAACGTCGGCGTCCGGCGGGGTGATCGTGGTGCCGCTGAACGTCCTGAGTTCGTCGGGTTCGCGTTCCTCGATGGCGATCTCGGCGCCGGTCGCGAGCGACATGTCGACCGTGGACGAAGGCGCGACCACGACGAGCGGCACGTTGTGATGACGGGCGGCGATGGCCAGCCCGTAAGTACCGATCTTGTTGGCGACGTCGCCGTTAGCCGCGATCCGATCGGCGCCGACGAGAACGCAGTCGACCAGGCCGCGTGCCATCGCCGCCGCCGCGGCCCCGTCCGGCTGCACCCGGTAGGGCACGCCCGCCTGCGCCAGCTCCCATGCCGTCAGCCGCGCGCCCTGCAGCAGTGGACGTGTCTCGTCGACCAGCACCGACTCGACCAGTCCCCGCTCGTGAAGGTGCCACACAACGCCAAGCGCACTGCCCCAGGCCACGGTGGCGAGATGGCCGGCGTTGCAATGGCTAAGCAACCGCAGCGGGCGGCGATCGCATAGCCCGAGGACGATCTCGGCGGCGTGGGCCGATGCCGCGCGGTTGAGGCGTTCGTCCTCGTCGAGGATTTCCAGTGCTTCGGCGAGCACGGCTTCGGCGCCCTCGTCGAGTTTCTCGAGCGCGCGCGCGACTCCCCAGCTGAGGTTGACGGCGGTCGGTCGTGCCTTCGCGACT
>NZ_JBAUZA010000517.1:0-1741 GCF_049585075.1 Mycobacterium sp.
GATTGACCCCGACCACGCAACGGAAAACGTGCAACGCACCATTGACAACACCACGGGTGCGCTCAAGAGCCAGTTGGAAGCGACGTCAACCTACATGGTGAAAAGTGCACAGGACGCGAAGGTCATCACCAAGGCCACCGCGCAAGACGCCGCAGTGGAGTCGATGACCGACAACTCGGCAGTCGTCCTGGTAGTCGCGAAATCCGACACCACCAATCCCGACAAATCGAAACGGCCACCGGTCTTCTGGCGACTCAGTGTCAATATTGAGCGGGACGGCGGCCAGCTCAAGATGTCGAAACTCGATTTCGTTCAATGACTTCCGAGCAAGAGTCGCCGCGAAACGACGCCGAGACCACACCTGAGGACGCGGAATCACCGACCGACAGCACCGAGGCTCCTCCGCCCCGCGACGCGCGTTCGAGCAAAATGGTCGTGATCAATCGCCTGACCAATCAGTGTCTGGCGAACTGGCGTCCAATTCTCCTGACCGCAGTGGTCGTCGCCATGTTGGGACTTGCGGCCGGCGTGTTCTTTTTTCTGTACCGCCCGGATCGACAGATCGATGACGCTGCGGCTCAGCGGGCCATCCGGGCAGCTTCAGACGGTGCCGTAGCGTCGCTCTCGTACTCCCCGGCCAATATGGACCGCGACTTCGCGAGGGCGAAGTCACATCTCACCGGGGACTTCCTGAGCTACTACGACAAATTCACCAAACAATTCGTCACGCCGATGGTGCAGCAAAAGCACATCGCGCAGACGGCCGCGGTGGTTCGGGCGGCCGTATCAGAACTGCATCCGGAATCCGCCGTCGTACTGGTATTCCTCAACGAGACCACGAGCAAGGACAAAGGAGAACCCCTGACAACGCCGAGCAGCGTACGAATAACGCTCACGAAGGTCAACGGTTCCTGGCTGATCTCGAAAATGGATCCGTACGGATGAACCCTTACCGCGCCGATAGCGCCGGTGCTATTCTCATCGCACGAGAACGCCGCTACCGGTGTCGACAACGTCGCATGGGCATCTTCGGTTAATGCCCGTCGAGGAGCACACGATGCGTTCAGCTGGAACGATCACCACCGCGATACTGTTGGCTGCCAACGTAATCGGCATTTTTGGTCCGACATCCACGGCGGGAGCAACGACGAAGGAAGACGTCGCGATCAACGGCACGTACCGTGTTACGTCAAACGGCAATTGGGCCAAGCTCAATGACCAGTACAACTACGAGCCGACGGTCGTCAGTACCTGGACGATCAGCTCCTCTTGCTCAAATTTTCAGACATGCGACGGCACGATGAGGAGTGACCAGGGCTGGAGCGCGCCGATCTCCTTGACCGACGGGCTCATCTGGTACGTCAGACGTGACGTACCGAATTGGGAGCGGTGCCAGGACGGCACCGCGTTCACCGGGCAGCAGACCTTCTACTTCTACCCAGTTGATCCCGCGGGAACTGGTGAATTCCAAATCGGGTCGCCGGTACTGGCCGGGAAGGACAAGACGATCGGCCCGAGCGGCGCCTGCGGGCAAAACCAATGGCTGGGTATCGAATTGCCGCTGCGGTTGGACAAGATCGGCTGACTAGCCAATACGACCTTTAGGTGGGAAATAAGTCCTGCCACTTCTTGGGCGCTTTCGAGGTCGCCAGATCCGACTGCTGGTACAACTTCCCGTCCGGAGCGACATAACGGCCGGTACGCGGATCGTACGGGGCAACCGCGATCAACGGCGCCGGTC
>NZ_JBAUZA010000518.1:0-7971 GCF_049585075.1 Mycobacterium sp.
ATCCCGGCCTCCACCGCCCCATGCCCGCACAGGACCGGGCTCTACGACGAGATCATCGGGCACATGAATTCGCTGCTCGCCGATTGGTGCCGCGCGGGTCGCATTCGCGACGCCACCGTCGCCGCGGCCGTCGTTCCGGTCTGGGCGCGCACAATCGACGAGTTCCGGGCTCCCTTTGAGGCGGGCGGCGGGCGCTTCGCCGGCCTCGAACTCGAAAGCGCCGAGCTGTTCCGTCTCGACAACCCTTACTGGCACGACGATCCCGCGGTGTTCGCGCGGGAATACGTACTGAGCGTGGCCGCGTGGGGAGGGCCGCTCCTCCTGCGTGCCTTTGCGCACGAGGGCGAAGCCCGTGCTGCGGGTCTGCTCGCCGACTTCTTCGAAGAGCTGCAAGAGCGCGTTGTGGACGCCCCCGACCGCTATCGCTGGGACTACATCGAGGCCCTCGTCATCTGCCGGAAGGCGGGATAGCGCTACCCCGCCGCGCGCTCGATATCGCCCAGCACGGGCGGGCCTTTGCCGTCGGTCGCGCGCCGCAGCAGGAACATGCGCAGCCGACCGTAATGCTTGGCCATCTCCGTGTTGCCGACGTAGTCGCAGGAGAACTGACCGGCGTTGTGCAGGGCCAACATTGCCGCAAATGTCTCGGTGACATAGACGCAGCCTTCCGGCGTGATCGGCTCGATGCGTGCGGCGCGGCTGACGTGGGCGCCGTAATAGTTGGGCCGGTCGGTGACCGGATCGTCGAGCTCATAGACCGGTCCGAGATGGCCGCCGAGGCGCAACTTGAGCGTGTCGGGCAGCCCAGCCGCCTCGAGATCGACTGCGCTCAGGGCGTCCTGCATGTCGAGCGCACAAGCGGCTGCTCGGCCGGCATCGCGAAAGACGACGAAAATACCGTCCCCCCAGGTATTTACGAACGTGATGTGCTGCTTGTGGCCGCGCGCCACCTCACCCAACGTGCCCATGATCGTCTGGGTGAAGTGCGGCAGTTGGGCGTCGGTCAGCTTGCTGAAGCCGTGGATATCGCCGAAAAGCATTGCGCGCGTGTCACGTCGGCCACGAGCAACCTTCGGACGGTGCCAGGGTGGAAGCTTCTCAAGATCCGCGTCTTGACCGGTCGGCACGAGTTTGACCGGGTGGCCGGCCTCGCGCCAAGCGCTCATGTCGGCGGCGGTATCGACGATCGCGCCTTCATCGACGACACCGTCCCACACCGCCAACTGCATCAGCGGCGCATGCAGATGCCGGGCGCACAGGCTGGCGAGACCCATCGCCAGGCTGCTGCTGTAGGGGAAGAGCTGATCGTCGCCCAAATACGCGTCCTCGGTCGCGAAGCGCACCGTCTTGGCCGCGGCGAGACATGCCTCGAAGCGCACAACCCAGCCCTCGCCCGCCGGGCGGACTAACTCTTCGATGAAATCGGCTGTGCCGAAGGGCAATACGATATTCAGCGCGACGCCGCGTTCGAGCAGCGCCTCAGCGAACAAGATGTCCGTGCCGGCGGCGAGCGAGCCATAGGCCGCGCCGATGCGAATCCCCTTGATCAGCGAGGTGATATCGGCCGCGGTCGTCGTCGCCTGCTTATTGCTGCCGAGGAAATGGACGACGGTCGGTGGCTTGAACGCGCCCAGCACGCCGGGGTCGAGCTTCTTCGCCGCGACGATGCGTTCAAGCTGCCGGCCGGTGGTGGCCAGCGCGGCGTCGTCGTGGCCGGCTGCGCCGACGACTTGGTCGACCAGCCCACCCGCCGCGTCGAGATCGCCCATCGCAAGATGGGCTTCGAGGGCGGTCGCCAGCACCCAATAGCGGTCGGGCGCAGCGTCATCCAGATTCGTGATGCGCGGCTTCAGAAGGTCGAGAACGTCGCCGGCGAGCCGGTCAGCAGCTTCGGTATCGCCGGCGAACAGGGCCAACGTTGCGGCATTGATCGCGGGGTAATAGGCCTCCGGGTCGCCGGCGTCGGTGGCGGCGCGGAAGGCATCCTCATAGCGTGCGCGGCCCTCGCGGAACAACGCGGCGCGCGCCTCGCCCGTCTCGGCGAAGGCCTGGTCCTTCTTCAGCCGGCCGAGCAGGCTGCGGGCGTCGGTCTCCGGTCGCTTGTCGAGGCCGAATTCGTAGTACTTCTCGAGCGCAAGCGATGTCGCGCCGGCGTTGGCCAGGCTGAGCACCGCGCGATGTGCGAGCCCGAAGTTGTCGGGAAACAGCTCCAGCGCGTCGGTCGCCTGGTCGTAGGCGCGGAAGAATTCGCCGTGATCGAAGAAAGCCTTGACGTCTTTCAGCAGTCCTTCGGCAGTGACGGGCGGGCTTTGCGTGTCGGTCATCCGCGCCTCCAGCTACTTCGGCGCCGTTATGGTACGCCAGCAAATGATCCGCGGCGCCAGAAACGGCTTTGGGGGCTACCCTGAGGCCATGACCGAACAGTCAAGCGCGATCACCGTGTCGCACCCACCCGAGGCGTTACTGCGCCTCGTCAACCCGATGATGAAAATGCTGCTGCACACCCCATTCGCCGGCCCGGCACGCAACCAGCTGATGGTGGTCGACTTCACCGGCCGCAAAAGCGGGAAGCATTACTCACTTCCGTTGAGCGCCCATGCAATTGACGGCGTCCTGTATGCGATGACCGGCGCGACCTGGAAGAACAATTTCCGCGACGGCGCCACCGCACAGGTCCTGCACGACGGCAAGAAGACGACGATGCGCGGCGAGCTCATCACGGACAAGGCGCATGTTATCGACCTCTATGCGCGCTGCGCCGAGGGCTACGGAGCCAAGCGCGCAGGGCGGGCAATGGGGTTAGGGTTCCGCGATAATCAGATGCCGACCCGCGATCAGTGGGCCGAGGCCGTCGACGAGCTGAAGCTGAGGGCGATCCGCTTCACCCCGGCCACCTAGATGTCATATTCCGGCAGCGTGAAGTTGTCGCGAATGCTGCCGGCAAACAGGGTGGTCAGCGGCGCGAAGTTCGCCATACGCAACCCCGCGTTGCGAACCCACAGACCCAACCGGGTCCGGGTGGCGAAGAACGGAATGTAGCGCACCGCGCCGGCTTGCTTGGTCTTGATGAACGGACCCAGCAGCGACTGGTAGGCGTCGAAGGCGTGTCGGTAGTCGGCGCCGGCCCGCGCGAGTTCGCCGGCCAATACGTACGCCTCGGCGATCGCCAGGCCGGTGCCCTCGCCGCCCAGCAACGAAATGCAGCCGGCCGCATCGCCGATCAGCAGCACCCGACTGCGCGACCAGTTGGGCATCCGGATCTGGCTGACGACGTCGAAATACAGGTCGTCCACGTTATCGAGCGCCGCTAAGATGTCGTGCGACTCCCAGCCGACATCACTGAACTCGTTGCGCAGCTGGTGTTTTGGTGTCAGGTCGGTGGTGTTGTGCTCGGCGCGGAAGATGAACAAGAACATGGTGCGGTCGTCGCGCAACGCGAAACGCGCCAGCTGGCGACCGGGTGAGCCATAGGTGACGTAGACCAGCTCGTCGCGGGGCCGGTATCCGTCGGCAACGCACGCCGCGACCTTGCAGCCGAGGTAGCGTTCGAAGTCCTGCTCTGGCCCGAAGACCAGCCTGCGCACGTTCGAGTGCAACCCGTCGGCGCCGATCAGCAGGTCGAATTCACGCGGCGCGCTGTTCTCGAAGGTCAGCCGGGCACCGTCATCGCGCTGCTCGACGCTCGCGATGCTTTCGCCGAAAATGGTTTCGACCTTGTCCTCGATCGTGGTGTACATCGCGGCGGCCAGGTCGCCGCGGGGCAGGCTGGCGAAGTCTTCGCCGATCATGCGCCGAAAGACGTCGACGTCCACGTCGGCCTTGACCTCGCCGCGCGAGCCAACGGAGCGAAGCCATTCAATTTGGTACCCCGCCGACTGGATGGCGTCCTCGATGCCCATGCGTTTGGCGACTTGGTAGCCGACTCCCCAAAAGTCGATCATGTAGCCGCCGGTGCGGAATTGCGGCGCCTGCTCGATCAGGGTTGGGGTGTGGCCGGTGCGGTCTAACCAGTAGGCCAGCGCTGCGCCCGCCACGCCGGCGCCGCTGATTGCGATCCTCACGCTTCGATTCTTACGCGTTCGACGAGGTCGAGCAGCCGCTTGTAGTGTGACCCGGCCCAGTAGATGCGGCCGCAGTCTGCGCAACGGCTGAATTGGTCGTAGTAGCGGCGGGTCAGCGGCTCGAGGTCATCGATCACCTCGTCCTTAGACCGTGGTGAGTATGCCGTTGCACCGCACACACCGGGTCAACGGCTTGAGTCGTTCGCTTAGGTCCAGTCGCCGGATCACCTCGCGCGTCTGCTGCTCGGGCTGCTGGGAGTGCACGAACAGCCCGTGGGTGATCGCGCGGCGCTTCAGCAGGCCGCGGTCGCGGGTCAGCAGAATGCGTTGCTGCTCAAGGCTTATAGTGGCCAGGCTCTGATCGTCGGCGTCGCTGGACCACCACACGTCGAAGCCGAGTACGCGCAGCAGCCGCGCCAGCCGGCCGAGGTTGACGTCGACGACGAAGCGCGGATCACGTAGCGGGGTTGGCCGCAGTTTCGCGGTCGGGCCGATGTCGAACGCCTCGAACATCGGGTAGGCGGCGATGCGGTCGCCGGTGGTGGGGCGGTGGTCGAAGTTTTCCGGATCGCCGTTAACCAGGATGAGGTCGATTTCGGTGTGCGGGATGCCCATCGCTTCCAGCACATCCTTGACGGTCTGGTGGCTGCGGAACGGCCGGCGCACCGTCACACCGCGCGACCCGGGCGCCAGGAAGTCGTTGAGCTCGGCGTAAGCGCGGACGTTCACGTAGCCGACCATGCCTCATGCTCTCCCTTGCGGTGGCGGCGCGCAATCAAGCCCGCCCGCCGGAACCATTTGGCCTCTTGCCCGCCTCTGAGCGACAACGCCCCAGCGGCTCACGAGTTGTCGCTCAGAGGCGGGCAAATCGTGAGTGTCACCTCTTCGAGATACTCATGTGGCAGATGTGACGGCGCCCGCGCCTTGCGCGGCGTGGGTCCGCGTGATCGCCGGTTCCTCATAGCCCGCCGAAAGCACCGCCTCGCGCACCGCCGCACCGACGGCCTCGATCCGATCGGCGGGCACCAACGCGATCACGCACCCACCGAAGCCGCCACCGGTCATTCGGGCGCCAAAAGCGCCTGCCTCGACCGCAACCGAGGCGATCAGGTCGATGTTCTCGGTGGTGATTTCGAAATCGTCACGCATCGACGCATGGGAAGCATTAAAGATACGGCCCGCCTCGCCGTAGTCTGAACCACGAACGGCCGCAACAAAATCAAACACCCGCTGGTTCTCGGTCAGCACATGACGAGCCCGCCGAGCATCGACCGCGTCGCGCACTCCGTCCAGCACCGAGAGCCCGCGATCCTGAATCTCCCGCAACGACACCACACCCACATCGGCGGCCGCCCGCTCACACGACAGCCGACGCGCCGCGTATTCACCGCCAACGTGACCGTGCCGCTCCCGGGAGTCGATCAACAACAGCGCCACACCAGAGGCCGACGGGTCGAACGCCACCGGCTCGACGGCCAGAGTCCGGAAATCGATCAGCAGCGCCGTCGACTCCGCACCGAACAGCGACGACAACTGATCAAGCAAACCCGTTGGCGCGCCGACATACTCGTTCTCCGCCCGCTGCGCCAGCCGCGCCTGCCCAAGCCGATCGATCCGCCAGCCGGCAGCCGTCACGAACGCCCCCAGCGCAGCGCACTCCAACGCCGCCGACGACGACAGGCCCGACCCCATCTCGACGTCGCTGGTGACCGACATGCTCCCGCCGCCCACCGGATGCCCGGCCATGCGCAGCGCCCACACCACCCCGGCCACATAGCCGGCCCACCCGGCCACCTCACCGGGCTTGGTGCGCAATGGGATTCGCACCGAGCCGTCGACGCGGTCGCTGCAGACCGTGATCGCAGAGGCATCCGATGGCTCGAAAGTCGCCACCGTGCGCTGCGGCAACGCGATCGGTAACGCCCAGCCGAGGTTGTAATCGGTGTGCTCGCCGATCAGGTTGATCCGTCCCGGCGCGGCGTATCGGACCGTCACCCGAGCCCTCGCAGCCGCTCGGCCACGGCCTCGGGCGTCACATCGCTGATAAACGCGTCCATCGCCGACTCCGAAGCCGCCAAATACTTGAGCGCGACCGCACTGCGCCGAATCGACATCAGCTCGACGTGAAAGTAACCCTCGCGCTGCGCGTCGGTGTCGGCATACTGATGCAGCGCCGAAATATACGGCAGCGGACCGGAATACATCCGGTCGAACCGGCGCAACACGTCAAGGTAGATCCGTGCGAAATCGTCCAGCTCGGCTGCGCCAAGGTCAAGCAGGTTGTGCACGAACCGGTTCGGATAGATGTGCACCTCCACCGGCCAACGCGCCGCGAATGGCACGAACGCGGTGAACAGATCGGTGCGCGCCACCACCCGCGTGCCGTCCTGGACCTCACGGGCCAGTAGATCGGCAAACATGTTGCTGCCGTGTGACTCTCGATACTCCGATGCCTGCTGCAGCATCGCCGCGGTCCGCGGCGTCAAAAATGGGTAGCCATAGATCTGTCCGTGCGGATGGGTCAGCGTCACGCCGATCTCCTCGCCGCGATTTTCGAAGCAGAACACCTGCTCCACACCGGGCATCGCCATCAAGTCCGCAGTCCGGTGTCGCCACGCGTCCACGACAAGCCGGGCATGCGCCGTCTCTAGATCCGCGAACGACCCAGTGTGGTTGCTGGAGAAGCAAATCACCTCGCAGCGGCCGAATCCCGGCGCGCACGCGAACCCGTCTGGCACCGAGGGCGGCGACCCCGCCCCGGACAGGCTCGGAAACCGGTTCTCGAAGACGACGACGTCGTAGTCGGCTGCGGGCACCTCGCTGGTCAAACCGGTCGGTCGCGGGCACAGCGGGCATTGATCGGGCGGCGGCTTGTAGGTGCGGTCTTGCCGCAGCGCCGCGACGATCACCCACTGCCCGGTCGTCTGGTCGTAGCGCAATTCGGTTTGATTCGGGTTACGCGCGGGCAGCGGCCGGCGGTCGTCGACCGGTGCCGGGCTGTGGCCGGGCAGCGAAAAGAACAGCAGCTCGCGGCCGTCGGCCAGCTTGGTCCGCGTCGGCTCCGTCACGTTCATTAGGGTCACGATAGACAGGGTCAAAGCGAGAGAGGCTAATCACGAGTGTTCGGCCGGGCAACCGCGCTGTATCAGCGGGCGCAGAACTGGGCGATCGGCTCCGACCCCGGACTACTGCGGCTGCGGATGGCCGCCCGCACGACCGTCTCCTTGGCGATCGCGCTGCTGATCCTGTTTCTGCTCACCAGGGCAACCCACCAGCCGTTGACTGTCGCGCTGCTCGGCGTTTTGATCACCATGGTCGCCGGACGAGCCGTCAACGAACCTGACCCACACAAGCAGAAGGTCACGCTGGCGCTGCTGCCACTGCCCGCGGCGCTGTCCCTCACCGCGGCTACCGTCCTGGCGCCGCATCGGGTGCTCTGCGACGTGGTGTTCGTCATCGTCGTGTACGCCTCGGTCTACGCCCGCCGGTATGGCCCGCGCGGGCGGGCGCTGGGGATGGTCGCTTTCATGGCCTACTTCTTCGCGCAGTTTTTGCGTGCGACGACCCGCGAGTTGCCCTGGCTGATCGGCGCAGTGCTGATCGGCATGGTGTGCAGCTTCTTGATGACCGTCGTCATCCTGCCCGATCGGCCCGAAGGCGTACTGCGAGCCACCATGCGCTCGCTGCGGGCGCGGATGGCGATCGTCATCGACACCACCGCCGAGGCGCTCGAGGCCGGCCGTCTCGACGAACGGCGCCGACGGCGGCTGCGGGCTCGGACGGCCCGGCTCAACGAGACCGCGTTGATGGTGCAAAGCCAGATCGAAGAGAAGGTCAACCCGGCCGTGCTGTGGCCCGACGTCAGCGGCGAGGACCTTGCGCTGTGGTTGTTCGACGCCGAGCTCACCGT
>NZ_JBAUZA010000519.1:0-2106 GCF_049585075.1 Mycobacterium sp.
CGATCGCCCCTAGGCTTCGGGGGCGACCCGCTGCGCCCGGCTTCGCCGCGCTTGCGATCGCCCCTAGGCTTCGGGGGCGACCCGCTGCGCCCGGCTTCGCCGCGCTTGCGATCGCCCCTAGGCTGGCGGTCATGCGGATTGCGGTGGCGCAGATCCTGTCCGGCACCGAACCGGCCGACAACCTGCAGCTGGTGCGCGACTACGCCGGGCGGGCCGCCGACGCCGGCGCGCGATTGGTGGTGTTCCCGGAAGCGACGATGTGTCGATTCGGCGTGCCACTGGCGCCAATCGCCGAGCCGGTGGACGGCCCGTGGGCCGATGGGGTGCGCCGGATCGCCGCCGACGCGAACATCACCGTGGTCGTGGGCATGTTCAGTCCGGCCGACGGCGGCCGGGTCTACAACACGCTGCTAGCGGCTGGCGGGGGTACCAACGCGCACTACGACAAGATTCACCTCTACGACGCGTTCGGCTTCACCGAGTCGCACACTGTCGCGCCGGGGCGCGAGCCGGTGGTGATCACCGTCGACGGGGTCGGGGTAGGGCTGAGCACCTGCTATGACCTCCGCTTTCCCGAGCTCTTCACCACGTTGGCGCGCCGCGGCGCCCAGCTGATCACCGTCAGCGCGTCGTGGGCGTCCGGCCGCGGCAAGCTGGAGCAGTGGACGCTGTTGGCGCGGGCCCGGGCGCTGGACTCCACCAGCTACATCGCCGCCGCGGGGCAGGGCGATCCGGGTGAGCCGCTGGCCTCCACCGCACCGACCGGGGTGGGCGGCAGCTTGGTGGTTTCGCCGTTCGGCGATGTGGTGGCCTCGGCGGGAGCAGACCCGCAATTGCTGGTCACCGATATCGCCCTCGATCGGGTGACAGAAGCCCGTGAAACGATCGCCGTGCTGCGCAACCACTCAGCGTTCGCTCATGGGGATAAGGCAGAATCGCCCAGGTGACGAATCCGCAAGGACCGCCGCACCAGGACCCGTCGATGTGGGCTCGTCCCGGCAGCCAGAGTCCGCCTACCGAGCCGGCGCCGCAGGACGAGTCGCCAACCACCCAGGTGGCTGCGCATGAACCACCGGCCGAGCAGGCGCACCAGACTGTTCCGCCGACACTGGAATTCCCGGCTGATTCGCCCTACGAACAGCCCCCGTCGCAGGACCCAACAACTCCCGTGAAAACCAAACGCCGCTTCTTCGCCGACCCGGTGTCGATCATTCTCGTTCTGGTCATCGTGGTGGCGTTGGCCGTCGCCGGTCTGATCGGCGGCGAGCTGTATGCCCGCAACCGCGCCAACAACGTCGTGGCCGCGGCCACCGAATGCGTGGTGCAGGACCAGGCGAAAGTGTCATTTGGCCCCACCCCGTTCCTGTTGCAACATGTCACTGGCCACTATCGCGACATCTCGATCCGCACCGCCGGTCACCAGATCCGGGATGCGAAAGGCATGACGGCAGACATCAACATCAACGACGTCGACCTGCACGGCAGCGGCGACTCAAAGGGCACCATCGGCGCGTTGGATGCCACCATCACCTGGACGTCGGACGGCATCAAGCAGACCCTGCAGAACGGTGTTCCATTCGTCGGCGGCCTGATCAACAGCGTCAACACCGACACCAGTGCCGGCACCGTCGAACTCAACGGGGCACTGGGCCTGGGCAGTGTCACGGTCAAGCCGTCGGTCGCCGGCAGCGGGCTGTCACTGCAGGTGGTCAAAGTGACCGCGATGGGCGCCACGCTGCCGCACGAGACCGCGCAATCGGCGCTGGACACCTTCACCTCCGGGCTCACCAAGGGCTATCCGCTCGGGATCCACGCCGACAGCGTCCACGTCACCAATGACGGTGTGGTGGCTCACTTTTCGACACGCAATGCCTCCATCCCAGCCAGCCACACCGACCCGTGCTTCGCCCATGTTTAGCACCGACCATCGACGTCGCCCTGCTGATGCGGAACAATCGCGCAGATGACGAACACCCGAGGACCATCGAGCGGCGACCCATCCGAGTGGGCGCGTCCGTCAAGTCCCGCCGGCCCCCCCAACCGGGGTGCACCGCCACGCCGTCAGCCCCCGCAGCCGCCGTCCGAATCACCGACGCGCCACATCCC
>NZ_JBAUZA010000520.1:0-3550 GCF_049585075.1 Mycobacterium sp.
CGAGCACACCGGCCCCGAGCCGGTACGTCGTCTGCTGCACCGCTATCCGCGGCTGCGGCTGATCGTCGCGCATCTGGGAATGCCCGAATACGCCGAGTTTCTCGATATCTGCGAGGATTCGGCCGACGTCCGGCTGGACACCACCATGGCGTTCACCCCGTTTGTCGACGAAACGATGCCGTTCCCGTCGTCTCAGCTACATCGGCTGCGGCAACTGGGCGACCGCATTCTGTTCGGCAGCGACTTCCCTAACATCCCGTACAGCTACATCGACGCCCTGCGGTCGATCAGCCGACTGCCCGGCATCGACGATGCTTGGCTGCGCAGGGTCTGCTACGAAAACGCCGCCGCGCTGTTTAGCCGATAGCGGCGGGGGCGGAACTCGGCTGCTGTGCGATGGTGCTTGGCCAGCGCAGCCGCGTCAACAGCAGGGCTTCGGGTACCGCGACATGGCCGTCAAGCTGCTGAGTCGACAACGGATGCAACGCCGTTAGCGCCGGCCGGTGATTACCGGAATGCGAGATCAGGCCGGGCAATGGTCCGCCCGCGGCGGGAGGAGCATCGGTGTGGAATGCGCACGCGACGGCCAGCGTCTGCTCGTCGCCCGCCCCGGTGACCTCCAAGGCCGTCCACGTTTCGCGGACCGGGTATGACCAGATCGCAGCGAGGGTATTCGGCAACGCGGTGTCGGCCTTCACCTGGTAGGCCGCAACGTAATCCGCGTTCCCATGCCGGATTCCACCCCAGGTTTCACGAGAGGGCCGGGGGTAGAGCCCGGGAATATCGTCAGGGTCGGCGATGGCGGCCGTCCACCCGCTTTCACGGAGGTGATCGGCGAGTCGGCGGGCTGCGATCTCGGCGGTCTCGTGCAGCGGAATTTGCGGCGAACGAGCCTGCAGTGCCGCGAGGTTGTCGGCTGCCGACACGGTCAGCCCGATCCACGTTTCCCGCTGGGGCACACCGGTTTCGGATGCGGTATCACGGCTGGTGATACGGATGGCATCCGCGCGCAGGCCGTAGCGGTCGGCATAGCTGGCGATCAGCGGCAGGGGCAGCGCATCGGGACCCGCTGCCGGCGGGGCGACGCGCAGCAGCGCGGTGGTCCGCACATCGGTACCGGATCCACCGGCCTGGCGCACACCGCGTTTGGGGCGACGCATCGCCAACCGACGACGCAGAATCGTCGTCACCGGCAGCCCGCGCCACCGAGCCAGCAGCGTGATCGCCACGGCGACAGCGATACCGAGCACCCAACGCTCACGCACCGAATGCCACGGAAAGCCCATGGCTGCGGCCACAACGGCCAATGCCACCAACGTAATCCGCCCCGTGGACGGTGCTATGGATTGATGAGGCCTCACTGGGTGAGCTCCTTTCGTCGGCGTGCGGCGATCGCGGCGGCAGCTACCACGGCCAACATCAGGGCCGCAGTCCCGGCGAACGCGACGATCCGCGGCATCGGGCTCTTCGGTGCCGGTTCAGGCGGCGCCGCAACGTGTTTCACCGGTGCTTTGTCGTGCTTGTTAGCGGCGGGCAGCTCCCAGGTCAGCGCGGCCACCGGGTCGAGGGTGCCGGCGCCGACGACATTGGACGGCGCGCGGGCCCCGTTGCGCGCGGTTGCGGTGATGCGGTGGATCACCTGGGTGGCGTTGAGATCTGGATACTTACTGCGAACCAGCGCCGCGACACCGGATACGTAGCCGGCGGCGTAGCTGGTGCCGTTGAGCGGCACCAGCTGCTGGTGCTCATTGGGCGTCCCGTTGGCAAGCCCCCCGTCGTCGCGGTTGCTCACCGAGGCGATGTTCTCGCCGGGCGCCGCGATGCCCACCCACGGGCCGGCCATCGTGAATTTCGACGGCTGGTCCTCGGGCGTCAGCGAGGCCACCGACAGCACGTATGGCTGCCACCAGGACGGCACCGATACCGACGTGACACCCGCCCAGTTGCGGGGGTCCTCGGGTTGGCTCAAGTCGGTCAGCGGGTTGGATTCACATGACGCTCCGGCGAAACCCGAACCGGTAGAACCACTGTTGCCCGCCGCAGCGACGATCACCGCGTCCTTGTCGACCGCCGCGTACCGGATTGCCGCGCCCAGTTCCGCTTGGTCGACATTGCGATCGGCGGGCAGGCAGGTGACCGCCGAAATGTTGATCACCCGGGCGCCCAGGTCGGCCGCATGCACAATCGCCCGGGCCAACGCGGCCACGTCGACAGCGGCGCGTGCCAGGGTAGGATCGCCGCCGGGAGTTCGCGGCGAGAACTTCGCCGACGTCACCCGCAATGACAGCAGCCGTGCGGCGGGTGCGATTCCGGCGAAGCCGTCATCGCGGGGCTGCCCGGCGATCAGCCCCGCGACCAGGGTGCCGTGTCCGTCGCAGTCGGTGAGGCCGTCGGTGGTCTCCACGTAGTCGCCACCGGGTTGCACGGCCGGCAGCCTCGGCCCCGGCCGTACCCCGGTGTCCAAGACCGCCACCAGCTGGCCGTCGCCGCGGGAAAACCGCCGTGCTGCAGCGGGATCCAGCATCCGCTGATTGGCTGTCGGCAGGCCCGGATCGGTACCCGGGATGACGCCGGAACTACTGCACTCGCCGTTCTTCTCCATCGGCTGCACCGGACCGGGGGCGCCGTTCGGCGGTTTGGCGCCCGGATCGACCTGCGGCTGGTTGATCGCCACCGCGGGCGGGCAGACCCACAGCGCCGCGACTAAAGCCGCTGCGAGGCAACCACATCGCCGCCGGGCGCGGGCAGAGATCATCGATTGAGCACCCAGCTGAACAGGCCGACCAAGTAGGCGATGACCGGGATCAGCGACGCGTCGATTCCGGACGCGACGAAGCCCAGCAACCGGCGCACCGGTAGCGAATAGCTCTCCGGGGAGGCGATCGACGGGTTCAGCGCGACCACCACCCAGGCCAACACCAGCACCGCGAGAACTATTACGGCGCCCAGCGCGGCCGGATACTGCGCTGCGGCGGTGTAGAACACCGCTAACGCCACGCCCACCAGATAGGGCTGGGCCAGCAGCCAGGCCTTGCACGCGGCCGAGTCCCAGACCCGGGCGCGCAGCGCAGCCGCCGCTGAGGTTGCGGCGACCACATACCAGGCCCAGCCGGACAGCGTTTGCGGATGTAATGCAATCGCCACCGACCCGACCGTGCTCAGTAGCACAGCCCCAGCGATGAAACCGATTTGGTGCGCGTCGCTGATGCGTACCCGTCGCGGCAGGTCCTGCAGCACTCGCAGCGACGGCGCTGACGGGGCAGGATCTCCGGGCGCCGGAATGACCGGTAGCGGGAACCGTGCCCACAGCGCGGATAGCTGCGCGGCCTCGACAGTCACCAGCAACGCCACCACGATCAGCACGCAGCCCAGGCTCACCAACGACAGCTGCCATAGCATCGCTGCGCCGGCGGCCAACAGCACGCCCACGCCGAGCACGGCTGTCGCAGTGAAAACCGCGATAGCCCTGCCGCTTTCGCGCTGAGGAAGGATCAGGTTGATCAGTGACCACGCGGTCACCCCGGCTGCGCCAAGTGTCACCTGCGCTGCG
>NZ_JBAUZA010000521.1:0-4796 GCF_049585075.1 Mycobacterium sp.
GCTCAAGGCCCACCCGCTGACCACCGGCCTGCACGTGGCCGCCGCCGTCGCCGACGCGCTGCGCCCCGGTGACCAACTGGTGCTTGGTGCGTCCAACCCGGTGCGCGACGCCGCGCTTGTGGGGCTCAACCCACACGGCGTCACAGTGCGGTCCAACCGCGGGGTCGCCGGTATCGACGGCACGGTGTCCACCGCGATCGGGGCGGCGCTGGCGCACGAGCGGTCGGGTGGCCGCACCGTCGCGTTGATCGGCGATCTGACCTTCGTGCACGACAGCTCCGGGTTGCTGATCGGGCCCACCGAGCCGGTACCGGCGGACCTGACCATCGTGGTGTCCAACGACAACGGCGGCGGCATCTTCGAACTACTCGAGCAGGGCGATCCGCGGTTTTCTGACGTGTCGTCGCGGGTGTTCGGCACCCCGCACGACGTCGACGTCGGCGCGCTGTGTCGCGCCTACCACGTCGACAGCCGACAGATCGAGGTCGACGAACTCGGTCCCGCGCTCGACGAAACCGGCGCCGGGATGCGGGTGCTCGAAGTCAAGGCCGACCGGTCCTCGCTGCGGCAGCTGCACGCCGCCATCAAGGCCGCATTGTGAGGATCGCCGCCAAGGCCGTAACGGCACTGGCGTCGCTGAAAGCATTGGCGCGCATCCTGATTCACGGCCGTAGCGGCGAGCTGCCCAACACTCGGGGCCATCGCGTCGTCCGCTGGGCACGGGTTGGGGTGCTGATCCTGGCAGGGCTGGTCACACTGCAGTCGCTGTTGCTGGTGGCTGGTGCGGTGCGCAATGACATTGCCATCCAACGCAATATGGGGGTGGCGGAAGCCGAGGTGCTCAGCGCCGGACCGCGGCGCTCCACCATCGAATTCGTCACGCCGGACCGGATCACCTACCGCCCAGAGCTCGGGGTACTGTACCCGTCCGAATTGGCAACGGGGATGCGGATTTACGTCGAATACGACAAACTCAACCCGAACCTGGTGCGGGTGCAGCACCGCAACGCCAAGCTGGCTATCGTCCCGGCGGGATCTATCGCGGTGGTCGGCTGGCTGGTCGCCGCGATCGCGCTGGGTGGTCTGGCATTTGTGGACAAGCGGCTGGACCGTCAGCTGGACAAGGCGTCCAGCCAACCCGGGTCTTGAATGTCGACGAGCCGATTCGCCTTGAGGTCGTAAACCGTTGGGGTGCCTGGGTTTGGGTTTAACTGATCGAGGCGTGCCCTGTTGGTGTCGTTGAGCGTGGCGGTATCGACGGCAAACTCGCCGGCAGCGATCCGGTCGGCCACCGGCTCGGGTATCCCGCTTTCACGGGCCATCGCCGCGATGTCGTTGTTGCTCGGGCCGTCTTTACTTTGGTGGCGGTAGAGGTCTTGCACGAAAGCCTGATACGCCGTCGGCGACGTCGACGGATCGGCCGCCA
Source organism: Mycobacterium sp. (assembly GCF_049585075.1). Taxonomy (GTDB): domain Bacteria; phylum Actinomycetota; class Actinomycetes; order Mycobacteriales; family Mycobacteriaceae; genus Mycobacterium. The sequence goes on from NZ_JBAUZA010000521.1 coordinate 1,427, forward strand.
CAAACAGCGCGTTGGCGACTCGGGCGGAAACGTCGTTGTGATGCTTGCCATCAAGGAAGGTCAGCCATCGATACGTGACAGCGAGCCGGCCGCTGCCCAGATCGCCGGCAATCCGGTCGCCGTACGTCGACTCCAACTGCGCGCAGTCCGGGCATTGCGGTTCGCAGAAGATCTCCAACTGCACTGCAGCGTCACCCGGCCCCGCCACCACCCCGTCGCCGTCCGGCGTTCGCAGCACGTCGGCGTGCGCGACGGCTGTGCTGAACATCACCATCCACAGCGCCGTCGCCGCCCATACCCGCAGGCAGGCCCGCATTGTCTAGTCCCCCTTTGCGTGAGAGTTCGCATGACGTATACCCGTCGGCAACCATATCGACAGGCGACGCTGCCACCGTGATGGTGTGCGCGTAGCGATTGTCGCGGAGTCCTTTCTCCCGCACGTCAACGGCGTTAGCAACTCGGTGGTCCGAATACTCGAGCACCTGCGCCGTACTGGTCATGAAGCCCTCGTCATAGCTCCCGACACCCCGCCGGGACAGCCGCCGGCCGATCGGATCCACGACGGTATCCGGGTGCACCGGACGCCGTCGCGGATGTTCCCGAAGGTGACGACGCTGCCACTTGGGGTGCCCACACCGCGGTTGACGCGGGTGCTGCGCGGATTCGAGCCTGACGTAGTGCATTTGGCGTCGCCGGCGCTGCTCGGCTGGGGCGGTGTGCGGGCGGCACGTCGACTTGGGGTGCCGACGGTGGCGGTATACCAAACCGACGTACCGGGTTTCGCGGAGAGCTACGGGATCGGGATCACCGCGCGGGCCGCATGGGCGTGGTTCCGTCACTTGCACGGCCTCGCGGACTGTACCCTGGCGCCGTCCACTGCGACGATGGAATCTCTTGTTAATCACGGTTTTCCGCGGGTTTATCAGTGGGCCCGCGGGGTCGACGTGATTCGCTACGTACCGTCAGCTCGCAATGAGGTCCTTAGGCAGCACTGGTCGCCGGATGGCAAGCCGATCGTCGGGTTCGTCGGCCGGCTCGCGCCGGAGAAGCATGTCGAGCGGCTGATCAGGTTGGCTGCCACCGGGACGGTGCAGGTAGTCATCGTCGGCGATGGGGTTGACCGCGCCAAGCTGCAATCAGCAATGCCGACAGCCGTTTTCACCGGTGCGCTGTACGGCGAAGAGCTCGCCGAAGCATATGCCAGCATGGATGTCTTCGTGCATGCGGGCGAGCACGAGACGTTCTGCCAAGTCGTGCAGGAAGCGTTGGCGTCGGGGCTGCCGGTGATCGCCCCCGACGCCGGCGGACCACGCGATCTGGTCATCCCGTGGCGCACCGGACTGCTGTTGGGCGTCAACGAGTTCGAGGCACAGCTGCCCGCCGCCGTCGATCACCTGCTGGCCGAACGACACCGCTACGCGCCGGCGGCCCGGCGCAGCGTGCTGCATCGCAGCTGGTCGGCGATCTGCGACGAGCTGCTCGGCCACTACGAGGCGGTGCGGGGCAACCGTCGCGCGGAGGCGGCCTGAGCTAGTGTCGACGGCGTGAGCCGCGCGACGCTGGACAAAGATCCTCGCGAGGTGGCGTCGATGTTCGACGGCGTGGCCCGGCGCTACGACCTGACTAACACCGTGCTGTCGCTTGGCCAGGACCGGCATTGGCGGCGCGCCACCCGGTTGGCGCTGGACATCGGCCCGGGCCAGAAGGTGCTGGACCTGGCCGCGGGCACCGCGGTGTCGACCGTCGAGCTGGCCGGCTCCGGGGCGTGGTGCGTGGCGACCGACTTTTCGGTCGGAATGCTGGCAGCCGGACGCGCTCGTATCGTGCCGAAGGTAGCTGGTGACGCGACCCGATTGCCGTTCGGCGACAACGTGTTTGACGCCGTCACGATCAGTTTCGGCTTGCGCAATATCGCCGACCGCGGCGCGGCGCTGCGCGAGATGGCTCGCGTCACTCGACCGGGTGGGCGATTGGTGGTGTGCGAATTCTCCACGCCCACCAATCGGCTGTTCGCGACGGCCTACAAGGAGTATTTGATGCAGGCGTTGCCGCGGGTGGCGCGGGCCGTGTCGAGCAATCCGGATGCATATGTCTACCTGGCCGAGTCGATTCGGGCCTGGCCCGACCAGCCCGCGCTGGCGCATCAGATTTCCCGCGCCGGATGGTCGGCGGTGCGATGGCGGAACCTGACCGGCGGCATCGTCGCGCTGCACGCCGCCTACAAGCCTGCTAGCTGAACGGCTTTCGACGGTCGATCAGCCGCGAGGCCAGCCCGCCGCCGCGCCACACCCGAGCGACCCAGTCGGCGTCGTCGTCGGTGACCAGGTTGCCCATCACCCGCACCGCGATGCCCATCAACGTCGTCGAGCGCATCGCGATCGGACCGGTCGCCGGCAAGAACCGCGGAAAGGTCAGCAGCAACGCCAGCCGGCGTGCCACCGAAAACCCACGCCCGTAATGGGATTGCAGCAAGCTCGGCCACGCTTTCGACAGATCACCTGAACCGAGCATTTCGGCGGCCAGCCGCCCGGTTTCCAGCCCGTAGTCGATGCCCTCGCCGTTGAGCGGGTTGACGCAGGCGGCGGCGTCGCCGATCAGCATCCAGTTCCGGCCGGCGACCCCCGACACCGCCCCGCCCATCGGCAGTAGCGCTGAGGACATCGCGCGAGGCTGGCCGCTGAACCCCCACTCGTCGCGGCGCAGGTCGGTGTAATACGACATCAGCGGTCGAAGCGCCAGCTCGGCGGGCCGTTTGGACGTTGACAGCGCGCCCACGCCGATGTTCACTTCGCCGTTGCCCAGCGGGAAGATCCAGCCGTAGCCGGGCAGCACCGCGCCGTCGGGGGAGCGCAGCTCCAGGTGTGAGGTCAGCCACGGCTCGTCGCTGCGCGGCGTGGCCAGGTATCCGCGGGCGGCGATCCCATACACCGTCTCCTGATGCCAGCGCCGGCCCAAAACGCGCCCTAGTGGCGAGCGGGCGCCGTCGGCGACGATCAGCTCGCGGCAACCGACCTCGGTCCCGTCGGCCAGCGCCACCGACACCACCCGGGTCGACGAATCATGATGTACACCAACCGCTTTGACGCCGAGCCGCATCTGAGCGCCGGCGTCTTCGGCGACTTTGCGGATCCGGTCGTCCAGCTCGACGCGGGCCACCGCGCTGCCGGTCGACGGGAACGAGGGGCCGGGCCAGTCGACTTCCACCTCGCCGCCGAACCCGCTCATCCTCAAGCCGCGATGCCGAATCCGGGCATCCAGCCAGTCGCCCAGCCCCAGCCGTTCGAGCTCGGCGACCGCGCGCGGTGTCAACCCGTCGCCGCAGGACTTATCGCGGGGAAAGTTCGCCGCGTCGACCACCAGCACGTCGCGG
>NZ_JBAUZA010000522.1:0-14448 GCF_049585075.1 Mycobacterium sp.
TGGGGTCGGGGAACCGGAACGCCGGCAGCCCAGCGCTGCGCCAGAAGTCCTCGGGGTCGATCCCGCGCTTCTTGAACGCGGCGTCCACCCACGGCTGCAAGATCCAGTACGGCAGCAGATTGGAAAGGACGATCTTGAAGTACGGCCCCGACGCGACGGTTTCGCCCAGCGAAGCGGCGAATTGACCGACATACTTGAGGCTTTGAGCCAGGTCCTCCTTGCGTGCCAAAAGCACATCGCTGATCGAACGCAACTGCTCCAGAACGGTATTCAGATTCGGGTTGTCGTTGACGAAATTCTGCACCTGGGCCGAGAACGCGGAAATGTTGCCCAGCAACGCGTCGATGGCCCGTCCACGTTCGTTGAACGCCGCCAGCAGCGTGTTCGCATTGACCAGCAGCCGGTTGATTTGTTCGCTGCGGTCACCGAGCACGCTGGCCACCTTGTTGGCCTGCGCGAGCAGGTGCGTGATCGCCTCGTCGCGTTTACCGATGGAGTCGGAGAACTTGGCCAATCCATCCAACGCGGGGCTCAGGTGCGAATATGTCTGACCGATGGTCTGCGACAACACATTCAACGACTGCTTGACGGTGTCGATGTTCCAGCCGGCGGCGGCCTTGGTGACGTCGAAGGCCGCGTCGTAAATCTGGTACGGGGTGGTGCTTTGCCCCAGCGGCAGCGTGCCACCCGGTCGCAAAATCTGGGTGCCCCGCGGCTCGATCTCGAGCACCTTCTTACCCAGCACGGTGTCGGTCTTGATCGCCAACCGGCTTTCGGTGCCGATGGTATTGCTGCCGAGGGAGAACTTGATGACCACGTGGTCGCCGTCGATCGCCATCCCCTCGACCTTGCCGACCTCCACGCCGGTGACACGGACCTTGTCGCCTTTGTTCAGCTGGCCGGTGTCGGTGAACTGCCCGTAGTAACTCGGGCTGGCGAACAGCATCGGGGCGCTGGTAAAGCTTTGGCCCACAGCGACAATCAGCACCAACACGGTCGCGCCCAGCAGGCCGATCCGCACCCGGTTGGCAGGTTGTAGCGTTCTCATTGCGGCGTGCACCTACCCGTCGGCTGCTGCCAGATCCTGACCGAGCGCACCGGGCCGCCGGCTTGCAGCCCGTTCCATCTGATCGTCAGGTCACAGACGTAGAAGTTGACCCAGTCGCCGTACAGGCCGATGCTGCGGCCGATCAGGTTGTACGCGGTTGGCGTCTTCTGGATCAGATCGCTGAGCTTGTCGCGTTGGTCGACCAGCGGCTGCTGAAGCGCCTGCAGGTAGTTGAGTTCCTTGTGCACCACCGCCCGGTTGTCGGCCAGCAGGTCGGCTACTGTTCCCGCCGCGTTGCTGATGTTCGCGACGCCGTCGGCCAGCGGGTCGGCGTGGTTGCGCAGTCCGGTGATCAGTTTCTCGAAATTGTCGACGGTCTGATCGAATTCCTTCCGATGTTTGACCGTGGTGTCCAGCACGATATTCAGGTTCTTGACGACGTCGCCGATCGCCTGGTCACGCGAGGCGATCCGTTCGGTCGCTTGGGCGGTCTGGTCGAGGATGTCGTTGATGGTGCCGCCCTGCCCCTGAAACACGGTGATGATGGCCGAGGCGATCGTGTTGACCTTGTCTGGATCGAGCGCCCGAAACAGCGGCTTGAAACCACCGATCAGCGCGTCGAGATCCAAAGCCGGCGAGGTTCGCGCCAGCGGGATGAATCCGCCCGGCGGCAGCACCCGCTGCGCCCCCTCGCCCTCGCCGCGGCTGAGTTCCATGTAGCGGTTGCCCACCAGGTCGAGATAGCGGATCTGTGCTGTCGTCGACTGATACAGCTGTACCGAGCGGTCGACATCGAAATCGACCCTTACCCGCCTACCGGCATCGACCAGCCGTATCTTTTTGACCTTGCCGATCTCGACTCCATAGGCGCGGACGAACTGACCGTTGCGCAGCCCGCTCCCGTTACTAAACTCCGCAGAGTAGGAGTTGGTGCTGTTGAACCGCATCTGACCGAACACCACGATGATGGACACGGTGATCAGCAGCAGCACCAGTGAGATGATGCCGAGCTTGATGGCGTTGCCGGTGCTGGTTTTCATGGGTTGATCGTGTTGTCCCCGACTTGGCGGCCCCAGACGTACTCAATTGCGTACGGTGAGCCGGTATCGACGTGGTTATATGGCGCCAGACTGGCACCGGTGTCCATCACCAGAGCCGGCGCTGGCCATAGATCACGGGTAATGGGTTGCCAGCAACCCGGCGCACCGCCCGGGCCACCGCGAGCGTTCACTCGCGGCAAATTGTCCGGATAGACATAGGGATTGGGTGCTCCGCCGACCAGTCCGGCGAGTTGGAGCAGTCCCATGGAGGCCACCGTGCCGGCCAAACCTGGCAAAGTGAGTATGCCGCCCAGCCCGGACATCAGCTCCGTCATGGTTTTCAGCGCATAGCCATTGCCGGTGCCCACCGTTGCGGCCCCCATGGGCTCGGTGTCGTAGTAATTGCGGATGGTGCAAAAGATTTCGGGACTGTAGGTGTCCAGCAACTGGGCGGTCGGCAACAGATCGGCGATGCCCCGTTCCAGGTAAGGCCCGCCGCGGGCGAAGATGTCTTCGCCGGTATTGCCCAGGCCGGTTGCTGCCAACAATGCAGCATCCAGGTCGGCTTCCTGCCGATGAAGCGTGCGCGCCGTGATCACCGCGTTGTTGAGGGAGTCGAACAGATCGGGTGCGGCGTCGGTGTACGTGTCGCCGAGCGCGGCCAGCTGTTGAATGTCGTGGCGGATCCGCGGCATTCGCGGATTGACGTCGTCGAGGATGGCGTTGCCGTTGACGATCGACTGCCCGAACTTGTCGCCCAACCCGCTTAATGCCTCGGCGGCCGCCGCCAGCGTCAGGTTCAGCTTGACGGGATCGACCTTCTCCGCAATGGAGGTAAGCGTCTCGAACAGCGTATTGAACTCTGTCGTCACCGACCTCGCATCGATCACATGCTGCGGGGTAATGCGCTGTGCCGTAGGGTGTTTCGGTGAGGTCAATGCCACATACTTGTTGCCGAATACCGTTGTTCCTTTGATATCGGCGTCCACATTGGCCGGAATGAGCTTGACATAGCGAGGATCCACCTCCAAGTCGATTTTGGCCGCTGGCTTGCCGTCGTGCTGAATTTCCGAAATACCTGCCACCCGGCCGATCTCGACTCCGTTGTAGGTAATCTTCGAGCCTGGATCCATCACCAAACCCGACCGGGCAGCCACCATCGTCAAGCGCGTCTTGGGCGTGAGGTCTCCGCGAAACTGAAACCACCAGAACGTCAACACCACTGCGCTGACCAACAAGAACACCACGGCGGTCGTCTTGTACCACGGGATACGTATCGGGTTGACCTTCCCTCGCGGCGCCGTCATGTCTACACCGTGAGGTTGAAGTTCGGGTTTTTGCCGTAGACCGCCATCGCGGTGAGCACGACCACGACAACGATCGTGATCAGCGACAGCCGCATCGACCGTCCGACTGCTTCACCGACGCCGACCGGGCCGCCGCTGGCGTTGTAGCCGTAGTAGCAGTGGGTGGTCATCACGACCATCGCAACGAGGATCACTTCGGCGAACGACCAACCCACGTCATTCAAGCGCAGGAATGTGTGGAAGTAGTGGTTGTACGTGCCGACCGACTGCCCGTAGAACAACACCGTGGTGGCTTGTGCGGACAGGAAAGCCAGGGTGATCGCCAACCCGTACAACGGGATGATGACGATGAAGCCCGCGACTACCCGGGTGGATGCCAGGTAGGCGATCGATCGGATGCCCATTACCTCCAGTGCGTCGATCTCTTCGCTGATGCGCATGGCGCCCAATTCGGCGGTGGCGCCGGCGCCGACGGTGGCTGCCAGCGCCTGACCACAGGCCACCGGCGCCACGAACCGCACATTGACCATTGCGGCCAAAAAGCCGGTGAATGCCTCGACACCGATGTTGCCCAGCGACGCGAAGCCCTGGATGGCGACCAGTGAGCCTGCGGACAGCGTGATGAACCCGACGATGGCTGCGGTGCCACCCGCCACGGCCATCGCGCCGGTACCCATCCCCATCTGGGCGATCATCCGTATGAGCTCTTTGTTGTAGCGACGCAAAGCGAGGGGGATCAGCCCGACTGCGGTCAGTGCGAACCAGATGATCTTTCCGAGCTCTGTCAGTTGTGCGGTCGGGACCCCGCGGTAGCGACGCAGGACGGCGGATGTCCGCGGGTAGCTGTGAAGCCGGACGGCAGCCGTAGCCATGTCAGTGCCCCGTTCCGAACCGGACACCGATCGTCGTCATCACCGCGTTGACCGCGAACAGCGCGATGAAGCACAGCACCACCGTCTCGTTGACGGCAGTGCCCAGGCCTTTGGACCCGCCGCGGACGGTCAGTCCGCGGTAGCACCCGACCAGGCCGGCAATCAGACCGAACATCGCGGCCTTGATCATCGCGATCACCACTTCGGGCAGACCGGTCAGCACTGTCAGCGTGGAGAGGTAAGCACCGCTCGAGACGTTCTGCAGGTACACGCTGAACAGGTAGCCGCCGCCCAGGCCGACCGCGATCACCAGGCCGTTAAGCAGCACCGCGACCGCGATCGACGCGACGACACGCGGCACCACCAGTCGGCGGATCGGGTCGATGCCGAGTACCTCGAGCGCATCGATCTCCTCGCGGATGGTGCGGGCGCCGAGGTCGGCGCAGATGGCGGTGGCCCCTGCGCCGGCGACCACCAGGACGGTCACGATCGGGCCGAGCTGGGTGACTGCGCCGATCCCGGCACCAGCACCCGACACATCGGCGGCGCCGAACTCGGCCAAAAGGACGTTGAGCGTGAAGATGAGCAAGACGGTTTCCGGGATGGCAACCGCGATCGTGGGTAGCAGCGACACTCGCATGAGGAACCAGCCGTTCCCAATGAACTCGCGCCATTCGAACGGCTGCAGCAGAGCTTTACCGGTCAGCGAGCACATCCGGAAGAACCCACCGACCACTTCCGCTCCCGGTCGGAGCTGGTCGCGTAATTTGCCGGTAATCAGCGGCGCAGTAGTCATGTGCGCGGCTCCGCGTCGACGCTAGGACCCTGCGAAAAGCACGTCACGAGAACGTCTTTCGAGCTGCGCGTGTCCGCCCAGCCGGGAGTCTCGGTGCCCGGCCGCCGGCTCCGTGTCGCCCTCGTTTGCGTCACGTTCTCACTATTGCATTCGACCGTCCGTACAGTCAATAATGGAAAACTGTCGCGAACGGACCACCTGGATATCCTCGCTGGGCGGCTAGCTATCTTTGCCATGACCTGGGATTTTAGGCGCGTTGGGCGGTAAAAGTGCGACGAGCAACCCGGGCTAGGGGATACTTCTCTGCGGAAGTATGATAGACCGTCCGTACGGTTAGTTACTTCGGAGGGTTGCGATGCCCCGGTCGCCCGGCAGACGTACCGAGATTCTCGATGCGTTTGTCCGCTATGTCGCCGAACGGGGCTACGAGAGAACAAACCTCGGCGATATCGCCGGCGAGCTCGGCATGTCTAAGGGCACCATCGTTCATCACTTTGGAACCAAGGCGCAGATGTTGCGAGAGCTTGAGGAAACCCACCTGGCCTGCCAGCGCGATGCGCTGGGGATGGTGTGGGAGCGCCTGGCCTCGCCGCATGAACGCATCGCCGCGACGATTTACACCTCCGCACTGCTACAGGTGATCGCTCGCAACGCGACAGTGGCAAGTCAGCGCGAGGTCGTTCAGCTGTCCGATGACCCGGCGATGCAGCAAGTGCGTAAGTTGCGGCATCAACTGCAAACGCTCACGATTGACGAGATCCGCAATGGAATAAAATGCGGTGTATTTCGAAGTGTGGATGCCGAATTGGCGGCACTGCAGCTGTGGGGATCGCTGCAATGGATGTGGGTCTGGTTCGACCCCGTCGGTTCCCGAACACCGGAACAAGTCGGGGCCGCTTTCGTCGACGTGTTCCTCGGCGGGCTGCTGCTCGACCGCTTGGGACTGAGCAAGTGGGCGAACCCCTCCACGGACATCGTCTCGGTGGTGCGTGAGTGCCTCGCCGCGGTAACGGACGCGACAGACTGACACACCGGTCCAACGCTGGCTAGACCCGCAGGCCTGGCAACCGGTTACAGGGCCTGCAACGTCCTTGAGCCACGGAACTCATCCGGCGCGGTGACGACGTACATGTTCGTGCCGGGCGCCGACTTGATCTCTCCGGCGGTGAACGCCGTCATCAGTTCTCTGCCATCACTGTCGGCAACGCACACATAGGTGTCGGTCTCAGCGTCATAGTCGACGCTGCCCCAAGCCAATACGAACGCTAAGCAGTTGCCTTCGCGGTCGGTGATGACGAGCTTGTGCGCTCCTGACCTTTTCAATAGCTCGGCATCCTGCTCGCGATCTTGAGAGAGCCGGCTGTCATGGACCGTTACGCGGTTTAACATCTCGTACCTCCTGGGCGAGGTCGTCCCCGTCTTCGTGGACGGCGATCGCCCCGCCTAAGGCCTGCCGAATGGGAGGTCTTCGACCGCTATGAAGACCGTATACACAGTTCGCGCTTGCTATGGCCAATATCGCCAGCGTCCCGCACGGATCTGTCAGCGAGGCATTTCTCGAAATTTTCCGGCCTTGCTGACTTGGCGGGTTACTGTCTCCAATAGGCATTGCCAAACGACGCTGCGGAGGGTAAATGACCGCCTATCAGACTCTGGTGGTCGGCACCGATGGCTCGGAGTCGTCACTGCGCGCGGTCGAGCGCGCTGGCCAGATCGCCGCCGAGTCCAACGCGAAGCTGATCATCGCAACGGGTTACTACCCACAAAAGGACGATCCGCGCGCAGCCGACGCGCTCGGGGCCGAGGCTTATAAAGTTTCCGGCAACGCACCGGTCTACGAGATCTTGCATGAGGCGCGCAACCGGGCAAAGGCGGCCGGCGCGAAGAACATCGAGGATCGTCCGATCAAGGGAGCTCCAGTAGATACCCTGGTGGACCTCGCCGAGGAGGTTGGGGCCGATCTGCTTGTGGTCGGCAACGTCGGATTGGACGCGCGATCCGCGATCATTGGGCGGGTGTTCTCGATTCCTGGCGCGGTCGCCACCAGGGCCAAGATCGATGTACTGATCGTCAGGACACACTGATCCCCCTGCGCGATCAGCACGCCTTTCTCCCTGGGCTCGCCGATCGCCGCAGTCCCAGAGGACGCGTGAACACCGTCGGCACCACTGGTATCAATTGCCGGGGCATGGACTGGATTTCGATGGGATATCACATTTGATATCGCTTCGAAAAAGCCTCTAATGGTTGAGAAGCCCGGTGTGCCTAGCTTGATCCGCTCTTCGGTTACGTCAAGCTTGAGTGGTGAGGTCAAGTCGGCGCCTCGCCGCCCTGTTAGGGGCGGTGCTGCTGATCACCGTGATGCTGGCCAGCGCGGTGCCTACGTCATACGACCCACCGGCCTACGTCACGAACCCGGTCGACCATGTCAACACGCTGATCGGCACCGGCACCGGCGGCCAACGAGTGGGGGAGATCAACAACTTCCCCGGCGCCTCCGTACCGTTCGGGATGGTGCAGTACTCGCCGGACACCGCCAACAACTACGCGGGCTACGACCACGGCAACCGGCAGGCCACCGGATTCAGCATGACGCACGCCTCGGTGGGGTGCGCGGCGTTCGGCGACATCTCGATGCTGCCGACCACCACCGCGATCGGCTCCGAACCCTGGAACGCGACCGAGGAGATCGCTCACGACGACACCGAGATCGGCGTGCCCGGCTACTACACCGTGCGGTTCCCCGCAACCAAAGTGACGGCGGAACTGGCCGCCACCACCCACACCGGGGTTGGCCAGTTCAGCTACCCCGACAACGGCCATCCCGCACTGTTGTATCTGAATTCCGGTGCGTCGCTTGGGGGTACCTCCGCCGCGAACATCCAGATCGGCGAGGACAACACGACGATCACCGGATCGGCGACCAGCGGCGGCTTCTGCGGGAAGGACAACGTCTACACGGTGTACTTCGTGATGAAGTTCAGCCGGCCGTTCACATCCCACGGCACCTGGGACGGCTACTCGGTCTTCACCGACACCCGCAGCGCATATTCGAGTTACACCGGGTCCAGCGGCGGATACGTCGGCTTTCCGGCGGGCTCGCGGGTCGAGGTGCGGACTGCGCTGTCCTACGTCAGCCTCGACGGAGCGCGAGCCAACCTCGCCGCCGAAGGCGACGGGAGTTTCGACGACGTCCGCGCCGCCGCGGCGAAAGAGTGGAACGCCAAGCTGTCTCGCATCGCAATCGCCAGCGCCGATGAACGCGACACCGCGACCTTCTACACCGCGCTTTACCATTCGCTGTTGAACCCCAACACCTTTAACGACGTCGACGGCCGCTATATCGGCTTCGACGGCGACACTCACACGCTTGCCGCCGGGCACACCCAGTACACCAACTTCTCCGACTGGGACACCTACCGCGGGCTTGCCTCCCTGCACGGATTGCTGTTTCCGGAGCTGGCCAGCGACATGGCCCAGTCGCTGGTGAACGACGCCGAGCAGAGTGGGTCCTTTCCGCGGTGGGCGCTGGCGAATACCGCGACCGCGGAGATGACCGGAGACAGCGTCGTCCCGTTGATGGTGAACTTTTATGCCTTTGGCGCCAAGGATTTTGACGTCGACACGGCGCTGCGTCACATGATCAAAGCCGCCACCGAGGGCGGCGTCGGCCTCAACGGTTACGTCGAGCGGCCCGGAATCGCCACCTACCTTCGGCGGGGCTATCTGCCGCTGAACGCGGACTCCTGCAGCGGCGGCGCGGTCCCCGGTGCCTCGATCACGTTGGAGTGGTCGGTCGACGACTTCACCATCTCCCGATTCGCCGACGCGTTGGGCGTTTCCGCGACCGCCGCCGAATTCCAGAACCGGGCCCAGTACTGGCAGAACCTGTTCAACCCCAGCACCCACTACATCTCGCCGCGCGATGCAATGGGTTTCTTTCCCGACGGGCCCGGGGTCGCAGAGCCCGCTCAGGGTTGCTTCAGCCAGCTCGGCTTCGACGAGGGCAACGCCGAGCAGTACGTCTGGTATGTGCCGCAGAATACCGCCGGCCTGGTGACCGCGCTCGGCGGCCGAAAAGCGGTGGGGGACAGGCTTGACCGCTTCACCAAGGAACTCAACGTCGGCCCCGAAGAGCCCTATCTGTGGGCCGGCAACGAGCCCGGTTTCGACGTGCCGTGGCTATACAACTACATCGGTCAACCGTGGAAAACTCAACAATTAGTCGACCGAGTGCGCAGCGACTTGTTTTCTCCCACACCCGATGGCGAGCCGGGCAACGACGACCTGGGCGCGATGTCCAGCTGGTACGTGTGGGCCGCGCTCGGCCTCTACCCCAGCACGCCGGGAACGCCGATACTGACTGTGAACACACCGCTTTTCGATCGCGTCGTGATCGAGCTGCCCACAGGCAAATTCATCAAGATCTCCGCGCCGGGTGCATCCGGACCCAACCGGATGCGCTACATCAAAAGCCTGCACATCGACGGCCGGCCCACCGATCAGACCTATCTTCCGGAGTCGATCATCCAAACCGGCGGCGACTTAGCATTCTCGCTTTCACCTCGACCCAACAAGGGCTGGGGCGCTCGCGACTCGTCCGCGCCGCCATCATTCGGTGCAGGCAGCTCGACGGTGACCGTCAACGTTTCGCCCGGCATCGTCAACATCGCGCCCGGAGGCACGGTGAACGTGACGCTCGCTGCCCAACGGATGATCGATGGGCCCGACGGCTACACGATCACCGGCGCGGCCGAGAACGCGGGAATCACGGCGGGAAAGGTATCCGGGAAGTTCGCCGCGGACGGATCGGCCAGCGCTTCGGTCACCATCAAAGTCGCGCAGTCGGTGACCGACGGGTACTACCCGCTCGTTCTCACCACCACGGCCGGTGACGGCACGCGGACGTTCACGATGCTCGTCACCGTCGATCGGGGCTGATCCCGTCGTATTCGACGAGCAGATGCCGCGGGCCGCGGAACACCTGGCTGATGCGGTAAGGCGGCGGGTCCTCGACCAGCCGCGGGTTTTCTACCCGGCGAAGGAAAGCCTCGAAAGCGGTGTTGACTTCCAGCCGCGCCAGCGGACCGCCGAAACAGACGTGAATGCCGCGCCCCCAGCCGACGTGCTCGTTGTCGGCGCGTTGGGGGTCGAACGTGTTGGGGTCGGGGAAGCGCCGCGGATCTCGGTTGGCCGCAGCGTACATCAGATAAATGGGTGATCCTCGCGGGATCGTGGTATCGGCAATCTCGATGTCCGCCAACGCCGATCGAGTCGGGAAGAACTGCACCGACGACTGCAGCCGCAGCACTTCCTCGATGGCGCCGGGAATCAATTCCGGCCTGCTGCACAACAACTCGATCGATTCGGGGTTACGGAGCACGGTCAGCACGCAGTGGGAGATCAGATTGACCGTCGAATCATGGCCGGCGGCAAACAGCAGCATGATGTTGTTGACGATCGCACTCGGCGACATTCGTCCATCCGGTCCGTCATCGTGGACCAACTGTGAAATCATGCCCGGGCCAGGCGATTTCTCGGCTTTCTCGACCAATCCGATGATGTATTTCTTGAAGGCGATGTTGGCCGCTTCACCTTTGGCCCGCCGGGCCTGGCCCTCCTCGGTGGCGATATCGGGCCCGAGATCGAAAATGCCGGCCCCGATATCTGCGACCCATGCGTGAAACTGCGGCTCGTCCTCGATCGGCACGCCGAGGATCCGGCAGATCACGTTGACCGGCAGCGGATAGGCGAACTCGTCGACAACATCCATGCGGGTCTTGCCCGTGGCCTTGTCGAGCAAGTCGTTGACGATCTGCTGACACAACGGCTCCTGGCTCGGGATCACGTCCGGCGAATGCGGTGGGCCGAAAAACCGCATGCACTGCCGGCGCGCCCGATCGTGGTCCGGCGGGTCCGAGGCGATAAAGCTCGGGTCTCGGTCGTAGACCTCCATCATTTCCATCACGGACTCGTCGGCAACGTGCCGGTCGCCGGTGACCGGCGAGCGGGCGTTGCGGCGATCCGAACTCACCCGGGGGTCGTGGGCTAGCGCGATGAGCTCGTCGTATCCGGTGACGGCATAGATACCGCTGGTCACTCGCACGACCGGCGTCTTGCGCAGCTCGTCAAAGTACGGATAGGGATTAGCGCGGTTTTCGTACCGCATCGCGGCGTCAAAGGCTTCTTCGGGGGTCATCTGCGCCGCTCCTCCTCATCGCTGCGCTCTGCATCGTCGCCGGCGCGGGTCATCTGCGCCACTCCTCCTCAGCGCTGCCGCGGCCGGAACTCGGCGTGGCGCTCGCTGGGAGCGTGTCCCGTCAACACCACATCCGGGGCCTCGGTCGGCACACCGCGCGCCGGGAAGTCGGCAGGCATCACCCGCATGTCCTCAGGGAAATCGAAACCCGGCGGCTGTGGCGGAAACGGTCCCGACCGCGCGATCTCCCGCCGATAGTGCTCGATCCACTTGCCGTGATTGAAGGTGACCGCGCCGACAATTCGGCCGCGACGACCATAGGCCGCGGCGAACCGTCGCTCCTTCACCGAACCCTGGGTGAAGACGATCTCGTTGCCAAACGACGGCACGCCAACGGATTTGATATTCACACCGAACTGGGCCGACCAGAACTGCGGGATCAGCAGGTGCGCCCAGCGATCGACCTCCTCGCACACCATATTGTGCGCGGCGACCCGGGCGCCCAGCACGGCGTTATCCCAGTGCTCCATCACCAGGAACTGGTAGTCGTAGAGCACATGCGGGGCCCGGGCCACGTCGCCGGCCACGAAGATGTGATTGGTGACCACCGCGTTGATGTCCAACGCGCGGCAACCGGCGTCACACCCAACCCCCCAGAACCCGGCCGCCAGCCCGGACCCGTCGAGCCACTCGACATTGCGGATCGACCCCAACGACGTCACCACCACGTCGACGTCGAGCGTGTCGCCGTCGGAGAGCCGCGCACGGCGCACGTGCCCGGTCGCATCACCCTCCAATGCCAGCACCGAGACATCGGTGCGAAGGTCCACTCCGGCGGCGCGCTGCATTTCCGCGGCGATCGCGCCAATCACCCCGCCCAGCGCCCCCGACAATGGAGCCGGGCCGCGTTCGGTGACGGTGACCTGCAGGCCGAGTTCGCGGCACACCGAGGTCGCTTCCGAGCCGATGAACCCGGACCCGATGATCAGCACCCGCCGGGGACGGGCGGCCAACGCCGCCTGCAGCCGTGCGGCATCGGCACTGGTGCGCAGTGTATAGACGCCCTCCAGCGCGGCTTCCTCCGCGTTGGGCCATCGCCGGGCCCGCACGCCGGTGGCGATCAGCAGCCGATCGCCTGGAACTTCACTGCCGTCAGCCAGTCTCACCAGCCGGTTGGCGCGGTCCAGGGCGATCGCCGCCACACCGAGTCGCCACTCGGCATCCACCTGGCGCAGCCGCGGCAGCTTGGTGTGGTCGGCGGGCACCCAGCCTTTGAGGACCTGTTTGGACAGCGGCGGGCGGTCATAGGGCTCGTCCGGCTCGTCGCCGATGATAATGAGCTGCCCGCGAAAACCCTCTTCCCGCAGCCCCTCGGCGGCGCGGAGCCCCGTCAGTGAAGCACCGACAATGACGATGCGGCCGTTGTCTTTGAAGCCATCCCGGATCATCGGCGCTGGCCCGCTAGTCGCTGTCGAGCCGGTCCACGATGATTGCCTGCACCGGGCATGACGCCGCTGCCCGCAGTACCCGCAAACGCTGACTGTCGTCCGGGTTGGGGTCGTAGGTGAGGGTTTCTTCGCCGCTGAGCCTGAGCACCTCGGGTGCGAGTGGTACGCACTGCGCATACCCCAGGCAGCGGTTCAGGTCGACGACGATCCGCATAGCGGCCTCGATCCTCGTGGGGCTGAAGACCTAATGCTGCGCAGCCTACATCCAGTCGCGACGCCATTCACGGGATTACGAAAGGCACTGACGGCGAGATGGATTCGCGGATCCGGGTGCATGCTGGTAGCCATGACTCGAAACGAGATCACCGAGCAGATCGTCGTCGCCCGCTTGGCCAAGGGCTTGACCTGGCAAGAATTGGCCGATGCGATCGGCCGGCCGGCGGTGTGGACCACCTCGGCGCTGCTCGGCCAGCACCCGATTCCCGTCGAACTCGCCCGGGTGCTGGTCGAAATGTTGGGTCTCGACGAGTCGGCGGCCGCGGTGCTGGCTGCCCCGCCCATGCGTGGTGGTCTGCCCACCGCGGTGCCTACCGACCCGACCATCTACCGCTTCTACGAGGCCCTGCAGGTGTATGGCGGCGCGATCAAGGAGCTGATCCATGAGCAATTCGGTGACGGGATTATGAGTGCGATCAACTTCAGCGTTGACTTGCAAAAGAAAACCCACCCGTCGGGCGACCGTGTGGTGGTGACATTCGACGGTAAATTCCTTCCCTACGATTGGGTTTCGGCATCGACGTGAGGCCGTAAAGAAATCGTCAACAAACGAGCGGCGTCGGCCGTCCGCGCTAGCATCCACTAATGCGTGGTCCCCTCTATTTCGAGGCCGATTGGCGGCGCGAGGCGCTGCGGACCAACTTGTGGCTCGTCCCGGTTTTGACAACGGTTGCGGTAGTCATGCTGTTCGCCGTCACCTACACCGTTGACCGCTCGGCCTACGACGGAATCATCGAGCTGCCGACGTGGGTGCTCAACGGCAGCGCCGACTCGGCTCGAGTTGTGTTGGCCACCATCGCCGCGGCGATCATCACCGTGGTCGGCATCGTTTTCTCGATCACCATCGTGGCGCTCACGCTGGCCTCGACGCAGTTCGGGCCCCGGATGCTGCGCAACTTCGTGCGCGACCCGGGAACTCAGTTTTCGTTGGGGACATTC
This sequence comes from Mycobacterium sp., assembly GCF_049585075.1. Taxonomy (GTDB): domain Bacteria; phylum Actinomycetota; class Actinomycetes; order Mycobacteriales; family Mycobacteriaceae; genus Mycobacterium. Next base: position 13,926 of record NZ_JBAUZA010000522.1, read on the forward strand.
GTCGCGTCGTTCTGCTATGCGATGGTCGCGCTGGTTTCGGTCGGCGGTGGCCCGCACGGTGATTTCGTTCCGCATTTGTCGATCACGGTGACTTTCATGCTGACGTTGGCTGACGTGGCCGTGCTGATCTTCTTCCTTAATCACATCGCCACGATGATTCAGCTTCCGGTGGTGATCGCACGTATCGCCGGAAGATTGGCCGAGGAGATCGCCGCCCTCGATACCGGCGACTCCTACGGTGTCGGCGGCGCTCGCGGCCCGTCGCACGAGGAGTTGTTGGCGAAGCTGGCAGAGTCGGGTGCCCCGATCCGCACTCCGAGCAGTGGCTATCTTCAGGTCATCCGCCATGACGTGTTGGTGAAAATCGCTACCAAGGCTGATGCGGTGGTTCAATTGCCATACCGCCCTGGACATTTCCTGGTGGCCGGCCAGGTGATGGCCTGGGTTTGGCCGCCCGAGGCCGCCGTCTCTGTCGCCGATCGGCTCGCCCTGGGCCACGTTACAGGTGCGTACCGCACTCTGC
>NZ_JBAUZA010000523.1:0-2125 GCF_049585075.1 Mycobacterium sp.
GTGGTGCCGGCCGTCGGGACCGAGCCTGACCCCGAGGAATTGCGCGAACACGTCCGCAAAAGTTTGCGGGGGTCACGTACCCCTGACCGGGTAGTCTTTCGCGACGAGCTGCCCACCAACGCGACCGGCAAAGTGCTCCGCCGTGAAATTGTCGAAGAGCTTCGCGCCGCTCCGGCCGAGCAGTAAGGAACCGAAAAATCATGATTAAGAACGGAACTCGTCTGGCCAGCCAGGTGTGCGACACCCAGGTCATCGTCGTCCGGAGCGCGGACAGCCTTGACGATCTGCGCTGCGGCGGCGCACCGATGGTGGCCTTGGATGCCGAGCGGTCCGGCGAACTGGATCCCGCGTTCGCCGACGGCAACGTGATGGGCAAGCGCTACGTGGACGAGACCGGCGCCGAGGTGTTGGTGACCAAGGCGGGTGCGGGAACGCTGGCTGTCGGCGAAACCGCGCTGAGCCTCAAGGAAGCCAAGCCGCTGCCAGCCAGCGACTAGCTTCGGCGCTCCGGGACTCCGTTGCGGCGGACGAATTCCCTTGCCTTGACCAGAAATTCGAGCTGTTCGTAAACCTTTCGCAGCGGCTCGCTGCTGCGTAGCGAGCGGCACAGCACAACGGCGCCTTCCAGCGCTGCGATCGACATCACCGCCAGCGAGTCGGCATCCGACTCGAGAAAGCCATCGGCGACGAAAGCCCAAGTCAGCGCCGTGCGCCAGCGCGCGAAAATCTGTCCGGCCTCGGCGGCCAACCGAACTTCGTCATCGGCCCCGCCGATTGCCGCGGCCACCACAGGGCAGCCGGCGTTGAAATCACTTTCGGCCAGCACGCGTTCCCAGAACTCGACGAACTGCCGCAGTAGGACCTTCGCCCCCCGCCCGGCGGCGTCGTCGATATCGGCGGTGATCGCGTCCCCGGCATACCGAAGGGCCTCGGAGAGGATTTGATTGCGCCCGTCGGGAAAGTGGTAGTACACCGAGCCGCGCGGGGCGCCGCTGCGGGTGAGCACCTCGTCGATGGTCACACCAGCGGCGCCGCGTTCACGCATTACCTCTGCGGCGCTAATCAGCATGTTGGTTCGGGTATCACCGCGCTTACTGCGGGCATGCGTCGCTAACGACATGGTCGTTCTGTCCTCTTATCGTCCGACCGTCACGCAGCGGTCGACGGGCGAAGCTGCGCAAGTCGCTCTGGGGTGGGAGGTTGACCGAACCCGCGGGATCGGGATGACTTGCGGCGTAGGTCAGGGATTTCCCGGCTAAAGCGGAAGCCGACGATGTTGAGCTCGACATTCAACATGATTCTCTCCTGGGCGATTATGTAAAGCATCATATACCGGCTACTGCAGCGCAGGCAAGTGCTAATCGACACACGCTCAACGTGGTGCTTAATGCGAGGTAAACGGGGTCATCGCGATAATCTACGGTGGCGACACTCCACGGCGGATTATGCACTATTGCATAATCCGCTGCCGTGCGGTTGACTCGGGCCGATGACGAGCACACTGCCGACCTTGGAAACGGTCACCCTCGAACGCGACGGCCACGTCTTGCTGATCGGCTTGAACCGACCGCACAAGCGCAACGCCTTCACCCGGGCGATGCTCACCGACCTATCCCGCGCCTACGGGCTGCTGGAATCGGACCCGGAGGTGCGCGTCGGGGTGCTGTTCGCACACGGCGATCACTTCACCGGCGGTCTGGACCTAGTCGATGTCGGCCCCAATATCGCGTCTGGCGAGCTGCCCCTGCCGGCGGAGGGACGCGACCCCTGGCGCCTGGACGGTTCCTGGACCACCCCGCTTATCGCGGTGGCGCACGGCTGGTGCATGACGCTGGGTATCGAGCTGCTGCTGGCGGCCGACGTTCGCATGGCTGCGACGGGCACGCGGTTCGCGCAGCTCGAGGTGCAGCGTGGCATCTTTCCGTTCGGGGGCGCGACGCTTCGACTGCCTCGCGAGGCCGGCTGGGGCAATGCCATGCGGTGGCTGCTGACCGGGGACGAGTTCGACGCCGCCGAGGCGCATCGGATCGGTCTGGTCCAGGAGGTGGCCGATGACGCCGCGGCCGCCTTGACGCGCGCCCGCGAGATCGCCCACACCATCGCCGACCGCGCTGCACCGCTGGGC
>NZ_JBAUZA010000524.1:0-3089 GCF_049585075.1 Mycobacterium sp.
CGTCGCCGCTCAACAAGTCACCCATCGCCAGCCCGGTGCGCGCCAGCGACGTCCCGCCCAGCGCTATCCAGGTCGCGACCGCGGTTGCGGCGATAGACCACAGCGGGCCACGCCGCCGCGCGGCCAACTGCACTGCGGCGCCGACCAGGCCTACCCCGCCGACCAGTACGCCGACGTGGGCGGCGCCACCAATCCGGGTGTCGCGGTAGGTGAGCCGTTCCATTGCCGCTGCGGCGGCGCCGAATCCGGCTACCGGATGACCGGCCCGCGGGTCGGCCAGCAGCATGTCGGCCACATAGCCCGCCAGCACGCCGACGACCCGGGTACGCCCCGTCGTCCCAAACACTCCGGCAGCGTCTCACACGTGGTCTACTCGGTTGTATGAAGCGGCACGCCACCCGGGTCGCCGACCTGTTGAACCCCGCGGCGGTGTTGTTGCCCGCTGCGAATGTGATCATGCAGCTGTCGTTGCCCGGTGTCGGCTATGGCGTATTGGAGAGCCCGGTCGACAGCGGCAATGTGTACAAACGTCCGTTCAAACGGGCACGTACCACCGGAACGTATCTGGCCGTCGCGACCATCGGCACCGAGTCGGACCGCGAACTCATCCGCGCTGCCGTCGACACCGCGCACCGGCAGGTGCGATCGACATCGTCAAGCCCGGTGTCCTACAACGCCTTCGATCCCGCGCTGCAGCTGTGGGTGGCCGCCTGCCTGTACCGCTATTTCGTCGACCAGCACGAGTTTTTGTACGGTCCGCTCGACGAAGCCACCGCGGACGCGGTTTACTCCGACGCCAAGCGACTGGGCACCACCCTGCAGGTCCGCGAAGATATGTGGCCGCCGGACCGGGTCGCGTTCGACGACTACTGGAAGTGCTCGCTAGAAGAGCTGCGCATCGATCCCCCGGTGCGTGAACATCTGCACGGAGTGGCCACGATCGCATTCTTGCCGCGGCCGCTACATAGACTTGCCGGATCGTTCAACCTGTTCGCGACGACGGGATTCCTGGCCCCGGAGTTCCGCTCGATGATGCATCTGGAGTGGGCAGAGCCGCAGCAACGCCGGTTCGAATGGCTGCTGGCCGCGCTACGGCTGGCTGACCGCCTGATTCCGCACCAAGCGTGGATTTTGGGCTATCGGTTCTACCTGTGGGACATGCGCTTTCGTGCCCGCCGCGGCTGGCGAATCGTCTAGCGCCGTTAGCTGAACAGAACAACCACCACGATGGCGACCATGCTCAGCAGTGCCATCAAAAACCAGGGCTGCAGAAGGAGGGGCCGCTCGCGGGTTTCCTCGGTGCTCGCGGGAAGGGAGGTTGTGCGCTCGGGCGTCAGCTGTGAAGTCATGTATCAAGCATGACTAATTAGTCAACCGAAGTAAATGTGGCGCTCACCTCATCGGTTCGACGTTGAGACGCAGATCACATCGCGGGCGCCACGCACGGGAACGAGGAGCAGCGATATGACTTTTCCGGGACTCAACCACGTCGCGATCACCGTGCGCGACATGGCAATTAGCGGCCCGTGGTATCGGACGTTGTTCGGCGCCGACCCGGTGCTCGACGAGCACACCGACGCCGGATTCCGCCATTTGGTTTGGCTCTTTGATGGCGGGACGATCTTCGGAATCCATCAGCACGAGCATTCGGCCCCCGACGAGCGATTCAGCGAGTTTCGGGTGGGCTTGGACCACGTCGGCTTCGGCTGCGCCGACCGCGCCGCCTTGGAGACGTGGATGACCCGGCTCAACGAGCTCGGCGTCCACCACGGCGGAATCGTGGACGCGCCGTATGGGTCGGGCTTGAGCTTTCGCGACCCGGACGGTATCGCGCTCGAGTTCTTCGCGCCGCCCGGCTGACCGGCGAAAAACAATCGGCCAAAACGCAGACCCCACTTGGGTCGCAATGTGTCAGCATTAGCGGGTGAGCCTGCGACCGATCTCGTATTTCCTTGGTGTGGTCGTAGTGACCACCTGGGCGGCGCTGCTGAGCGCACCGATCCTGATTGCCTCGGCGTCCGCTGCCCCCTGCCCCGACGTCGAGGTGACGTTCGCCCGCGCCACCACCGAAGCGCCCGGTGTCGGCGTCGTAGGACAGAAATTCATCGATGGGCTGCGCTCACAGGTCGGGGGCAAGTCCGTCGGGGTGTATCCCGTCAACTACCCGGCCTCAGAGGATTTCGTGCCGTCCGTCAACGACGGCACTAGTGATGCGAGCGCGCACGTCCAGTCCATGATCGCGAATTGCCCAAACACCAAGATGGTGCTGGGCGGATACTCCCAGGGCGCGATGGTGATCGATCAGATCACCATCGCCCAATTCCCGATCGCGGGCTTTGTCCCCGCGACGCTATCGGCGGACCAGGCTGATCACGTTGCTGCGCTCGCCCTCTTCGGGAATCCATCGGACAGATATCTTGGCGGGCCGGTAAGCACGGTCAGCCCCTGGTATGGGGCCAAGGCCATTGACCTGTGTGCGCCCGGCGACGCGATCTGTACCCCGGGTGGGGGTATCGCGCTGCCGACGCACGACGAGATGTTCTCCGCGGCGCACCTCTCCTATCCGAATTCCGGAATGCCGGGGCAAGCCGCAGCATTCGCCGCAAGTCACCTGTAGCCAGAGGGCCATGCGCGCAGTCGTCATCACCAAGCACGGCCCGCCGTCGGTGCTCAAAGTGCAGGAACGTCCCGATCCGCCGCCGCCTGCGGCCGGACAAGTGCGGGTTTCGGTGCGCGCGGCGGGCGTGAACTTCGCCGACCACCTGGCTCGCGTCGGGCTCTACCCCGATGCGCCGAAAGTCCCCAGCGTCGTCGGCTACGAGGTGGCCGGGACGATCGAAGCCGTCGGCGACGGCGTCGATACCGCGCGCATCGGCGAACGAGTATTGGCCGGAACGCGTTTCGGCGGTTACGCCGAAATCGTCAACGCGTCCGCGGACGACACCGTGGCGCTTCCGGAGTCGATGAGCTTCGAGCAAGGCGCCGCGGTGCCGGTCAACTACGCAACGGCCTGGGCGGCGCTGCACGGTTACGGCTCGCTGCGCACCGGCGAGCGGGTGCTGGTGCATGCCGCGGCCGGGGGTGTCGGC
>NZ_JBAUZA010000525.1:0-3828 GCF_049585075.1 Mycobacterium sp.
CCCACCACCGCGCCGTGGCCGGCCAGCCGCCGCGCCAGGGCGGCGCCGATGCCCGACGACGCGCCGGTGACCACCACCCGCTTTCCTGCTACCGCGTACACCATGGCCAAAGCGTGGCGCGAATGACCAGCTACCACACCGGTTTCGGCAATATGCCTGCACAAGTGGCTATTCGGCGGCGTGGTAAGCTCGTTATATTGGCTAAGTATCAACCCGCCTTCCGTGCAGAGGGGTAGCGATGGCACGCACCGACAACGACACCTGGGATCTGGCATCAAGTGTTGGCGTGACCGCCACGATGGTCGCCGCGTCGCGCGCGATGGCCAGCAAGTCCGAGCACCCGTTGATCAACGATCCGTTCGCCGAGCCACTGGTCCGCGCCGTGGGCGTGGACCTGTTCGTCCGGCTGGTCAGCGGCGAGTTGAACCCCGCCGACCTCCAGGACGACGGCGACAGTTCCTCGCGGAGCATGCCGCGGATGACCGACAACATGGCGGTCCGCACCAAGTTCTATGACGAGTTCTTTCTCGACGCGACACAGGCAGGCATCAGGCAGGCGGTGATCCTGGCCTCCGGATTGGATTCCCGGGCCTACCGGCTATCCTGGCCCGACGGCACTACGGTGTACGAGATCGACCAGCCGCAGGTGATCGAATTCAAATCCCGCACGCTGGCCGAGTTGGGCGCGCAGCCCACCGCGCACCGGCGCACGGTCGCGATCGATTTGCGCGACGACTGGCCAACTGCGTTGCGCGCTGCGGGTTTCGATGCAGACCAGCCGACGGCATGGAGCGCTGAGGGGTTGTTGGGTTACCTGCCACCTGAGGCGCAGGATCGGTTGCTCGACACCGTCACCGCGCTGTCCGCGCCGGGCAGCCGGATCGCTACCGAAAGCATGCCCCGGCGAGATGACGCCCTGCGCGAGCGTCTCAAGGAACACATGCGGACCGTCTCCGAGCGCTGGCGTAAGCACGGCCTCGATCTCGATATGACCGAGCTGATCTATTTCGGCGACCGCAACGAGGCGGCGCCCTACCTGTCCGATTGCGGCTGGCAGATCACCGGCCGCAGCACACGAGAGCTGTTCGCGGCCAACGGGCTTCCGCCGCTTGACGACGACTTCCCGTTTGCCGACCGGCTCTACGTCAGCGGCACACTGACCGACAAAAAGTAGGAGTCATCACATGACACAGGCCCAATCCGGACGATTCGACGGCGACAGCTGGGACCCGGCATCCAGCGTGGGAGCGACCGCGACGATGGTTGCCGCCTCACGTGCTATTGCCTCGCAAGGCCCCGACCCGCTGCTCGATGATCCGCTGGCCGATCCGCTAGTCCGTGCGGTGGGCTTGACTCCGTTCATCCGCCTCGTCGACGGCGAGGTCAGCCTGGACGACGACCCGGTGCTGAACCGCCGAACGCGGTCTGAGCAAATGGCGGTGCGCACAAGGTTTTTCGATGACTTCTTCGTAACCGCCACCGAAGGCGGCATTCGTCAGGCGGTCATCCTGGCGTCCGGCCTGGACACCAGGGCCTACCGGCTGCCCTGGCCGGCCGGAACGGTGGTCTACGAGATCGACCAGCCGCAGGTGATCGACTTCAAGACCACAACCTTGGCCGATCTCGGCGCCGAGCCGACCGCCGAGCGGCGTACGGTCAGCATCGATCTGCGATACGACTGGCCAGCAGCGTTGCGGGAAGCGGGTTTCGACGTGAACCAGCCGACGGCGTGGAGCGCCGAAGGCCTATTGCCCTACTTGCCGCCCGAGGCCCAGGACCGATTGTTCGACAACATCACCGCGCTCAGCGCGCCGGGAAGCCAGCTCGCCACCGAACACATCGGCAACCCGGATGCCTTCTCCGAGGAGAGCGTGCAGCGCATTGGCGAACGGTGGCGGCGCGCCGGTTTCAACATGAACCCGGGCGACCTGTTCTACCAGGGCGAGCGCAGTATCGTGATCGACTACCTGACCGGCCACGGCTGGCAGGTCACCCCGCATCCCGCCCCGGAGCTCTACCAGCGCAACGGATTTACCTTCCCGGACGACGAGTCGATGGCGATGTTTCGGGACATGTCCTATGTCGCTGCCACCCTCGGATAGGGCGGACATGGCACGAACTCATGACGACAGCTGGGACCTGGCATCCAGTGTGGGCGCGACCGCGACGATGATCGCGGCGGCCCGCGCGATGGCGACCAAGGATCCTCACGGGCTGATCAACGATCCGTTCGCCGAACCCCTGGTTCGCGCCGTCGGGCTGGAATTCTTCGTGAAGATGATCGACGGCTCGGTCGACTTCTCCGCCATCGAAAACGCGTCGCCAGCCCGGATGCAGACCATCGTCAACGGAATTGGGGTGCGCACCAAGTACTTTGACTCCTACTTGCTGGCGGCCGTCAACGCGGGTGTGCGTCAAGTGGTGATCCTGGCATCCGGCCTGGATGCGCGGGCCTACCGGCTGCATTGGCCGGCCGAGACCGTGGTCTATGAGGTCGATCAGCCACAGGTGATCGAGTTCAAGACCACCACGCTGGCCGACATCGGCGCGGAGCCTACTGCCGAGCGCCGTACGGTCGGCATCGATCTGCGATTCGACTGGCCTGCCGCACTCGAGGCCGCCGGCTTTGACGCGCAAGCGCCCACGGCGTGGCTGGCCGAAGGTCTGCTGATCTACCTGCCGCCAGATGCCCAGGACCGGTTGTTCGACAACATCACCGCGATGAGCGCCCCGGGCAGCACCATCGCCACCGAATATGTTCCAGGCCTTAAAGATTTGGACCCCGACCGGGTTCGCGAGATGACGGCGCAGTTTCGCGAGCAAGGCGTCGACATCGATATGCCGTCGTTGGTGTACACCGAGGGGCGCAGCCACGTCATCGAATACCTGCGTGGTAAGGGATGGGATGTCGTCGATACCCCTCGTGCCGAGTTGTTCCACCGCGAAGGATTCGAGATTCCCGCGCCCGAGGATGACGAGCCGCTTGGCGAAATCATCTACGTCAGCGGCACACTCACGAGCTAGAAGCGAGACTCCCCCAGCCACAGCACACTGGCACCGCTGAACGCCCGCTCGGCCTGCTCGATAATCCCGACCACCGACTGGCCGATCAATGCGCCCAGCGCATCCGGCAACGACGCGGCCGCCGGTTGCGACGACGGGCGCGGCCGCAGGAAGTCCCACAACGACGAGCCCGGATAGCCGACAAGCCGGACCTTGGCGTCTTCGTCGAAGCCCGCCAACACCTTTGCGCGGCGCACCGCGGTTCGCAAGCCGCCGAGTTCGTCGACCAAGCCGTGCTCGAGAGCATCTGCACCGGTCCAGACCCGGCCTTGGGCGACGGCGTCCACCGCCTCGACACTCAGCTTGCGGCCCTCGGCGACCCGGTGCACGAAGTCGGTGTAGAACAGGTCCGCCTCGGCCTCGACCTGGGCGTGCTGCTCAGGGGTGAACGGTGCGTTCACCGACCAGGCGTCGGCGTTGGCGTTGGTGCGCACCGAATCCGACCCGACGCCCAAGCGGCCCTTCAGGTCCCGGGCGATCAGCTTGCCGGTGATCACACCGATCGAACCGGTGATCGTGCCCGGGTTGGCGACGATCTCGTTGGCGCCCATCGAGGCGTAGTAGCCGCCGGACGCGGCGACCGCACCCATCGACGCCACCACCGGCTTGCCCCGGTCGCGCGCCTTGCGCACCTCGCGCCAAATGGTTTCCGACGCGTTGACCGAACCGCCCGGCGAGTCGATCCGCAACACGATCGCTGACACCGCATCGTCGGCAGCGGCCTCCCGCAGGCCTGCCGCGATCGTGTCGCCGCCGGCGCTGGGG
>NZ_JBAUZA010000526.1:0-2123 GCF_049585075.1 Mycobacterium sp.
ACATGTACGGCTCAACGGAGATCGCGTTCGCCACCATTGCCGAGCCCAAGCATCTGGAGTTCAACTCCTCGACGGCGGGACCCGTGGTCAAGGGTGTGAAGGTGAAGATCTTCGACGACAACGGCAAGGAGTTGCCGCAGGGCGAGGTAGGCCGGATCTTCGTCGGGACGACGTTCCCGTTCGAGGGCTATACCGGCGGCGGCGGTAAGCAGATTGTCGATGGCCTGTTGTCCTCCGGTGATGTCGGCTACTTCGACGAGAACGGTCTGCTCTACATCAGTGGCCGTGACGACGAGATGATCGTCTCCGGCGGCGAGAATGTCTTCCCCGCCGAAGTCGAGGACTGCATCAGTGGACATTCAGATGTGGTGGAGGCCACCGCGATTGGTGTGGAGGACAAGGAGTGGGGCCATCGGCTGCGCGCCTTCGTGGTGAAGAAGAAGAACGCCAGCCTCGACGAGGACACCGTCAAGAAGTATGTGCGTGATCAGCTCGCCAAGTACAAGGTGCCGCGGGAAGTGGTCTTCCTCGACGAGTTGCCGCGCAACCCGACCGGCAAGATTCTCAAACGGGAACTGCGCGACATCGAACCCTAGCTTGCTTAGCCGCAGGCGGGCAATCGCAGGGCGATTCAGCCGTCGAATCCGGTTGCGCCGTCGAGTTGTTCGCGCAAGATGTCGAGTTGTCCGGTGTGACGCGCAGTCTCCTCGATCATATGTACGTAGATCCAGCGCAGCGAAACTGTCCCGAAGCGACGATGCGGCACCACGCGGTCGAGCGGATGCCGTGCTGCGATTCGGCGGGACTTGTCGCATTGCGCTTGATATTCGGCGACCAGTGTCGGTAGCGACTCCTCGGGCAGGAACTCGAACTCCCAGGCGCGTTCGTGCGGGCGACGGTTGTCGTCGCTTCGCTCCTGCAAAAGCTGTTCGAACCAGCCGTATTCCGCCCAACGCAGGTGCTTGACCAGCCCGCCGACCGTGGTCGACGACGGGACGAGCCTGCGGCGAGCATCGGTGTCGGACAAGTGAGAAACCTTGCGCACCACGATGTCTCGATAGTCGTCGAGGAATGACTCCAGCGTGCTGCGCTCGTCGACTTCTGCTTGCTCGCGGCGATCGGGACGCTGCGCTTCTGCCATGACGGCGAAGTTAGCAGGGTTAGCGCCGGTCGCGGATGCGTCGGGTCACTTCGCCAGAAAGCGCGGGGTCGGTCAACAGCTGCTCGATGAGTGCGCAGAGGACTTCTTGTCCGGTGACTCGGGCGAGTCCCAGGCGGTCGGCGGCTTCGCGCTGCCAGATGTCGAGGGCGCGATGGGTGGCGGGGGTCAGGTCGACGGTCCGTCGTGTTCGTTGGCGGTGTGAAGGTTGGACGAGTTTCTGACGGACTCCGGGGAGGCGTTCGGTCGTTGCCGCAGCGTCCACGCGCTGGTGCGGGATGGCTCGGAACGAGGAGGAGCTGGGTTCCATGCGACTCGCCACCTTCGGTCGGCGTGAGTTTCAGTAGATCAGGACATCAGTATGTCAGTTAACCCGTAACTACGCACCGTGCACCGTACGAAGGCCGGGGTCAGGTGGGCCCAATCTGCTGTTTTGACGGGACGTAGTTTGTGATTGCTGCATACAAACAGAGGTATATCAACGAATAGCACAGAAAGCTTGCCTTTAGTTAGCTGGATGGGGTCATATCCGCGTATAGTTATGGCAAGGTTGTACATACTATAAGTGATTATACGTATGTAAGGAATGTCAGAAATACGGATATCAGTGAGTCAGTATATGCCATATGACCAGGGAGTTAAGGTGTTCGCGTAATTACTGAGATCAGTATGGATGTATCGGGTGAGAGCATCAAATTGCAGCACCGGCAGGGAAAACGACGTAATAGCTGGTTGACGTCATAAACCGCATTTTAAGCTGGGGTATTGCATTAATTTACCTTTTGCTAAGTATTGATATTTAGCGTTGTGGGTATCAAGTCTCCCAGGAAAGGAGCACCTAAAATGTTGATCTCACTCACTTCGGCCCGCCGCCTAGTAGCAAGCGCAGCGGGCGCGAGCGCCGTCGCTGGCGCGATGCTGTTCGGCGCCACCCCTGCGGCCAACGCAGCACCCGCACATATCC
>NZ_JBAUZA010000527.1:0-4351 GCF_049585075.1 Mycobacterium sp.
GTACTGGCCGACCCGCTGGCCGGGCTGCTGGACCGGATGGTGTTCTCCCGATCCCCGATGCTGCGAGCCGACCGGGAGACGTTGCGGCGCACGCAATCCGCGCTACCGCTTCGGTCGGCCGATCCGCTCGACGGCTTCGACGATGAGACGTTCGCCCGGCTGACCCGCCGCGCGCTGGGCCACTACGGCGACTTGTCCAAGCTGGTCGCCAGTCCACTGACCGCGTTGCCGGCCATAGACGAGCGGCTGACCGCGCGCGGAGCGCCCGATCAGCCGCTGGAGCGGGCCATCGAGCTCAAAGCCCTGCTGGCCGACCGCATCGCGCGGCTAAAACCGCGCGACGGCGGCGACTTCGGCACCACCGAGCAGTGGCGCTACTACAACGCGCTGTATTTCCCCTATGTCGTGGGCGTGCGCGCTTACGCGCAAAACGCCACCGCTGCCGGTCTGGACGCGACCGCGCGGCAGGCCTGGCAGTGGTTTGTCACCGAGGTGCCGCAGCGGTCGCTGCACAACTGGCAGAACGCCGCCGCCCGGCTTATCGCCGCCGATCTGCGCGGCCGGGTGGCTGTCTCCAGCTAGCCGTAGTCCTCAGTTAGCTCGGCTAGCCAAGGAATACGTGGCCAAGATCACTTAGTTGACCTGCGCATGGCAGCGCGTGGCAGCGCGACGCGTCGATCTGGCAGTCGCATCACGGCACGCTCAGAAGTGTTCGACCCGACACCGCAAGGAGTTCCGACATGACCGCTGTTACCGGACTTGCCCCCCGACCTCTCGCCGACTCGACCGACTCGCTGTTGCGGTTTGCCATGCGGCTCGACGCAACGCTGACCGGGTTCGCCGGCCTGCTGATCGCCGCGGCCGCCGATCCGCTCTCGTCGCTCACCGGGCTGAGCTCCGGCGCCGAATACGGCCTGGGCGCGTTCTTCGTGCTCTACGGGCTGGTGGTGTTCGTCCTGGCCGCCACACCCGACCTGCGCCGCGCCGGGATCGGCGTCGTGATCGCCAATGTCGTCTTCACCGTGGCGGCGGTCGTCGTGGTGGCCGTCGACGCGCTGCCGCTGACCGCGACCGGCGTCGCCGCCACGCTGGCCAGCGGCGTCTACACCGCGCTGATCGGCTACCTGCAATACCTCGGAGTGCGCCGTCTGCCGGCGTGACTCCCGTCCCGCCGGTGCGGGGCGCCGCCGTCAGAGGTTGCGGTGCGCGTCCCCGCATCGGCTTGTTCGCATCTACAGCTTGCGCAACCGCAGCCGGTTAATCGAATGATCGGCGTCCTTGCGCAGCACCAGGGTTGCCCTGGGCCGCGTCGGCAGGATGTTTTCGATGAGGTTCGGCCGGTTGATCGAGCGCCAGATGTCGCGGGCTGCCACCACCGCCTGCGGATCGGTCAGACCCGCATAGTGGTGGAAGTGCGAGGCCGGGTTGGCGAACGCGGTCGAGCGCATCGCCAAAAACCGGGAGACGTACCACTGCTCGATGTCCTCGATCCGCGCGTCCACATATAGCGAGAAGTCGAACAGGTCCGACACCATCAGGGTGGGCCCGGTCTGCAGCACGTTGAGGCCTTCGAGGATCAAGATGTCGGGGTGGCGTACCACCTGCTTGGCGTTTGGCACCCGGTCGTAGTGCAGATGCGAGTACACCGGGGCGCAGGCATAGTCCGAACCCGACTTCACCGAGGTAACGAATCGCATCAGGGCGCGTCGGTCATAGCTTTCCGGAAAACCCTTGCGGTGCATCAGGTTTCGATGGCTCAACTCCGCATTCGGGTAGAGGAACCCATCGGTGGTCACCAGGTCGACCCGCGGGTGGTGATCCCACCGGGCCAGCAGCGCCTGCAGCACGCGGGCCGTCGTCGACTTACCGACCGCCACGCTGCCGGCCACCCCGATGATGAACGGCACCGGCCGATCGGGGTTCTGCCGCGTTTCGTCGAGGAATTCGTCGGTCGCGGCGAACAACCCTTGCCGGGCGGCGACCTGGAGGTGCAAAAGCCGGGCCAGCGGCAGGTAGACCTCTTCGACCTCCAACAGGTCGATCTGCTCGCCCAGACCACGCAAGCCGACGACTTCTTCTTCGGTCAGCGGCTGCGGCGTCGACTTACGTAGCGTGCGCCATTGACTCCGGTCGAACTCCACATAGGGGCTCGGCTCGCTCAGCCGCGGCATGACTGTCAGTCTTGCAGGGGCGACGCGGCTAGCGTTAACCGGTATGGAACCCGCCGCGCTGATCCGCGAGTACCTGCTGATCGGTTTGCGCTTCGACCGGATCGAATCCGGGTACGTCGACGCCTTCACCGGCGATCCCGCGTTGCGCCAAACCGTGTTGGCCGAGGCCGCCCCCGACCCGGCCAGCCTGGTACGGCAGGCTGAGCGACTGCTCGCCGTACTGCCAGATGTGCCGCACAGCAATGGATTCGACGAAGCCCGCGCCGCCTACATCGGCGCTCACCTGCGGGCGTTGGCCTGCGCGGGGCGCAAGTTCGCCGGCGAAGACATCGGCTTCGTCGACGAGGTGCACGACTACTTCGACGTCCACATCGCCAAGGGTGAGCCGGAGACCTACCGGCAGGCCCATGCCCGGCTCGACGAGGTGTTAGGCGACCAGGCCCCCAGTGGCTCACTGGTCGACCGGATGGAGGCCCATCGCGCAGCAGAAGAGATCTCGCCCGATCGGTTGGCCGCGTGCATCGACGCGTTCTCCAGCGCGCTGCGCGACCGGGTGCGCGCCGAGTATCCGCTGCCCGACACCGAAACCGTTGAGTATCAGGTGGTCACCGACAAGCCGTGGTCGGGATTCAACTACTACCTCGGCGATTACCGCTCGACCGTGGCCGTCAACGCCGACATCAAGCAACTGATGTCGAACCTGCCGCGGCTGGTGGCCCACGAATCCTATCCGGGCCATCACACCGAGCACTGCCGCAAAGAGGCCGGGCTGGTCAACGGGAAAGGCCAGGCCGAGCAGACCATTTTCCTGGTGAATACCCCGCAGTGCCTGATGGCTGAAGGCCTGGCCGATTTGGCGTTGTACGCCGCCGTCGGCCCGGGCTGGGGACACTGGGCGTCGGAGATCTACGCCGATCTGGGGCTGAGGTTTGACGGCGAGCGTGCCGAAGCGGTTTCCGAGGCGTCCGCGGCGCTGGCCGGTGTCCGCCAGGACGCCGCGCTGATGTTGCACGACGAGCATCGCGACGCCGACGAAGTGGTGGCTTTCCTGCGGCGTTGGCTGCTGGTCAACGACACTCGCGCGCGGCAGATGTTGCGATTCCTGTCGTCGTCGCTGTGGCGCGCCTACACCAGCACTTACGTCGAGGGGTATCGACTGCTGCGGGCGTGGCTGGACGACCGCCCGGCCGGCGTCGGCCTCACCGAACGTTTCGGCCGGCTGCTCGACGAGCCACTGATCCCGTCGGCATTGCACGCCGACTAGTCTCGGGTGCATGGCAGCCGACTTGACCGCGACCACTACCTCCACCGCAGCCGTAGGCGCTGAGTACGCCGATACCGCGAGCAGCGCGTACCGCGCGGCACTACAGGTCATCGAGTCCGTCGAACCGCGGATCGCCGCTGCGACACGCAAAGAGCTTGCCGACCAACGCGATTCGCTCAAGCTCATCGCCAGCGAAAACTATGCGTCGCCCGCGGTGCTGCTCACCATGGGCAGCTGGTTGTCCGACAAGTACGCCGAGGGCACCATCGGGCACCGCTTTTACGCCGGCTGTCAGAACGTCGACACCGTCGAGAGTGTTGCCGTCGAGCACGCCCGTGAGCTGTTCGCCGCGCCGTACGCCTACGCCCAACCGCATTCCGGCATCGACGCCAACCTCGTTGCCTACTGGGCCATCCTGGCCACCCGGATTGAGACGCCCGGCCTCGCCGAGGCCGGGGCCAAACACGTCAACGATCTGTCCGAGGCGGACTGGGAGCAGCTGCGCGCCAAGCTCGGCGGCCAGCGACTGCTGGGCATGTCACTGGACGCCGGCGGTCACCTCACCCACGGCTTCCGGCCCAACGTCTCCGGCAAGATGTTCCACCAGCGCAGCTACGGCACTGACCCGCAAACCGGGCTGCTGGACTATGACGCGCTCGCCGTCGCCGCGCGTGAGTTCAAGCCGTTGATCCTGGTGGCCGGCTACTCGGCCTACCCACGGCGGATCAACTTCGCGAAGATGCGCGAGATCGCTGACGAGGTCGGCGCCACCTTGATGGTGGACATGGCGCACTTCGCCGGGCTGGTCGCCGGCAAGGTATTCACCGGCGACGAGGACCCGGTGCCCTTTGCCCACATCACCACCACTACTACGCACAAGTCGCTGCGCGGGCCGCGCGGCGGCCTGGTGCTGGCC
>NZ_JBAUZA010000528.1:0-2570 GCF_049585075.1 Mycobacterium sp.
ACATTGCGATGAGGCGCAGGATGCCCAGCGAGCCGGCGATACTCAGGCCGCCCACCATCACGGGCAGGGAGGCCGCGATCACCCCGCCGAACACCAGGAAGAGCACGACCGCGACCAGCGGCAGCGCCAGCACCTCCATGCGCTTCTGGTCGGTGGCGATGGTCCCGGTCAACGCGTTGGCGATCGGCTCCAGGCCGGCGAGCTGGACCTTGCCG
The DNA here is from genome assembly GCF_049585075.1 of Mycobacterium sp. Lineage (GTDB taxonomy): Bacteria > Actinomycetota > Actinomycetes > Mycobacteriales > Mycobacteriaceae > Mycobacterium. The sequence continues at coordinate 216 of NZ_JBAUZA010000528.1, forward strand.
TCGTTGAGCTTCTGCAGACCCGGCTCGATGTCCTTGTAGTTGGTCAGGATCGTGTCGTCGTCATCGCCCTTCAACGGGATGCTGACGAAGGTGTGCTTGCCGTCCTCGCTGGCCATCCCCTTGATGACGGGCTCGGTGCTGGACGGCGCCGCCAGCCAGCCGGCCCAGCCGACGACCTGGTCGGGGTGGTCCTTCTTGAAGGCGTTGAGTTCGTCGACGACCTTCTTCTGCCACGCCGGGTCGGTGACCGACTTGGGTGCGGTGAAGGTCGCCACGATGTGGCTGGTGCGGTCACGTCCGTAGGTGTGGTCACCGAGCACCGATGCCTTGACTGACTGGCTGCCGTCGTCGTAGAAACCACTCTGCGTGACGTGCTTGCCGAGGCTGATCCCGAAGATGCCGCCGAGCAGGCTCAGCGCCACCGTGACGCCGATTACGACGAACCGGTAGCGGTACACAGTTCGACCCCACCAGGCGAACACGTCTACTCCTTAATCCTCGGCGGCGACCCGCGCATTGGTTTCCAGTTGTCAGACACGCGAGGTCAGCAACGAAGACAGTGGCCGGAACGGTTGTAGCCACGCCCCCTTCTCAGGCAGCGAATCGAGTCCGATCCGCGGCAGCGGCTCCCGGAAAACACCTGCGATGTCCTCCAGGTCAACAAACTCCAAGGTATCCGACGCTAGCGCCCAACTAGCATGTTCGCGAAATCCAAGCACCTGCACGGGTACCCCGCCGCGCGAGATTTCCTCAAGCGGCAAGCGGAACGCCTGGCCGTCGGCCGACGCTACTACCAGCGCCGCCAGTCCGCTGGCGCTGCGCTGCGCGATGTGATCCAGCATGTCGCTGTCCACATCGCTGTCTTCGTCGAGTTTCGGCTTGGCGAAGACAGCAAACCCCACGTTACGCAGCGCATCCACCCACGGCCGGACCACTTCGGCGCTGCCCGGCGCGATGTTGGTGAATACGGTGGCCTCGGGCTCGGCTGAGACATCTTGGCGGTTGGCTGCGACCTCGGCGGTGCGGGCCAGCAACCAGCGACCAAGCGCGTCGAAACGCGGGCGTTCCAGCGCCGTGGGCCTGCGGCCCAAGATCGATCCCAGGCCCATGTCCAAGTTCGGCGCATCCCACACCAAAAGCACCCGCCGAACGGCTGGTTCGGCGTCGGGCTCGGCGCCGCCGGACAGCGCCATCGGTTCTGCTGTCGTTTGGTCGGTCAAACTCATGGGCGGCTTCTTTCGGAGCGGCGCTGCCACACCAATTCAGCGACAGCGCTGCCGGCATGCTGCGCCTTGCCCTCATATTTGGTGGTCGGGCGGACGACCGAGATAGGTAGTCCGGCCGCTTCTCGCCATGCCGGATCCACCCGGGTCAGCAGGGGTTCGGCGTCGCCCACCTCGGCGATCTGCTCGGCGTAACCGGGATGGTCGGTGGCGGCGTGCAGCACACCCCCGGCCCGGAGCCGGTCAGCGATCAGCGCAACCGTGGGGGGCTGGAGCAGCCGGCGTTTGTGGTGTCGGGACTTGGGCCATGGATCGGGGAAGAACACCCGAACCCCGCTCAGCGAGCCCGGCGCGATCAGAGATTCCAGCACGTCGACGGCATCCCCGCGAATCAGCCGGATATTGGTGACGTTTTCCCGTTCGATCGCGGAGAGCAGCTGTGCCAGCCCGCGTCGGTACACCTCGGCGGCGATGACATCGACGTCCGGCTCCGATTGCGCCATAGCTAGGGTAGAAGTCCCTGTGCCACAACCGATTTCGAGCACGAGCGGTGCATCGCGGCCAAACCAGGCGGCGGTGTTCAGCGGCTCGTCGGCCGTGTCGGGGCTGTCCCCCGAGGAGGCAACGATGCCGAGTTCCGGCCACAGCCGCTCCCAGGTCCGCTGCTGGCCGGCCGATAGCGCAGAACGTCGCGACCGGAAGCTGGTGTTCCGGCGATACCCGCCGGCAGTGCGTGCTGCGGGCAGGGTGTCAGACGGTGTCGGCGGTATGGCCGCTTCCACCGAGGGCTGCGCGCGCATCCGTTCATCGTTACCCATTAACCGACCATGTTGCCTCTCGCGGCCCAGATTGATACCCAACAGTTGCCTTCGACTGGTAGCGAGTGGCTCGCGTCCCGGCGCAGCAGATGCCACCATTCAGCGGCAGACCCGCCCCGGCGACAATGGGCGGTGCCAGAGCACGACCGACAGGGGATGGACTTAACAGGCGAACGCATGAACCGACAGGGCTACCAGATTTTTGTCGATGAGCTGGAGCGATTCGCCACCGACGCCGCTGACGCGCGCTGTGCCGCGATCGCCAACCAGCTCGCCGCACCGCTTCGGGTGGCGGTGTCCGGACGGCGCGGAGT
>NZ_JBAUZA010000529.1:0-14606 GCF_049585075.1 Mycobacterium sp.
GGTCCCATCGACGAAACCCAGCAGGTCGCGGTTGTCGAAAAACCGGAAGCCGTGCACCTCGTCGACCACGGTCACTGCACCGGCCATCGACTTGAGAATGCGATTGGCCAGCTCGAAGCAGACGTCCATGCTCTCGGCCCGGATGTGGAACAACAGATCGCCCGGAGTGGCCGGGGCGGCATGCCGCGGACCGTGCAGCTCGACGAACGGGTGCAGCTCGGCAGGACGCGGACCGGTGAACAACCGGTCCCACGCCTCGGAGCCGATCGAGGCGATCACCGACAACCGTTTTGTGGGATCGCGGAACCCGATTGCCCGCACCAGTCCGGAGAGCTCCGGCAACGCATCGTGCACCGCCGCCTCGCCGCCGTCATCGATGGCGACCACCAGGAAGATCGCAGCCGGAGTCAGAGGTGCGAGAACCGGTTGCGGCTGCACTGCGGGCACGCGTTCGACCCTAACGTGCCCGCGGGTCGCCGCAACGAGCGTGATGAAAAGATGAAGGACATGGCGGCTACCGCGCGGGGCTTGTGCGAATTCATCGACGAGTCCCCATCGCCGTACCACGTCTGTACCACCGTGGCGACCAGGCTGCGCGCCGCCGGCTACACCGAGCTGGCCGAAGCAGACGAATGGCCCTCGGCGGGCAAGTTCTTCACCGTACGGGCCGGGTCGCTGGTCGGCTGGGACAGCACCACCGGTGCTCGCCCGTTTCGGATCATCGGCGGACATACCGACAGCCCGAACCTGCGGGTCAAGCAACACCCCGACCGCGAAGTCGCCGGCTGGCGGGTCGTGGCGCTGGAGCCGTATGGCGGCGTCTGGCTGAACTCCTGGCTGGACCGCGACCTGGGCATCAGCGGGCGACTCTCGATCCGTGACGGCGGTGGGATCGCCCACCGGCTGGTGCGGATCGATGCGCCGATACTGCGCGTGCCGCAGTTGGCGATCCACCTTGCGGAGGACCGCAAGTCGCTCACGCTCGATCCGCAGCGCCACGTCAACGCGGTGTGGGGAGCCGACGATCGAACCCCGTCGTTTATCGGCTACGTCGCGGCGCAAGCCGGCGTCGATCCCGATGACGTGCTCGGCGCCGACTTGATGACCCACGACCTGACCCCGTCGACGCTGTCCGGGCTGGGTGAGCAGTTCGTGAGCGCGCCGCGGCTGGACAACCAGGCGTCCTGCTATGCGGGGCTGGCAGCGTTCCTGGACGCCGGCATGGGCGAATACCTGCCCGTGCTGGCGCTGTTCGACCACGAGGAGGTGGGCTCGACCTCCGATCACGGCGCCGACTCCGAGCTGCTGCTCACCACGCTGGAACGCATCGTGCTGGCCGGTGGCGGCGGACGGGAGGACTTTCTGCGACGGCTTTCGGGATCGATGGTCGCCTCGGCGGACATGGCGCACGCCACCCATCCCAATTACCCGGAGAGGCACGAGCCGGGACACCTGATCGCGATTAATGGCGGTCCGGTGGTCAAGGTGCACCCGAATCTGCGTTACGCCACCGACGGTCGCACCGCCGCCGCGTTCGCGCTGGCCTGCCAGCAGGCCGGCGTGCCGCTGCAACGCTACGAGCACCGCGCCGACCTTCCCTGTGGCTCGACGATCGGTCCGATGACGTCGGCGCGGACCGGTATCCCGACGGTCGACGTGGGCGCTGCTCAGCTGGCCATGCATTCAGCACGGGAATTGATGGGCGCGGGCGACGTCGTCGCGTACGCGGCGGCTCTGCGGGCCTTCTTGTCGCCGGGCTGACCGGCTGCTAAGGCGCTACTTGACGAACAGCGGCTCGTAGCGAATCACGTTCTCCACCACGATGCCGTTGCGGGTGCGGACCCGATCGATCCCGCGGATCTCGAATGGCCCGTCGGGACCCGTTCCGCGGCCGGTGTAGTGCAGGAAGAACAGCTGCTCGTCCTCGGTGGCGCCCGGAACGGTTGCGCTGTCGACGACTTCAAGGTGCAGGTCTGGGGCAGCGGTGAGCAGCTCGGCGATCTTTGCCGTGTACGCCTTGACGCCGCGCACCGGCTCGGGGTTGCCGGGCCAGTAGCCGACGATGTCGTCGGCCAGGATGTCCATTCCGCGGGACATATCGGGCGCCGCCCAGAACGCCGCAAACATCTCGGCGCTGAAGACGGTTGCAGGAGAAGCGGATTGAACGTCGGTCATGATTCCTCCAGTGGCTCTGACGCTCCGGACGAGCGCGTTACGGCCAGAGTGTCTCGGCTGCGTGCTGTTCCGCAATTACCTCGGAGGTCATCGCCGCGGGTAATAAAGTAGACGGCATGACACTCAATGTAGAGATGGTCACGTTTGACAGCAGCGACCCCGCGAAGCTGGCCGGCTGGTGGGCCGAGCAGTTCGACGGCCAGGTCCAGGAGATGCTGCCCGGCGAGTTCTTCGCTGTTATGCGGCCCGAAGGCCCACGGCTGGGCTTTCAGAAGGTGGCTGATCCCACGCCAGGGAAAAACCGGGTGCACGTCGATTTCGGCGCGGCTGACGTCGACGCCGAGGTGTCGCGGCTTGTTGCCGCCGGCGCCACCGAGGTCGGCCGGCACAGCATCGGCGACAACTTTCGCTGGGTGGTGCTGACCGACCCCGAGGGCAACGCGTTCGACATAGCCGGCGGGCAGTAGGCCGTCTCGTCCCGCAGCCGGGCGGGCCGCCAATCTAGACTGTTGCAGTGACGTCCGGGCTTACTCATGCGGTCGATACCGTCGAGCAGGCCGCGGCCACCCCTGATCAGCCGCAACCGTTCAGCGAACTGGGTCTCAAAGACGACGAATATCAGCGGATCCGCGACATCCTGGGACGCCGCCCCACCGACGCCGAGCTGGCGATGTATTCGGTGATGTGGAGCGAGCACTGTTCGTACAAGTCGTCCAAGGTCCACCTGCGGTACTTCGGTGAGACCACCACCGAGGAGATGCGGGCCGGGATGCTGGCCGGCATCGGGGAGAACGCCGGTGTGGTCGACATCGGCGACGGCTGGGCGGTCACCTTCAAGGTGGAATCTCACAACCACCCCTCCTACGTCGAGCCCTACCAGGGTGCGGCCACGGGCGTCGGCGGCATCGTCCGCGACATCATGGCGATGGGCGCTCGGCCGGTGGCGGTGATGGACCAGCTGCGATTCGGCGCTGCGGATGCCCCGGACACCCGGCGCGTGCTCGATGGTGTGGTGCGTGGCATCGGCGGCTACGGCAACTCACTGGGCTTGCCGAACATCGGCGGCGAAACGGTGTTCGACGCCTGCTATGCCGGCAACCCGTTGGTCAACGCGCTGTGTGTGGGCGTACTCCGCCAAGAGGACCTGCATTTGGCGTTCGCGTCCGGCGCAGGCAATAAGATCATCCTGTTCGGTGCGCGTACCGGGCTTGACGGCATCGGCGGCGTGTCAGTGCTGGCATCGGAGACCTTTGGCGGCGACGAGTCGGGGTCGGGCCGCAAAAAGCTCCCGTCGGTGCAGGTCGGCGACCCGTTCATGGAGAAGGTGCTCATCGAGTGCTGTCTGGAGTTGTATGCAGCCGGCCTGGTGATCGGCATCCAGGATCTCGGTGGAGCTGGAATAGCTTGTGCGACCTCGGAATTGGCCTCTGCCGGCGACGGCGGCATGTTGGTCGAACTGGACACCGTTCCGCTGCGCACCAAGAACATGACCCCGGCCGAAGTGCTCTGCAGCGAGTCGCAGGAGCGGATGTGCGCCGTCGTCGCACCGGAGAACGTGGACGCGTTCATGGCGGTGTGCCGCAAATGGGAAGTACTAGCCACCGCGGTCGGCGAGGTCACCGACGGCGACCGGTTGCGAATCACCTGGCACGGCGAGACGGTCGTGGACGTGCCGCCACGGACCGTGGCCCACGAGGGACCGGTGTATCAGCGCCCGGTGGCTCGGCCTGACTCGCAGGATGCGTTGAACGACGACCGGGCCAGCAGCCTGCCCCGACCGGTCACTGGCGATGAACTACGCGCGACTTTGCTTGCGCTGCTTGGTAGTCCACATCTGTGCAGTCGTGCCTTCATAACCGAGCAGTACGACCGCCTTGTGCGCGGGAACACCGTGTTGGCCGAACACGCCGACGGTGGAGTGCTACGCGTCGACGAGTCCACCGGCCGCGGCATCGCGCTGTCCACGGACGCGTCGGGGCGTTACACGCTGCTGGATCCCTACACCGGCGCCCAGCTCGCGCTGGCCGAGGCATACCGCAACGTCGCCGTCACCGGCGCCACCCCGGTGGCGGTGACGAACTGCCTCAACTTCGGCTCACCGGAAGACCCCGGCGTGATGTGGCAGTTCGCCCAGGCGGTACGCGGTTTGGCAGATGGCTGTGCGGCCCTGGGTATTCCAGTGACCGGCGGCAACGTCAGCTTCTACAACCAAACCGGGTCGACCGCGATACTGCCTACCCCGGTGGTCGGCGTATTGGGCGTGATCGATGACGTCGCCCGGCGCATTCCGACGGCGATGGGTACCGAGCCGGGCGAGACACTGATGCTGCTGGGCGACACCCGCGACGAATTCGACGGATCAGTCTGGGCGCAGGTCACCGCCGACCATCTGGGCGGACTGCCGCCCGCGGTTGACCTGGCCCGCGAGCGTCTCCTTGCCGATGTACTAAGCGCCGCGTCCCGAGACGGGTTGGTGTCTGCTGCCCACGACCTGTCTGAAGGAGGGCTGGCGCAGGCAGTGGTGGAATCGGCGCTTGCGGGTGAAACAGGTTGTCGCATTGTGCTTCCCGAGGATACAGATCCGTTTGTCATGTTGTTCTCCGAGTCGGCGGCCCGAGTGCTGGTAGCCGTGCCGCGCACCGAGGAGAGTCGCTTCCGCGCGATGTGCGAGGCGCGCGGCGTGCCGGCCGCCCGCATAGGTGTCGTCGACCAAGGTTCGGACGCGGTGGAGGTTCAGGGTCTGTTCACCGTGTCCCTGGCAGAGCTGCGCAGCACATCCGAAGGAGTGCTGGCCGCACTTCTTCGATGACTATCGAACCTCGCCAACGGCATCCGTTGGTGGTGTGGGCGTGGAACCTGCTGCGGCTGAAGTTCGTCGGGATCGCATTCGGCGCGTTGTTCTTCTGCCTGTCCTTGACACCGTCACTGATGCCGCGGGACTGGGTGTTCCAGGGTCTGATCGGCGGTATCAACGCGGCGTTTGGCTATGGCCTTGGCGTGGTCATCGGCAAGACCATCTACCGGGTGGTGCTCCGGGGTGCCCGGTGGTGGCCGCCACCGGCACGGGTGCTGTTCTGGCTCAAGGCCGCGGTCGTGGCGATCGCGCCGACGGCCTGTGTGCTGATGGTGATTCCGGCCGCCTCCTGGCAGCGGCAGGTGTCCGCGCTGATGGGCATCGAGGGTCCGACGACGCTGGGTTATTTGCGGACGCTGATCGTCGCTGTCGTTGTCGGCGCGCTGTTGGTGTCAACGTTTCGGGTACTCATCGACGCCGTCAAGCTGCTGGCGCGGATGCTGATCAGGCGATGGCACGTGCACGACGAGGTGGCGCTATTCATCGGCACGACTATCGTTGTGGCGCTGCTGATCATGTTGTTCAACGGCGTCCTGGTCCGGGGATTCTTCGCAGGCGCCAACGCGGTGTTCCAGCCGCGGGACACCGCCACCGCAGCCGGCGTGTCGCAACCGGTGCTCCTGGAAAAATCCGGCAGCCCAGCGTCGTTGGCGCCCTGGGATTCGCTGGGCTTTCAGGGCCGCAACTTTGTCGCCAGCGGTCCGCACGCAGCTCAACTGACTCGGCTCAACGGCCGGCCCGCCAAGGAGCCCATCCGGGTGTACGCGGGACTGCACACCGCACCCGACGACCCAGGCCGACTGGCCACGATCGTCGGCGAACTCGAGCGCACCGGCGCGTTCACCCGCAAAATGCTGGTCATCGCGCCGACCACCGGCACCGGCTGGATCGATCCGGTGGCGGCGGCCTCGCTGGAGATGATGTACAACGGCGACACCGCGATCGTCGGTGTGCAGTATTCCTACCTGCCCAGTTGGATCTCGTTCCTCGCCGACCGGCAGAAGTCCATGGATGCCGGCCGAATGCTGATCGACACGGTTCACCAACGCTGGCAACAACTTCCGCCCGACCACCGGCCAAAATTGGTGCTCTACGGCGAGAGCCTGGGCTCGATGGCCGGCCAGGCCGCATTCGGGTGGCTGCCTGACATCCGCGCGATGGGCTTCGACGCGGTGCTGTGGGTGGGGCCGCCACATGAAAGTCCGTTGTGGCATGCCCTGATTGTGCGGCGCGACCCTCACACGATGGAGGTACAGCCGCGCTACGACAACGGGCGAACCGTGCGGTTCTCCGAAGCCAACGCTCCTGCAGACATCAGCGTGCTGGCCGGGCCGCCATGGCCGGGCACTCGCGTGCTCTTTCTGCAGCACCCATCCGACCCGGTCGTGTGGTGGTCACCCGATCTACTGTTCACCCAGCCCGAGTGGCTCATCGAACCCCGCGGTCAGGACCGCACCGCGCTGATGCATTGGTATCCGGTTGTCACGTTCTGGCAAGTCAGCGCCGACCTGACTAACGCTGAGGGGGTGCCCGGTGGACACGGCCACAATTACAGCAACGACATCCTGGACGGGTGGGTCGCAGTGGCGCCGCCGGAGGGCTGGACAGCAGTCGACACCGAGCGTGTGCGTGTTGCACTGAACCAGTCTGAAGCATGATGCAGCGCAATGCTTTTCGCCCTGCACGGGCGCTCGGGCTGGCCGCGGCGTTGGTCGGCTGGAGCTTCGTCGGTCCCGGGCTACCCGCCCGGAGCCGGTCACCAGTGCAGGCCGGACTTGCCGGGCTGCTGGTTTTGGTGACGAGGGCACAGCTTGGCCTGCGCCCGCCACCGCTGTGGGCCGGCACACGTCTGGGGCTGGTGGCCGCAGTGACGGCTGCGGCCGGAGTAGTGGCGGCGACAACCGTTCCAGCCGTACGGCTTTCGATGCTCGGACGGGAACTGCCAGCCTCGGCATCGACATGGCTGGCGGTGCAGATACCGCTGGGTACGGTGTGGGGCGAGGAGGCGGCATTCCGGGCGGCGCTGGCCGCGGTAGCCGGCCGTGCTTTCGGTGCCCCCGGCGGTCGTCTGTTGCAGGCCGTTGCTTTTGGCCTCTCCCACATCGCCGATGCGCGCGCGACCGGCGAGCCGGTGCTACCCACCGTGTTGGCTACCGGCGGCGCGGGTTGGATATTCGGGTGGCTGGCCGAACGGTCCGGCAGCTTGATTGCGCCGATGCTGGCGCACTTGGCGATCAACGAGTCCGCCGCGGCGGCGGCACTGACCGTTCAGCGGCCGTCGCGCTAGGGGTCCTAGTCGGCAGTCGTCGGCACGTCCCGGCTGTCGAAGGCCAGCTTGTGCGGCTCGGTCTCGGTGTCGTCAATACCGAAGCTGATGATGCGCCGCGGGGTAATCCGAATGATCGCGGTGTCGATCTCCTCACCGCTGGGTTCGCTGCGCCGCTCGCCGGACTCCGCTTGTTCGGCGGTCCCCCTGACCTCCAGGCAGCGCACCCGCATGGGGTCGCGGGACGCAATGTCGTCGATCACCAGCGCGACGGTGTTGTTGGACGCCAAGTTGCGGAACTTGCGGCTTTTCGACATGCGATAGCCGTAGATGTCGATGGTGCCCAGGTCTTCGTTGTAGGTGAAGCCGACCGGATTGTTCTGCAGGGTGCCGTCCGGTTGTATCGTGGCCAACCGCGCGTGCCCGCCGGCCTTCATGTACTCAATTTCATGCGGTTTGAACGACTTTAGAAACGACATAGCCCCAGGCTAAAGTCTCAACTTCGGTTGAGGTCAAGGATGAGACTCTATAGCGATGGCCCGTCATCGAGCCGATCCGGTTAAGACCCGCGACGCCGTCCGGGCTGTCGAAGCCTGGTTGCGCGACGACACCAGTCCGGCTCCGAACCGAGCGGATCTGGCGGCAGCGGTTCGACTCACCGCGCACACCTTGGCCGAACAGGCGCCCGGCGCAAGCGTCGAGGTCCGAATTCCGCCTTTTGTTGCCGTGCAGTGTATTTCCGGGCCCAGGCATACCCGCGGCACGCCACCCAATGTGGTCGAGACCGATCCGCGAACCTGGCTGCTACTGGCAACCGGGTTTCTGGGTGTGACCGATGCCAGCGCCACCGGGGCGCTGTGGCTGTCCGGCTCGCGGGCCGCCGAGATCCAGACCTGGCTGCCGGTGGTGGGCTTGGCCGGTTAGGCCCTGCCCCGCCCGCGAATCAGTGCGTTGTGTGACATATGTGACAGCTGGCACCCGGTGGGACGCTTCGGCCAGGAAAAACGCTTGGGACCTGACGCAACACGCCCGCCCGATTCGGTCACATCACCGTCGTTTCCGTAGACTGCGTTACGTCACCAAACCGCCCCCTAGGGAGCCGCCCGACCGTGACCGCCCATGCAGCCGTAGCCTCCGAGGCTCTAGAAAACCCGCCTGGCGAAGAATGCGGCGTATTCGGCGTATGGGCCCCCGGCGAAGAAGTCGCGAAACTCACCTACTACGGGCTCTACGCGTTGCAGCACCGCGGCCAAGAGGCCGCCGGCATCGCCGTCGCGGACGGGTCGCAGGTGCTGGTCTTCAAGGACCTCGGCCTCGTCAGCCAGGTTTTCGAAGAGCAGACACTGGCCGCCATGGAAGGCCACGTCGCGATCGGACACTGCCGATACTCCACCAGCGGCCAAACCACATGGGAGAACGCGCAGCCGGTATTCCGCAACACCGCGGCCGGCACCGGGGTGGCATTGGGGCACAACGGCAATCTGGTGAACAGCGCCGAGCTGGTCGCGCGTGCCCGCGAAGCGGGATTGGTCAACACCCGGATGTCCTGTGCCACCACCGACTCCGACATGCTGGGCGCATTGCTGGCCCACGGCGCGGCCGATTCCAGTGTGGAACAGGCCGCGCTGGAACTGCTGCCGACGGTGCGTGGCGCGTTCTGCCTGACGTTCATGGACGAGAACACGTTGTACGCCGCACGCGACCCGTACGGCGTACGCCCGCTGTGCCTGGGACGCCTGGACCGTGGCTGGGTGGTCGCTTCCGAGACGGCCGCTCTGGACATCGTCGGCGCCTCGTTCGTACGCGAGATCGAGCCGGGGGAGTTGTTGGCTATCGACGCCGATGGCGTCCGGTCGACCCGCTTCGCCAATCCCGAACCCAAGGGCTGCATTTTCGAGTACGTCTACCTCGCACGACCGGACAGCACGATCGCCGGCCGGTCGGTGCACCGCGCCCGGCTCGACATCGGTCGTCGGCTGGCCCGCGAATGCCCGATCGACGCCGACCTAGTGATCGGCGTCCCGGAATCCGGCACACCAGCCGCCGTCGGCTACGCGCAGGAGTCCGGCATCCCCTACGGGCAAGGCCTGACGAAGAACGCCTACGTCGGGCGCACCTTCATTCAGCCGTCGCAAACCATCCGTCAGCTCGGTATCCGGCTGAAACTCAACCCGCTCAAAGAGGTGATCCGCGGCAAGCGGCTCATCGTCGTCGACGACTCGATTGTGCGGGGCAACACCCAGCGCGCTCTGGTCAGGATGCTGCGGGAGGCCGGCGCTGTCGAGGTGCATGTGCGCATCGCCTCGCCGCCGGTGAAATGGCCGTGCTTCTACGGCATCGACTTTCCGTCGCCGGCTGAGTTGATCGCGAACGCGGTCGAAGACGAGGACGAGATGCTCGAAGCGGTGCGGCATGCCATCAACGCCGACACGCTCGGATACATCTCGCTACGGGGTCTGATCGCCGCCACCGAGCAACCCACCTCGCGGCTGTGCGCAGCCTGCTTCGACGGCAACTATCCGATCGAGTTGCCCAGCGAGACCGCGTTAGGCAAGAACGTCGTCGAGCACATGCTCGCGACGACGGCGCGAGAAGCTACGCAGGCCGACATCGCGGCTCGCGAAACATCGCCGGAGGCGGAGCAAGCCTCCGTGCTGCGCCATCCCTAACTCAGCGCACCGGTGGCCGATACCCGTGTTTCGGTGCCGACCGGTAGCCTTTACCGACAATGGCCGACCTTAAAAAGAAGTCCGGAAAAGACCCGGCCGCCCCGGGCGTCACCTATGCCGCGGCCGGAGTGGATATCCAAGCCGGGGACCGCGCCGTCGAACTGTTCAAGCCGTTGGCGTCCAAAGCCACCAGGCCCGAGGTGCGCAGCAAGCTCGGCGGTTTCGCCGGATTGTTCGCGCTCCGAAGCGATTACCGCGAACCGCTGCTGGCGGCATCTAGCGACGGCGTGGGCACCAAACTGGCGGTCGCACAGGCGATGGACAAGCACGACACCGTCGGGCTGGACCTGGTGGCAATGGTGGTCGACGACTTGGTGGTCTGCGGCGCCGAGCCACTGTTCTTACTGGACTACATCGCTTTGGGTCGCATCGTGCCGGAACGGCTCAACGCGATCGTCGGCGGTATTGCCGAAGGTTGCATGCGCGCGGGTTGCGCGCTGCTCGGCGGCGAAACCGCCGAGCATCCCGGTCTGATCGAGCCGGACCACTACGACATATCAGGCACTGCGGTCGGCGTGGTCGAAGCCGACGACGTGCTGGGGCCCGACCGGGTCAAGCCCGGCGACGTTGTTATCGCGATGGGGTCATCGGGCCTGCATTCCAACGGATACTCGCTGGCCCGCAAGGTGCTGTTGGAGATCGACCGGATGAACTTGGCCGGTTACGTCGAAGAATTCGGCCGCACGCTCGGCGAAGAGTTACTCGAGCCGACCCTCATCTACGCCAAGGACTGCCTGGCGCTGGCCGCCGAAACCCACGTCCGGACGTTCTGCCACGTCACCGGCGGCGGATTGGCCGGCAATCTGGAACGTGTCATCCCCAACGGGCTGATAGCCGAGGTCGACCGCGGCACCTGGACCCCGGCGCCCGTCTTCGCGATGATTGCCCAGCGCGGCCGAGTCTCCCGCGCCGAGATGGAGAAAACCTTCAACATGGGTGTCGGCATGATCGCCGTGGTGGCGCCGGAGGACACCGACCGGGCTTTGGCGATCTTGACCGCGCGGCATTTGGACTGCTGGGCGATCGGCGCGATCAACAAAGGCGGGAAAGAAAGCCCGCGGGCCAAGCTCGTGGGGCAGCACCCGCGGTTTTAGAAATCAGCTTGAGTGGATGACAATGCGGCCAGAAATGGCCGCAGGTGGAGCTGCAAAGTTTCAGCGGCGCCAGTCGTCTTCGGCACTCCAGGGGTCTTCGCCGTCCTGCTGGTTGGCGTCGTCATCGTCCGACCCGGAAAGCTCGCGCTGAAGCCGATCGAAATCGGTCTGCGGTGAGCTGTATTTAAGTTCACGAGCAACCTTGGTCTGCTTCGCCTTAGCCCGGCCGCGGCCCATGGGGGAACCCCCTCGCGCAATAACGGAGCGGCCCAACGAGTAGGCGGCTCCGATCTTTTGTCTATATTGTCCTGCCGACAGCTTACCGTGCCCTGTGGGTGTGCGCTGTTGCGCCCCGCACCCCGCGGAGATGGTCATCGCGCCGTTCCTCGTAGTCGCTCCACGGCCACCCGACCGGCGCCGGGAGCGTCGACTGGCGGCAAGGAATCGGCGTCGATCACTGCGGGCACCTCGGCGTCGCCGCCGGTGATCAGCTGGGTCTCGGCCGGTATGCCCCGCTTGACCAGAGCGAGCGCCACCGGGCCTAGATCGACGTGCTCGACCACGGTGCCAACCCTGCCCACCGCGCGACTGTTCGCCAGCACCGCGTCGCCGGTAGCGGGCCGGTCCGCCGACCCGTCCAGGTGCAACAACACCAGCGTGCGGGGCGGTTTGCCCAGGTTGTGCACTCGCGCGACGGTTTCCTGACCGCGGTAGCAGCCTTTGTCGAGGTGGACAGCGCCCAGCCCCGGACCGCCGATCCAACCCACTTCGTGCGGGATCGTTCGTTCGTCGGTGTCGACGCCGAGCCGTGGCCGCACGGCCGCGACCCGGTGGGCCTCGTAGGCCCACACTCCGGCCGGGCGCAGACCCGCCTGCATCAAACGACGCTGCACGTCCGCGGACTCGCGTCGGTCGACCAGCACGTCCAACTCGACTTGGCCCGGTTGCGCCCCGATCATCCGGCGCACGAAGCCATTACCGGTCATCGGCACCGCGGTCATCTCGGCCGGCAATGCATCCACTCCCAGCGCGTCGAGCACCGCTGGTTCGCCGAGCTTCGGCCCCAGCAGCGAGAGCACGCTGAAGTCTGCGGCGGAGACAACCACGTCCGACCAGAACACCATCTTGCGTAGGTAGTCCAACAGCGGCTCGCCCCGCCATGGCTCGGTGTCGAGGTAGCTGACGTCGCCGAGCTCGGTTTGGATCCAGTGATCCTCGACCCGTCCCTGCCCGTCCAGGCTGAGGTTTTGCGTGCTGGCGCCGTCGGGGAGTTCGCTGACATGTTGGCTGGAGATGCTGTGCAGCCAGGTCTGCCGGTCGGCGCCGGCCAGCGTGAGCACACGACGGTGCGAGCGATCGACCAGCACGGCGTCGGTTTCGGATGCCCGCTGCTCGCCCAGCGGGTCGCCGTAATGCCAGATCGCGCCGGCGTCGGGACCGGTGTCGGGGGCGGGGACGGCGGACACACACCAACTCTACGGGCCCGACCCGCTGGGCCTAACGGTGGCGACCCGCAGCGCCCGGCTTCGCCGCGCTCGCGATCGCCACTAAGCTTTTGCTCCATGACAGGCCACCTGGGCGTGGTCGTCACGCTCGACGGCGAGGTACATCCGCCGGGAACGCCACTCCTGTTCGCCGACGATCTCGCCGCGGTGCGGGGCGACGGCGTTTTCGAGACTTTGCTGGTCCGCGACGGTAAGCCGTGCCTGGTGGAGGCCCATCTGGGCCGGCTGAGCCATTCGGCGAAACTGCTGGATCTGCCGCAGCCGGACCTGGCGGGCTGGCGGCACGCGATCGACCTAGCGGCGCGGCAATGGGCCGCGGACACCGCCGACGAGGCGGCGATGCGGCTGGTCTACAGCCGCGGTCGAGAACGCGGCTCGACGCCCACCGCCTACGTGACTGTGAATCCGATCGCCGATCGGATAACCGCCGTTCGTCGCAACGGCGTGGCGGCGGTGACGCTGCCCCGCGAGCTGCCCGCGACCGGTGTCGAGGCGATGCCGTGGCTGCTGGCCGGCGCCAAGACACTCTCCTACGCCATCAACATGGCCGCGCTGCGGCACGCCGCAGCCCACGGCGCCGGTGACGTCATTTTCGTCAGCTCGGACGGCTATGTGCTGGAGGGCCCTCGGTCGACGGTGGTGATCGCCGTCGGTGGCACAGCAGCCGGCGACAGTGTGTGCCTGCTGACTCCGCCGCCCTGGTACCCGATACTGCGCGGCACCACGCAGCAGGCGCTGTTCGGAGTGGCTCGCGCCAAGGGATACGACTGCGACTATCGCGCGTTGCGTGTGGCTGATCTTATTGCAGCGCAAGGAATTTGGTTGGTATCGAGCATGACGTTGGCAGCACGCGTTCATACCCTCGACGGCCAGGTATTGCCGAGCGCACCGATGGCGACCGAGTTCGCCGAACTTGTCGACGCGGCCATCGTCAGCGATCGCTGAAATCGGTTGTCGGCGCCGCGCTGAGCGGGTACGGTCGGCCGTACACAGGGAAGGAGGTGGTCCGCGAATTGATAGCTCAATGGACTTGTGAGGTGGCTGCCCGCTAGCAGCACCGGGCGAGGAATCACCTGCGCGCGCTGGCGAATTCCCCGCAGTCACCCAGCCCCCGAGCCTCCGGTCTGTCCAACCAGGAACTATGGCTCGGGGGCTGCCCATTTCCTGGGGTCTGGCCCTGGACTCCAAACACGCTCTGTGGCAGCCGATATGGGGATGACCCGCGTTATGGCGTCACCTTGGCGGCCATCTGGTCAGCGATCTGCGCGGCCTCGTTGGTGATGTTCGTGCCGCACGCGACAACGTCGATGACCACATGGGACACCGCGCTCAAGACCCGTTGGCATGCCCGGCCGTCAGCGATTGCCTGCGTGCGCCGCTGCACCAGCCTTGGCGGGGCGCCGTTGAGGTCGGCGAAGGTCCACGGGGTGGTCTGATTACCGTCGTTCACCGTCACGGTTTGGCCCCCACAAGCACTCCAGCTGCCCGCGGATGTCCGGACGAACTCGTGGGCGCTTTGGGGGGTCGGGAACCCCACCGCGGCTTCCAAGACCCGCTTCTGCGGCTCGGTTGAGCGAAACCCCTGACCCTGGACGGCGGTGAAGCCACTGCCCTGATACGCCGCAGCCTGGATGGGTTCGAACGCGCCGAGACATGTCCCGTTCAACGGCATGTTCGGCGAGGTGAGCATCACACTGGTCTGCGTGGTGGGCTCCAGGGTTGCCACACCCAGCGTCGTGGCCAGATCTGCTGCGCCAGGGAGAATCGCGCCCAAGTCGCTGGGCGGCGGGCTGGCCGGCGCCGAGGACGGCGTGGTAGGACTCGGCTGGCCGGTGAAGAACAACACTGCCGCCACGATTGCGACCACCACCGCCAGCCCGGCCGCGCCCGCGATCAGCCACCGCTTGCGGGACGGCTGGGCATCTTCAGTGGGCGCAACACTCGGCCGGGTGGGCTCAGGCCGTGGCGCGACGGTCTTCGGCG
>NZ_JBAUZA010000530.1:0-5236 GCF_049585075.1 Mycobacterium sp.
CGGGTGGCGTTGCTTACCGGCTCGATGTCGGCGGCTCAGAAGAAGCACGTTCGCGGCGAGATCACCAGCGGTCAGGCCGGCATCGTCGTGGGCACCCATGCGCTGCTGCAAGACGCGGTCGAGTTCCACCAGCTGGGCATGGTGGTTGTCGACGAGCAGCACCGGTTTGGTGTCGAGCAGCGAGACCAGTTGCGGGCCAAGGCGCCCGCCGGGATCACGCCGCATCTGTTGGTGATGACCGCAACGCCGATACCGCGGACGGTGGCTCTTACCGTCTACGGCGACCTGGAGACGTCGACGCTGCGCGAGCTTCCCCGCGGCCGGCAGCCGATCACGACCACCGCCGTCTTCGTCAAGGACAAGCCGGCATGGCTAGACCGGGCCTGGCGGCGGATCGTCGAAGAGGTTGCCGCGGGGCGCCAGGCCTATGTGGTGGCGCCGCGGATCGACGAGACCGATAACAGCGGCCAGACCGAGCAGGACGGAAGGCCTTCGGCGACTGCCGAAGAGCTGTTCGCCCGGTTGCGCAGCGAACAGTTGGCCGGTCTGCGGCTGGGACTCATGCATGGGCGGCTGCCCGCCGAGGAGAAGGACGCCGCGATGACGGCGTTTCGCGCCGGCGACATCGATGTGCTGGTGTGCACCACGGTCATTGAAGTCGGCGTCGACGTGCCGAACGCGACCGTGATGCTGGTTATGGATGCCGACCGGTTCGGGATCAGCCAATTGCATCAGTTGCGGGGCCGCATCGGCCGGGGCGCGCACGCGAGCCTATGTCTGCTGGTGAGCTGGGTGGCGCCGGATTCCCGGGCGGGTAAGCGATTGAGCGCCGTCGCCGGGACACTCGACGGGTTCGCCTTGGCCGACTTGGACCTCCAGGAACGCCGAGAAGGAGATGTGTTGGGCCGCAGCCAATCCGGGCGTGCGATCACGTTGCAACTGCTGTCGCTGATCGACCACCGGCACATCATCGAAGCCGCCCGAGAGTTCTGCGAGCAGGTCTACGACGACGAAGCCGCCAACCCCGGATTGGCGCTGCTGGCAGCGCCGTTCACGGGCACCGAACGCATTGCCTACCTGGACAAGTCATGACGCGAAAGACATTGTTGTGGCTGTCGGTGATCGCGGTGCTCGCGGTACTGGTCGCCTATCAGGTGGCGGTGACGTCAGAGGGGGAGCGTGCACGCGAGTTCGCCGCCCGGGCCGACGTTCCGACCGTGGCGCCTGGCGTCGACGTGCTGGCTGGAATCACGGTGGTACCGGCCAGAATCCATCGCTACGACTATCGCCGTGCGGCGTACGGCGACGCCTGGACCGACGACAACGACGCGCCCGGCGGGCACAACGGATGCGACACTCGCGACGACATTCTCGACCGCGACCTGGTCGACAAGACGTACGTGTGGATCAAACGCTGCCCCAACGCCGTCGAAACCGGCACCCTGCACGACCCGTACACCAACGCCACCATCAACTTTCATCGCGGGGCCGGCGTCGGGGCCTCGGTCGAAATCGACCACATCGTGCCGCTGGCGTTGGCTTGGGACATGGCGGCCTACGACTGGCCGGTCGCCGAGCGGGTGCGCTTCGCCAATGATCCCGCCAACCTGTTAGCGGTGGAGGGTAAGGCAAACGAAGACAAAGGCGATTCTCAGCCGGCGCTATGGATGCCACCCAACAACGCGTTCTGGTGCCAATACGCGATGCAGTACATCGCGGTGTCGCGCGGTTACGGGCTCCCCATCGACCAAGCTTCGGCCGATGCACTGCGTCAGGCGACGGCCACCTGCCCGGCGGGACAGCCCGGCTAGATTCCGGTGTAGGTCAGCGGATCTTCGCGCACCCGGGTGCCGTCGTTGAGACCGTTGAGTGCGTCCATGTGCTCGGCGGCCAACTCGAAATCGAAGACGTCGATGTTCGTCGCGATGCGCTCGGGCTTGGCCGATCGCGGAATCACCACATTGCCCAGCTGCAGGCTCCACCGGATCAGCACTTGCGCGGGGGTGCGGCTGTATTCGGCGGCGACGGAGGTAACGGTCGGGTTATCCAGCAACCTGCCAACCGCCAGCGGGCTGTAAGCCTCGGTGACGACGTTGTGCGCGGCGTTGGCCGCGCGCAGCTCGGCCTGGTTGAGCAGCGGATGCAGTTCGATCTGGTTGACCGCAGGGGTAACAAAGGTCAGGTCGATGACGTCCGACAGGTGCTCCTCGGCGAAGTTGCATACGCCGATCGAGCGCACGAGGCCGTCGCCGCGTAACTGGATTAGTCCGCCGAAGCTGTCCACGTATTTACCCAATTGCGGTGCCGGCCAGTGGATTAGGTAGAGGTCGACGTAGTCCAGGCCGAGCCTTTCGAGGCTGGCCCGGCACGCGTGCTGAGTGGCGGTGATGCCTTGGTCGGCATTGGCCAGCTTGGTGGTGACAAACAGCTCCGCGCGAGGTATTCCGGATGCGGCGATAGCGCGACCGACGGCGGCTTCGTTGCCGTATACCGCAGCGGTATCGATCAGTCGATACCCAATTTCCAGCGCCGCCGATACCGCGCGTTCGGTCTCGTCGTCGGACAATTCGGCGACGCCGAGCCCAAGGGCCGGGATTGTGTTCTCGTCATTGAGCGCTACAGCTGGGACCGAGGCGCCCGACTCGCCGGTCAACGTCATTCACCTGCCTGTGAAGTCGAAGGTTCGTGGATCAGGACCGAGCCGGTTGCCGTCGTCGAGCGAAGAGATTGACGCCATGTCGTTGCTGCTGAGTTCGAAATCGAACACGTCAAAGTTGCTCGCAATCCGCTTAGGGCTCACCGACTTGGGGATCACGATATTACCCAGCTGAATATGCCACCTAATCAATACCTGGGCGGGTGTTCGGCCGCGGCTGTCGGCGATGCCGGTAATCGCCGGATGGGTCAGCAGCGATCCTTGCCCGAGCGGTCCCCACGCCTCGGTCGCAATGCCCAGCCGGGCGTGCACTTCCCGTAACTCGGTTTGCGGCAGCCGCGGATGCAGCTCGACCTGGTTGACCGCCGGAACGATCCCGGTGGCATCGATGAGCACACTTAGGTGCTCGGGTTCGAAATTGCTGACCCCGATGGACCGGATTCGACCCTGGTCCCGTAAATGAGCGAACGCCTTGAAGGTGTCGACAAATTGGTTGCGCTTGGGCATCGGCCAGTGCACCAGGTACAGGTCCAGAAAATCGATCCCCAGCCGATTCATGCTGGCGTCGAATGCCCTCAGCGTGCTGTCGTAACCTTGGTCGGCGTTCCACAATTTGGTAACCAAGTAGAGTTCGTCTCTGGGCACGCCGGACTCGGCGACCGCGCGGCCAGTTTCGCGTTCGTTGCCGTACATTGCCGCGGTGTCGATATGGCGGTAACCGGTTCGCACCGCGGCGGCCACCGCCTGCTCGGTGTCCGCGGGAGGGATCTTGAAAACGCCGAAACCGACGGCCGGAATACAGTTACCGTCGTTCAGCGTGACTAAGGGAGCACCCATGACACGAAGTCTGCCAGGCGCGACGGGCGTGCAGGTCAAAGCGCTACGAGGATCCAGGGCCTGGGCCGGCCGGCTGCAGAGTGTGGCGACCAACGTCGGTATGAAAGTAATTCCCTGGGTGCCGGCCGGCGCCGCCCGGCTGCTGGCCGGCGGCCGCTCGGTCACGATCGACGGCAACACGCTGGATCCGACGTTGCAGCTGGTGCTGTCGGCTCAGCGGGCCGTCGGTATCAACGGTTTGGCCGTCGACCACGACCCCGTCCTCTCGCGTGCCCAGGCACGAGAGATGACGCTGGCCTTCGCGGGTCCACAGGTTCACGTTGGGGTAGGCGACCTCTCGATACCTGGACCGGCCGGCGAAATCCCGGCTCGGCACTACCGCCCGGCCACCGTGGAGCCGGCTCCGCTGCTGGTCTTCTACCACGGCGGCGGCTGGACGATCGGAGACCTGGACACCCACGACGCGCTGTGCCGGCTGACCTGCCGCGACGCCGACATACACGTGCTGTCGGTCGACTACCGGCTGGCTCCTGAGCACCCGGCACCGGCGGCCGTCGATGACGCCTATGCGGCATTTCGATGGGCGCATGAGCACGCCCGCGAGTTGGGGGCGATCCCAGGCAAGATCGCCGTCGGCGGGGACAGCGCAGGCGGCAACCTGGCGGCAGTCGTGTCGCAGCTTGCACGCGACGACGAAGACCCCAACGGCCCTAAGCCGGCGCTGCAGTGGCTGATCTACCCGGCGACCAACTTCACCGCCCAAACCAGGTCGCTGAGCCTGTTCGCCGACGGCTTCGTGCTCACCAAAGCCGACATCGACTGGTTCGAGACCCAATACCTGGGCGGTTCCGGTGTCGAACCGCAGGACCCGCGGGTATCGCCATTATTGGCCGGCAGCCTGTCGGGACTTCCGCCCGCGCTGATCGCGACCGCGGGCTTCGACCCACTACGCGACGAGGGGGAGCAGTACGCGGAAGCGCTGCGAGCTGCCGGGACACCCGTCGACTTGCGCTCCATGGGCTCGCTCACCCATGCTTTCGCCAACTTGTTCCAGCTCGGCGGCGGCTGTGCCGTCGCCACCACCGAGTTGATTTCGGCCTTACGGGCTCACCTCAGCCGCGTCTGAGCTCGATTGCCCGCCCTCCTCGGGCCGAATCGGCCCGCATCGTCACCGGGCGCCAGGAGCGACTGACGCCGGTACGCTTAGACCCTATCGCCGACCGCGCCGCGATCGGATCCACCGACCACCACACGACGGAGGGTGAGCGAGCCCATGGCCGCCAGAGCCGCCAAAGGAAAACGCCCAGCCAGCTACGACCTGAACGCTGCAGGGCGCAGACGGGACCTGCTGGTCCGGATCGGGCTGACCGCGATCGTGATGCTTTTCGCCGTCGGGCTGGTCAGCTACATCGTGATCTCGCATAACAAAAAGACGTCTTCCGGCGCCGAGCACGCGGTGCGGGTGACGTCGAGCAAGCTGATCACCCAAGACGGCAAACCCAAAGCCGACGTGACGTTCTACGAAGACTTCCTGTGCCCGGCATGCGGGAACTTCGAGCGTGCGTTCGGACCGACGGTGTCGAAGCTGATCGACAGCGGCGCGATCGCCGCCGACTACTACATGCTCGGATTCCTCAGCAGACCACAGAACGACGAGTACTCGTCGCGAGCCGCCAATGCGGCCTATTGCGTCGCCGATGAGTCGATCGACGCTTTCCGGCGTTTCCACACCGCCTTGTACAC
>NZ_JBAUZA010000531.1:0-5054 GCF_049585075.1 Mycobacterium sp.
CGCCGCGGCCGTGAGATGCGCGGGCCGCTGCTGCCACGGACGGTGCCGGGTTGGCGTAGCCGCGCTGAACGGTTCGACATGGCCGTGCTGGAAGCCTATGAACCCATCGAGCAGCGCTGGCAGGAGCGATTGTCGGGGCTCGACGTGGCGGTCGACGAGATCCCGCGAATCTCGGCGAAGGATCCCGACAGCGTGCAATGGCCACCGGAAGTGGTCGCTGACGGGCCGATCGCGCTGGCCCGGTTGATCGGCGCCGGAGTCGACGTCCGAGGAACTGCTACTCGGGCGCGAGTTGTGTTGTTCCGCAAGCCAATCGAGCGGCGCGCCAAGGACACAGTCGAACTCGCCGAATTGCTGCACGAGATCTTGGTGGCCCAAGTCGCCACCTATTTGGACGTGGAACCTTCGGTCATCGATCCGACGATCGACGAGGACTAAGTGCAGCGGGTCGCCCGCCGACTAACGGGTCAGATGATTCCGCGCTTGAGGCGGCGGCGTTCGCGCTCGGACAGACCGCCCCAAATGCCGAACCGCTCGTCGTGAGCTAAGGCGTAGTCGAGGCATTCGGACCGGACCTCGCAGCCCAGGCAGATCTTCTTGGCCTCGCGAGTGGAGCCACCCTTTTCCGGAAAGAAGGCCTCGGGGTCTGTTTGCGCGCACAACGCGCGGTCTTGCCACTGGTCGGTCGTGACCGGTTCTGGATCAAAGACTTCGACCGCATCAGGGACTGGGACCAAACTCAAACGGGGCCTTGACGTTATCGATGTCATCGGCGAGCCGGTAGTGGTGTGCGGTGTGCCTCCCATTAGGCCCCGAAGGTACTCATAGGACATGCTCCGCCTCCTCACCTGGTTTCGGTTGATCGTGAATGTCACCACTGTTTTGATGTCGGCCATCTCGATTCGAACAAATGATCGAATCTCGGTCTGCGACACCGAATCCGGCCGGCCAACCGAAATGACACTGGTGTGATTACACACGGGTAAGCAGCGCTTTGCAAGCGATTCGGCAGATTTCCATACCATCTCGTGATCAATTTTTTGCGACACTGCAGCCGTTGCCGCCCCGGCGTGTCGGTCACACCCCCTCTACCGCGGGGGTTCGAGCCGGTCGCAGCCGCGCGTACTGTCGTGCGGTGTGAAGGTCACGGTTCTGGTTGGCGGAGTTGGCGGCGCCCGTTTTCTGCTCGGGGTGCAGCAGTTGGTCGGCTTGGGCCAGTTCGCCTCCGGCCCTGCGCTGCCCGGCGATCACGAGCTGACCGCAGTCGTCAACATCGGCGACGACGCCTGGATGCACGGGGTGCGCATCTGCCCCGACTTGGACACCTGCATGTACACCTTAGGTGGAGGTGTAGACCCGCAGCGCGGCTGGGGCCATCGCGACGAAACCTGGCACGCCAAGGAGGAACTGGCGCGCTACGGTATCCAGCCCGACTGGTTCGAGCTCGGTGACCGCGATTTGGCCACCCATTTGGTGCGCAGCCAGATGCTGAGAGCTGGGTATCCGCTATCGCAAGTCACCGCGGCGCTGTGCGACCGCTGGCAGCCCGGTGCCACGCTGCTACCAGCCAGTGATGATCGCTGCGAAACCCACGTCGTCATCACCGATCCCGTCGACGACAGCCAACGTGCCATCCACTTCCAGGAATGGTGGGTGCGCTACCGCGCGCAAGTGCCGACACACAGCTTCGCATTCATCGGCGCTGAAAATGCCCACGCCACAGCCGAAGTCACTGACGCTATTTCAGGCGCCGACATTATCCTGCTCGCGCCGTCGAATCCGGTGGTGAGCATCGGGGCGATCCTGGCCATCCCCGGTATTCGGGGAGCACTGCGGTCGACGACCGCACCCGTGGTCGGCTACTCCCCGATCATCGGCGGAAAGCCATTGCGCGGCATGGCAGATGCGTGCCTCTCAGTGGTCGGGGTGGCGGCCACCGCAGAAGCCGTCGGGCGGCACTATGGCGGGCGGGCAGGCACCGGCATCCTGGACTGCTGGCTGATACACGAGGGCGATCACGCCGAAATCGACGGCGTTGCCGTGCAGTCGGTGCCGTTGCTGATGACCGATCCTGCAGCGACGGCGGCGATGGTGACCGCCGGCCTGGGCCTTGCGGGCGTGGCAGCATGACCGAGCACGGCACCGCATCGGCTGTCGAGATTCTGCCGGTCACCGGGTTGCCCGAGTTTCGCCCCGGCGACGACCTGGGCGCGGTGATCGCCGCGGCGGCACCTTGGCTGCGCGACGGTGACGTGCTGGTGGTCACCAGCAAGGTGGTGTCCAAATGCGAAGGCCGACTGGTTGACGCGCCCGTCGACGCCGAGGCTCGAGACACGCTGCGGCGCAGGCTCGTCGACGCAGAGGCCGTTCGAGTGCTGGCCCGCAAAGGTCGCACGCTGATCACCGAAAACAAGCTGGGCGTGGTTCAGGCGGCGTCCGGTGTGGATGGGTCCAACGTCGATGCGGGCGAATTGGCACTGCTACCAGTCGATCCCGACGCCAGCGCTGCAGCCCTGCGGGCCGGGCTGCGCGAGCGGCTGGGCGTCAGTGTCGGCGTGGTGGTCACCGACACCATGGGCCGCGCATGGCGCAATGGCCAGACCGATGCTGCCGTCGGCGCGGCCGGTGTGGCCGTGTTGCATGGCTACGCGGGTGCGGTCGATCGGCACGGCAACGAATTGGTAGTCACCGAGATCGCGGTCGCCGACGAGATTGCCGCTGCGGCCGATCTAGTCAAGGGCAAGCTGACCGCGATACCGGTGGCCGTCGTGCGCGGGCTGGCGGTATCCGACGACGGGTCGACGGCACGCCAATTGGTGCGGGCGGGCACCGACGACCTGTTTTGGCTGGGCACCGCCGAAGCTCTCGAGCTAGGCCGCCGGCAGGCCCAGCTGCTGCGCCGCTCGGTGCGCCAATTCGCCGAAGAGCCGGTGCCGCCGCAGCTTATCGAGGCCGCCGTCGCCGAGGCGCTCACAGCCCCGGCCCCACATCACACCCGGCCGGTGCGTTTCGTCTGGCTGCAGACACCGGCTGTGCGCCGTCGGCTGCTGGACCGCATGCGCGACAAGTGGCGCTCTGATTTGTCCGGTGACGGCAAGCCCGCTGATGCCGTGGCCAGGCGGGTCGCTCGCGGCCAGATCCTCTACGACGCACCGGAAGTCGTGATCCCGATGCTGGTACCAGATGGGGCACACGACTACTCCGACGCCGCGCGCAACGACGCGGAGCACACCATGTTCACGGTCGCGGTGGGTGCGGCCGTGCAGGCGCTGCTGGTGGCGTTGGCGGTGCGCGGGGTGGGCAGCTGCTGGATCGGCTCGACGATCTTCGCCGCGGATCTGGTTCGCGACGAGCTGGGATTGGCTCCCGACTGGGAACCGTTGGGCGCCATCGCGATTGGCTACCCCCTTGAGCCGTCGACAGAACCCCGCGATCCGGTGCCGGTGACCGATCTGCTGGTGCGCAAGTGAGCGTCCACGACTCCGCGATCGCATTACTCACCGCGTGGAAGGCGCCGAACCCGGGGCAGGATTCGCTGCGGCACGCCGTGTTGGCGTTTCTGGATGCGCGCGACGACGCCTGCCGTCGCGAGTGCGTGCCAGGACACGTCACGGCCTCGGCGTTGGTGCTCGATCATTCCGGCGGCCAGGTTCTGCTCACATTGCATCCGCGACTGGGCCGCTGGGTGCAACTGGGTGGGCATTGCGACGACACCGACGGCGACATTGTCGCGGCGGCGCTGCGAGAGGCCACCGAGGAATCCGGCGTCGCCGACCTACGCATCCAGCCCGATCTGGCTGCCGTGCACGTCCACCCGGTCACCTGCTCGCTGGGTGTGCCGACCCGCCATCTCGATCTGCAGTTCGTGGCCCAGGCGCCGGCCGACGCCCAGATCGCGATCAGCGACGAGTCCGAGGACCTGCGTTGGTGGCGTGCCGATGCCTTGCCCGCGGGGACCGACGACGCGCTGGCGTATTTGGTCGCCCAGGCGGCGAATGTGGGCTTATGACACGCTCGGCTCGAAAAGCCGTGCACTAAGCCCCAACTCGGCGGCTTGTAAAGAAGCTGAACTGTAGCTGAGAGTTATCAGCTTCTACCGGCGCTGCCCGCAAATCCATAGTATTGGCTACATAGGCCGTTAAGCAGGACTTATAGCCCGATCGCTCGGACTCACAAGCCCTGCGCGCAAACTGCGCGTTTTGGCCCGCAGGCTATGCCTTGAGAGCTACCTTAATGCAACCTGAGATGGCGCCACGTAGCGGGAAGCCTCGACCAACCGGGTCCGGACGACACCTCATTCGTCTATTGGAACAGCCGACGTTGTTGGTTGGGCTTTCGCGGGAGAGGTACGGCCATGGCTCGTCACAGGCGCAGCAAACGGAACCACCGGTCGGACACCGCGAGGGCACACCGACGCCGCGTGGTGGGCCTCAGTACGAGTGCCGGCGCGTTTTTGGCGTTCGGGCTGGGCCCGCTGGCTGCCGCACCGACGGCGAAGGCCGATGTGTTCGACGACATCCTCGACTTGGCCCTGGGTTCCGCCGCCGGCTCGGCGTTAACTGCGGTCAACCCAACGGATTTCGTGGATCCCGGTGTGTTGAGCGGGCTGTTGGCGGATCTGGCCACGCCGGCCGGGTGGGACACGTTGCTCACGGATTTCTCTAGCCCCGGCAATTTTGACGCCGCGTTCTCGGGGAGCTCTGCGCTTTCTGACACCGGCTCTGCGGTGTCGGCGGCCGATTCGTCGACCAGCTTCCTGCACGGACTGGAGCAGGTTTGGATTAACAGCTCGTTTGGCCAGCAGGTCGATAGCGCACTGAATACGTGGGCGGCGCAGGCCGATCCGGCCGCGGCGGGCAGTTGTGGGCTGATCTGTAACGGCGCTGATGGAACATCGGGCGGAACGCTGGTCCAAGCCGATGGTCAAGACGGCGGGTTGTGGTTCGGTAGCGGCGGCAACGGCGCCACCGACGCGGCCGGTCAAGGTGGTGACGGCGGCAACGGCGGGCTCTTCTTCGGCGAGGGCGGCAACGGCGGGGATGGCGGTACCGGTG
>NZ_JBAUZA010000532.1:0-2028 GCF_049585075.1 Mycobacterium sp.
CGAATGCCTTGTGCGGCAGACAGTTCGGCGGCGTGTTTGGTGTCGCGGAATACGATCGCGCTGGCGCCCTCCGGTGGCAGCGGCGCGAGCCAGCCGTGCAGTGCGGCCAGCACCCGGTCGGCCGGGACCATCGCCAGCGCGGGTCCGCCACTGCCCTGACCCAGCAGCACCGACACCGTCGGGGTGTCCAGCGTGACCAGCTCAGCCAGGCAGCGGGCGATCTCGCCGGCCAGCCCACCCTCTTCCGCCTGTGCCGACAGCGCCGGGCCGGCGGTGTCGATGACGAGCACCAGCGGTAGCCGTAGACCGGCGGCCAGCGTCATGCCGCGACGGGCCTCCCGTAATGCAACGGGCCCCAACCGACCCGCCTCCATCCCACCGGTGGAGCGCTGCTGGCCGAGCACCACCGTGGGCTGACCGCCGAATTTGGCCAACGCCAACAGCATGGTCGCGGCGTCGCCTTGTTCGGTTCCGGATAGCAGCACCTGGTCGGTACAGCCGTGGCGCAACAGCTGCCGCACCCCGGGCCGATCCGGCCGCCGCGATGCCAGCACTGAGTCCCACGCGGGAACGTCGGGCAGCGGTTCGGGCGGCAGCCGATCCGGTGCTGGCCCCGCTTCGTCGGCGACCACTTTCAGCGTCCGGTCGAGGATGCCGCGCAGCTCGCCCAGTGGCGCGACGGCGTCGATCACCCCGTGCCGCTGCAGGTTCTCGGCGGTCTGGACGCCAGCGGGAAATGGTTCACCGTAGAGCTGCTGGTAGACCCGCGGACCCAGGAAGCCGATCAAGGCGCCCGGCTCGGCGATGGTGACGTGGCCCAGCGAACCCCACGACGCGAACACCCCGCCGGTGGTCGGGTGGCGCAGGTACACCAAATACGGCAGGTGTGCCTGTTTGTGCAGGGTGACGGCCGCGGCGATCTTCACCATCTGCAGAAACGCGACCGTGCCCTCCTGCATCCGGGTGCCCCCGGAGCTCGGCGAGGCCAGCAGCGGCAACCGCTCGGAAGTGGCCCGCTGTACGGCGGCGGTGATCCGTTCGGCCGCCGCGACTCCGATCGAGCCGCCGAGGAATTCGAATTCGCAGACCACCACCGCCACCCGCCGGCCGAACACCAGGCCCTCGCCGGTCAGCACCGATTCGTCACGACCGGTCGCGGCCCGGGCGTCGGCGAGCTCGCGGGCGTAGGCCGCATTCGTCGGAACCACCAGCGGCGTGGTATCCCAGCTGACGAAAGTCCCCTCGTCGAGCACCGCGTCGCGCAGTTCATCGGTCCCGATCCGGCTCACCGA
Source organism: Mycobacterium sp. (assembly GCF_049585075.1). Lineage (GTDB taxonomy): Bacteria > Actinomycetota > Actinomycetes > Mycobacteriales > Mycobacteriaceae > Mycobacterium. The sequence goes on from NZ_JBAUZA010000532.1 coordinate 1,293, forward strand.
CTCACGAACCTCCGGCCAGAGACTGCGGGTCGACGTCGAAAATCGAAATGGGATCCAGGATTACGCCGGTGTCCTCGACGTAGCGATCCCACAGTGGGAGAAGCTCGGCCAGCTTGTCCGGCCGCGCGGCCGCCAGGTCATCGATCTCGCCCGGGTCGACGGAGAGATCGTAGAGTTGCCAGGCGCCCGGGCCGTAGGGCTGGGGCAGATAGAGCGCCTTCCACTTGCCTTGGCGGATGGCGCGACGGCCGAACAACTCCCATCCGGTGTCGGTGGCGTCGTCGTGTACCGCCTCGGCGGTCCCGGACAGGTATGGCACCAGCGACCCGCCGCGCATGGGTTCGACTTCGCGGCCCTGGTATTCGGTGCCGGGGTGGGTGACATCGGCGAGTTCCAGCACGGTCGGAGCGATGTCCATAACGGTTGCGAACGCGGTACCGATCTGGGCCTGCCGGGCAAAGCCCGGCCAGGTGACGAACCCGACCACTCGGATGCCGCCCTCGGTGGTGAACGCTTTGTACAGCCGCGATGGCGCGGTGGCGGCCTGTGCCCAGCGCGGGCCATACCAGATGAATGTGTTGGGGGCGCCCAGGTTGTCGAGGCTGTGATCGCAATGCTGCTCGATCTGCGCCGCGATCAGGCCACCCAGAATCGGCATCGCCTCGACTATTGCTCCCTCCGCGCCGTTGTCGGACAGGAAGATCACCACCGTGTCGTCGAGCTCACCGGTTTCGGT
>NZ_JBAUZA010000533.1:0-11705 GCF_049585075.1 Mycobacterium sp.
CGGGTGGCATGCGTGCCGGATGCGAAAGATGCCGCCGGGACACCGGGCCTGGGTTCGTCGTCGGCGCTGGGCGTGACCGGTGTGATGGGCCACCCCGGTGTGGCCGACGCTGTGACCGGCAGTGCGCTGTGTCTGGTGGTCGGCACCCGGCTGTCGGTGACCGCGCGCGCCGGCCTCGACGAGGCGTTGGCGGCGGTCCGCACAATGTCCATCGGTTCGGCACCGCCGTATCTTGCCTGCACCCACGTCCACACTGATGACCTGCGTGCGTCGCTGCGGATGCTGACCCGCGCACTTTCCGGCGCAGGACGGCCCACCGGCGTTCGGGTGCCCGATGTCGTGGCGCACACCGAGCTATCCCCACCGCCCTTCGACGGGCTCGGTGTGCGCTACCGCGATGCGATGGCCGAACTCGACCGCGCACTGCCCGACGAAGTCGACATCGTTGTCGATGCTGGTAACACCGGCGCGGCGGCGATCCACTACCTGCCGGCGCGGCGCAAGGGCCGGTTCGCGGTCGCGCTGGGCATGGGCGGCATGGGCTACAGCTTCGGCGCCGGTATCGGGATGGCTTTTGCCCGGGCTAAAGCCCAAGCACCGGGCCGGCGTGTGGTGGTGATCGCGGGGGACGGCGCGTTCTTCATGCACGGCTTGGAGGTGCACACCGCTTTGCACTACCGGCTGCCGGTGACCTTCGTCCTGCTCAACAACAACGCCCATGCCATGTGCGTGACCCGTGAACAGCTCTATTACGACGACCTGTACAGCTACAACCGATTCGCTCCCAGCCAGCTCGGAGCCGGTCTGGCCGCGATGTTCCCCGGACTGACATCGATCGATGTCAGCGACGCGGACGGATTGGCCGCAGCGGTACGCGGCTCGCTCGACCTCGACGGCCCGTCGGTGGTCAGCGTCGAATGCGCCGCCGACGAAATCCCGCCGTTTGCACCCTTTCTCGACGTAGGACCAACCAATAAGCCTGTCAATCAACAGATCCCGCACACCCAGGAGGACCACACCCATGTCGCTGCCAGCGCTTGACGATATCGTCAGCCATACCGGCACCACCGTCCCGATCGACGGACTGGTGCGTATCGAGACCACGCCATTGCAGCAGACGGCCGGAACCTTCCTTTCGCAGATGCGGTCGGCGTACCCGCACGACCAGGTCTTCGGTCAGTACTGCACTGTCAACGACTACGTAGACTGCCCGCCCGACGAACTCTTCGAGTACCTGTCGGACACCAGAAGCCTCGAGGAGTGGACCTACACCCTGCGTGACTTCACTCCTACTGACGAGCCGGGACTCTGGCTGGCCTACGACCGGCTCCTTCCGGATACCGAGATCTATACCCGCACGGTTGCCAATGCCGATGCGCGTACCGTCGACTACCACTGCGCTTGGGACCAGGGCAAGCACCTGTGGATGATCTACCTGATGCGCGTCCTCGACGCGCAGGCGGTGTTGAACAAGCCCGGTTCTGTTGTGCTGTGGACCAATTGCCGTCACCCGTTCTACGACCAGAACCCGTACCCTGACGCCGGCCCGCCCGAACGCACCGGTTGGGTCGGCGACTTTTGGGACCTGTTCGGCGCCGGCCACGCGCTGGAGCTGAACAACCTCAAGACCATCGCCGAATACCGCCACCGCAACGGCCTGCCGATCACCCCGGCCTGGATGAGATGAGATTGAACGTGAATCAGCCTGCCGTAAGCCTTCTCGACGTCTCCAGCTATCTGCCTGGCGAGCCGATCGGCGCCGACTACTACGCGGAATTCGCCGAATCGGACGAGTTGCGAGAAAACGTCATGTTCCGTGCGCCGGCGTTTCGCCATCACGTCGGGCCCGACGAGACCGCGACCGATATGGTCGAACGCGCGACACAGGGACTGATCGAGCGGCACGGACGCGACGTCATCGAAAACGTCGACATCTTGATCACTCACGCCCAAATGCCGGACATGCCGTTCTACGGCGGCGGCGGCGGAATCGCCCACCGGCTGGGTATGCGCCCGTCGTGGGTACTGGATTTGCACAACGGCGGATGTGCGGCATTTGTATTGGCGCTCAACGTGGCCCGTCGATTGCTGGCATCGGGAGAAGGCCGCACCGCGCTGATCGCGATCGCGCAGAACGCGGCCGGCCAGGTCTTCGATCAGCCAGGGGTGCGCCGCAAAGCGCAGGCGTCGGTTCCCGGCGACGGCGCCGCGGTCGGGCTTGTCGCGCTGTCGGACCAGTCGCCCATCCTCGACATCGAGTGCCGCACTTACGGTGAATACGCCGGCGACATGACGCTCGCCATCGATCCGCCGCGGAAGTGGTGGCAAGCCGGGCCGGGCGAGGCCTGCATCGGGTTCACCGAGACCAAGATCGCCAAGGTGCTGGCCCGCGGTAACCGTCAGGTTCCCGAGGTGGCGCTTGCGGTGTGCGACCGAATCGGAATGAGCTCCAAAGACCTTGATCTGCTTGTCACAAACCAGCCCAATCGGGTTTTCCTCCGCAACTGGCGCGAGGCGCTCGAGGTGCCCGAGTCGAGGCACCTTGATACCTACGACGAGTGCGGGAACCTGTTCGGTGCCGGCATCCCGATCAACCTGGAGCGGGCCATCTCTGAGGGCCAGGTCGAGGCCGGCGATACCGTCATGATGGCAGCTTTCGCACACGCGGGTGACTTTGCCGGCGCGGCCGCGATCCGCTGGGGCGGGCGCGACTGATGGCTCAGCCGGCGCACGGGACTCCGGTGACCTCGGAGATCCTGGCTACTCTGCCTCAGGCGGTCGATCCACTGGCGTTATCGCTCAACGAGAGCCCGTTTCCGCCGCTGCCTGCGGTGCGGTCGGCGCTGATGCACTGCATCGATGCGGTCAACCGCTATCCGGAATTCCTGCCCGAGCAGCTGCGCCGGTTGATCGCCGACCGCGTTGGGGTCGACGAGGAGCAGGTGGTACTCGGCTCGGGGGCATCGGGCGTGGCAATGCAGGTTCTTCATGCGGTCACCCGGCCCGGTGACCGGATTGTGATGAGCCAGCCCACTTTCGACGGCTACCCGATCTTCGCGCAAATGGCCCGGCTGACTCCGATCACCATCGAGCTCAACAAATACGGCCACCACGACTTGGCGGCGATGGCTGACGCCGCAGCCGATGCCAGCGTGGTGGTTTTATGTCGACCCCACAATCCGACCGGAACGTTGGAGCCGGTCTCGGCGGTCGAATGGTTCCTGCAGCAGGTCCCCAGCGACACGGTTGTGCTGCTCGACGAGGCTTATATCGAGTTCGTCGCCGCCCGGCATCGCATCGACGGGCCAGATCTGATCCGCCGGTTTCCCAATGTTGTTGTGCTGCGCACGTTCTCCAAAGCCTACGGGCTTGCCGGACTGCGAATCGGTTATGGATTCGCCGCCCCCGAGCTGGCCCGCATGCTGTGGACCATGCAATTGCCGTTCGGGATGAGCAATTTCAGTGCGGCGGCGGTGGCGGCCTGCTATGACGCCGAGGCAGAGCTGGCGCACCGCATCCGGCGAATCGCCGCCGAGCGCAACCATCTGCGGCTGCGCTTGATGGCGATGGGTATTTACAGCACCGACTCACACGCCAACTTCGTGTACCTGCCGCCGGCTCGCCAACCCTGGAGCGAAGTGTTCGCCGACGCCGGGGTGCAGGCTCGCTGCTATCCCGATGGCGGTGCGCGGGTTACGGTCGGCGGCCTGCCGTCGACTCTGGCCGTGCTGTCCGCGGTGGAAAAGTCGCTGGCCTAAACTTCGGGCGTGGCCGCCTCGCATCCTGACAACCGCGATCCGATCGCTGCCGCGCGGGCCAACTGGGAACGCGCCGGGTGGGGTGAAGTCGCGCAGGGGATGGTCGCGGTGACATCGGTGATGCGAGCCCACCAGATCCTGCTCGCCCGTGTCGAGAGTGCGCTGCGTCCTTACGATCTGAGCTTTTCCCGGTTCGAACTGCTGCGGCTGCTGGCGTTCAGCCGCAGCGGCGCGTTGCCGATCACCAAGGCGTCCGACCGGCTGCAGGTACACGTCACCAGCGTCACCCACGCCATTCGACGGCTGGAAGCAAATGGCCTGGTGCAGCGCGTCCCGCACCCCACCGACGGGCGAACGACGCTGGTGCAGATTACCGACCTGGGCCGCTCGACCGTCGAGGACGCCACTGTCACGCTCAACGAGCAGGTGTTCTGCGATATCGGAATATCCGATGGTGAATCGCAGGCGCTGGTGTCGTCGATCGAGACGCTGCGGCACAACGCCGGCGACTTTTAGTCGATCGTCGAGGGCACCGGGATCGTCGCGGTGACCGCCGTCCCGGCGCCGGGCCGCGACCGGATGTTCAACTGTCCGCCGACCAGCTCGGCGCGTTCGGCCATCGACAGCACGCCGTAGCCGCCCATCTCGTCGCTGCCCAATGGATTCTCGAAAGTGTCGAAACCTATTCCGTTGTCGACGATTTCAAGCCTTGCGGTCTCGTCGTCCACCGCGAAACGCAGCCGGGCCACCGACGCATTGGCGTGTTTGACGATGTTTTGCAGGCCTTCCTGCGCGATGCGGTAGAGCGCGACTTCGATGTGCTCGGGCAGCCGGACGTCGGCCAGCTCGAGCTCGGTGTCCAGGTGCGGTATCGAGCGGGCCAGGCTGGCCAGCCCTCCCGCCAAGCCCAAGTCGTCGAGAACCGGCGGGCGCAGTCCGCTGATCGCCGCACGCGCTTCGCCCAACGTCAACCCGACCAGTTCACGGGCCTCGCCGAGCTGACGGGACGCTTCGGTGGGATCGTCGCCGACGGCCCGCGCCGCGGCGTCGAGCCGATAGGACAGCGTGATCAGGCGTTGCGAGATGCCGTCGTGAATATCGCCGGCTACCCGACGGCGCTCTATTTCCTGAGCCTCGATCACCTGCTCGACGAACAGCTCGTGCGCCCGCTCCCTGGCTACCAGCTGCCGGTGCAACCGGGCCTGGTGCATGGCCCCGGCGATCAGCCGACCGATCACCCGCAAGAGTTCGACGTCGCCCTCGGTGAATTCGCGGCGCGCGACCGTGTGCACGTTGAGCACGCCGACAAGGCCGCCCGGGTCGGTTTCCATCGGCATGGACACCATCGAGGTGAAGTCGCGTCCGCGCAGCGATTGGATCGGCAAGTAACGTGGGTCGGCTTCCTTGTCGTGGGTGATGACGACGGGCTCACGGTGCTTGGCCACCCAACCGGAAATGCCGGATCCCAACGGCAGCCGAATCTTTCCCACCTGCCCGTCGAAAGGCGGTGTCGCACCGGCCAGTGTCAGCGAGCGGTCGGTGTCGTCGAGCACATGCACGAAGCACACGTCGGTTCCGGTGGCCGCGGTGATCATCCGCGCTGCCGCCGCCGCTAGCGGTTCCACCCCGGGTCCGGTCGAGGCGGCCTGGATGAGCTCGCGCAGCAACGCCAGTTCACGGTCGGTGTCAACAAGACCGCGTACCGCGTTCGAGCCGCGGCCAGTGTTATCGGGTTGCCGTGCGGTCACTGATAAATGCCTTCGCGCAGTGCAGTGGCCACCGCACCGGTACGGTCGCTGACGCCGAGCTTGCGGTAGATCGACCGCAGGTGGCTCTTGACGGTTTCCTCGCCGATGACGAGTTTGCCGGCGATGCCGCGGTTGGACAGCCCGTTGACCATGTAGGACAGGATTTCGCTTTCGCGTTGTGTCAATCCCTGCCGGGCGCCCGGCCAGAATTCGTCACGCTGCATGCGTGCCGCGGTGTCGGCCGCGCGGGCCGCCATGCCGGGGTCGATCACGGTTTCCCCGCTGTGCACTAGTTCCAGCTGACGGACGAGGTCGTCGCTGTTGATGCTTTTCAGCAGATAGCCGCTCGCGCCCACCCGCAGGGCCTGGAACAGGTACTGCTCGTCGTCGTAAACCGACAACATCACGACCCGGCGGGCAGGGTCGTGTTCCCGTAGCACCTTGCACAGGTCTAGCCCGCTGAAGCCCTGCATCCGCACATCGCACAGCACGACATCGGGCTGCAGCTCGTCGACCACGCCGACAGCCCGGTCGGCGCCCACTGCCTGCCCGACCACCTGCACCCGGTCCTTGAACGCCGCCAGCATCGCCTTGAGCCCCTCGATGACCATCTCGTGGTCATCGACGAGAACAAGACGCACCGGAGCCGTCATGGCATCACCCTAATTCGTCATGCCAATCCCCCTAATGGGGGAGGTTGGGCGCGTCGCTTCAGGGCAACCTGTTGGCGTGCGAACCTTGCGTCAGACTCGTCCAGCCCGGACGTTTTGGTGGGATCGGGAACCTCCGGTCGACGGCGATATTCTGCGCGCGGTGATCTTCGACGCCGATTCCGCGCTGGCGGATATCGAACGCGATGGTGACGTGGCGGCCAGAGACGGTCTGATCGACTTGGTGATGAGCCTGTTCGTCGCGGGTATCTGGGTGGGCGTGGTGAGCACTCGGCCCCGTGAGTGGGTCGAGACGCTGGTGCGGGAATTGATTGGTGACGGCCTGGTCGAGACGATCGTGACCATCGACGACTTATCCGACGCCGAAGCCGGGCCCGGGTGTGACGCCGAGCTGTACCGTCTGGCGTTGTGGGAGATGGGAATAACGCATCGCGGCGCGCTCGCGGTGACTGGGTCGGGGCGCGGGTGGCGCGCTGCGGTTGCCGCCGAATTGCCCACCGTAGTCGTTGTCACCGGTTACGACGGCGCGGATTCGCTGCGCGCAGCCGGCTGCAGGCAGGCCCACCGGCGCTGGTGGATCAGCGAGCGTAGCCGCGCTGCATGACTAGGTGCCGCGGAGCATTTCGATGACGGCGCTGAAATCCTTGTCGGCGTTGGCCGCTGCGAATTTGGCATAGATTTCGGCGGCGTGGCTGCCCAACGGCGCCGCCGAACCTGTTGAGCTGACGGCGTCCATCGCCAAACCCAGGTCCTTGTTCATCAGCGCTGTTGCGAAACCAGGTGTGAAGTCGTGGTTGGCCGGCGATGTCGGCACCGGGCCTGGCACTGGGCAATTGGTGTGCACCGCCCAACAATTGCCGGTCGCGCCGGTGATGACGTCGAACAAGGACTGGGCCGACAGGCCAAGCTTCTCGGCGAGCACGAACGCCTCGCCGATCGCGATCTGCTGCACGGCAAGCACCATGTTGTTGCACACTTTGGCTGCCTGACCGGCGCCGGCCGCTCCGCAATGAATGACCTTGCCCGCCATCGGCTCCAGCACCGGACGCGCCCGTTGCAGCGCGTTGTCCTCGCCGCCCACCATGAATGCCAGCGTCCCCGCGACCGCGCCTTTGACCCCGCCGGAAACTGGCGCGTCGAGCTGCTCCAACCCCTGCGAGCCCGCCGATGCGTGGACTTCACGGGCGTCGTCGACGGAAATCGTTGAGCTGTCAATGAACAGCGCGCCTTGCTTGGCCGCGGGCAGGATTTCTGCGTAGCAGCGCTTCACCGCATCGCCGTGCGGCAGCATCGTGAGGACGACGTCAGCGCCGGTCACCGCCGTGGGCGCGCTGTCGGACACCACGACACCGTTGTCGGCGGCGGCGACCGCCGCAGCCGGCACCGGGTCGAAGCCCTGCACGGTGTAACCGGCGGCGACCAGGTTCCTCGACATCGGACCGCCCATGTGGCCCAACCCCAAAAACGCGACCGTTAAGGACTGTGCCATTGCTCTCGCCTTTCCTACACGCTGGTGCGGACCCGTGCGGCCTCGGCGCGGCCGATGACCACCCGCATGATTTCGTTGGTTCCCTCCAGGATGCGGTGCACCCGCAGATCGCGCACGATCTTCTCCAAACCGTACTCGCGCAGATACCCGTAGCCGCCGTGCAACTGCAGCGCCTGGTCCGCGACGTCGTAGCACGCGTCGGTGACGTAGCGCTTCGCCATCGCACACAGCACGACTTTGTCGTCGGCGTCGGCATCGAGCGCACTCGCCGCGCGCCACAACAACATTCGCGACGATTCGAGCGCGGTGGCCATATCGGCCAAGCTGAACCGGATGGTGGGCTCGTCGAGCAGCGGAGCGCCGAAAGCCTGCCGGTGGGAGAGATATTCGGCCGCCTTGTCAAACGCCGCCTGCGCCCCGCCGAGCGAGCACGCCGCGATGTTGATCCGGCCGCCGTTGAGGCCATTCATCGCGATGCCAAAGCCCGCACCTTCACCGTCCGTACCACCCAGCATCGCGTCGGCAGGTACCCGCACGTCCTCGAAAATCACCTGCGCCGTCGGCTGGGCGTTCCAGCCCATCTTCTCCTCGTGCGCACCGAAACTCAGCCCCGGACTGCCCTTTTCGACGATGAAAGCAGATATTCCGCGGGGACCGTCTCCGCCGGTACGGGCCATCACCACATAGACATCCGAGGCCCCCGCCCCGGAGATGAATTGCTTGACGCCGTTGAGCACATAGTCGTCACTTTGCTTGACGGCCCGGGTGCTCAGCGCGCCGGCATCCGAGCCTGCGCCCGGCTCGGTCAGGCAGTAACTGGCAATGACGTCCATCGAGGCCAGCCGTGGCACCCAAGCCTTGCGCTGTTCCTCGGTGCCGAATGCGTCAATCATCCACGCGCACATGTTGTGGATCGACAGAAACGCCGCGATGGTCGGACAGGCGATCGCCAGCTGCTCGAAGATCCGGACGCCGTCAAGGCGGCGCAGCGCACTGCCGCCCACGTCGTCGCGGCAGTAGATCGCCGCCATGCCGAGCCCGGCCGCCTCGCGCAGTTCATCGGTCGGGAAGTGATGCGTCGCATCCCATTCCAGCGCATACGGGGCGAGGCGTTTGGCCGCGAAAGCGGCCGCCGTCTCGGTGATCACCCGCTCGTCGTCGTCAAGCGATAAAAACTGCATCGGCGGGCTAATTCATTGTCGGGATGACGAATTCGGCGCCATCCTTGATGCCCGACGGCCACCGCGACGTCACGGTCTTGACTTTGGTATAGAACTGGATCGACGCCGGGCCGTGCTGATTGAGGTCACCGAAGCCGGAACGCTTCCAGCCGCCAAAGGTGTGGTACGCCACCGGAACTGGGATAGGCACATTGACGCCGACCATGCCGACCTGCACCCGGGAGACGAAATCACGCGCGGTGTCGCCGTCGCGGGTGAAGACCGCCACGCCGTTGCCGTACTCATGCTCCGAGGGCAGTCGCAGCGCCTCTTCGTAGTCATGCGCCCGCACGATGCACAACACCGGACCGAAGATCTCGTCGGTGTAGATCGACATGTCCGGGGTGACGTGGTCGAACAGAGTGGGGCCGATGAAGAAGCCGCTCTCCAGGTTTGCGTCACCGTAGGCCAAGTCATCGCTGGTGCGTTCGCGGCCGTCGACGACGATTTCGGCGCCGGCGTCCACGCCCTGGCCGATGTAGTCGCGCACCCGGGCCAGGGCGGCGTCGGTGACCAACGGGCCGTAGTCGGCTTTGGGGTCCAGACTGTGGCCGACCCGCAGGTTGTTGATCCGCTCAACCAGCCTGGCGCGCAGTCGATCCGCCGTCTGCTCGCCGACCGGCACCGCGACGGAAATCGCCATGCACCGCTCACCGGCGCTGCCATAGCCCGCGCCGATCAGCGCGTCGACGGCCTGATCCAAGTCGGCGTCGGGCATCACGATCATGTGGTTTTTCGCCCCGCCGAAGCACTGCGCACGCTTGCCGGTGCCCGTCGCCGTCGAATAGATGTACTGGGCGATATCCGAACTGCCGACAAAGCCGACCGCGGCGATGTCCGGGTGAGTCAGGATCGCGTCGACAGCTTCCTTGTCGCCGTGCACGACCTGAAATGCGCCCGCTGGCAGACCGGCCTCGATGAACAGCTCGGCAAGCCGTACCGGGACCGACGGATCGCGTTCAGAGGGCTTGAGCACAAACGCGTTTCCGCATGCCAGGGCGGGGCCAGCCTTCCACAGCGGGATCATCGCGGGGAAGTTGAACGGGGTGATTCCGGCGACCACGCCCAACGGCTGGCGCAACGAGTACACGTCGATGCCTGGACCCGCGCCCTCGCTGTATTCGCCTTTGAGCAGATGCGGGATGCCGATACAAAACTCGATCACCTCGATGCCGCGCTGAATGTCACCGCGTGAATCGGCCAGTGTCTTGCCGTGCTCCGACGACAGCAATTCGGCGATTTCGTCGACGTGCTCGTTGACCAACTCGACGAAGCGCATCATGACCCGTGCCCTGCGCTGCGGATTGAACGCCGCCCACTCCTTTTGCGCCTTGGCCGCCGAGGTCACCGCGGCGTCGACCTCGCTCTTGCTGGCCATGGGTGCCAGCGACTGCACCTGGCCGGTGTTGGGGTCGAACACCTCGGCGGTACGACCGGACTGCCCGGCCGTGCGCTTGCCATCGATGAAGTTGGTGATCTGTGTGGTCATTGATGCCCTCGCATACACGAAGAAAGTGGGTTACTAGGACATCCTAGTAAGTGGGGCCGTAAGCCGTCAAACACCGACGATGCGCTGGCTGGTCGCTTTAGTCTCCCGGCATGGATCACATCTGGCAGTGGACCTGGGATCGGTACGGTGCGCGGTACTCGTGGGCTTTGTGCGTGATCGGGTTTCCGGTAGTGCTGCCCATTTATCTACTCGCGTCGTATGTTGTGGTCGCTTTTGAAAGGTCGGGTCGGTATGTCGAGGCGACCCTTGTCACCGTCGTTTTCGTGCTGGCGATGTCCTATGCGTTCCTTCCTGCCGGTGACAAACGGCTCCGCCGTGCGGAGCAGTGGGCGGCTGGTCATGAGGTCGATCGGGCACTAGCCCTGCAGGACACCTTCGCTTATGGTCGGCGTCCGGTTTCTCGGTTGGTGGCGGTCCACGCTGTTCTGGCGGCCGCCTTGCTGGTCGTTGTCGGTGCTATTGCCGGCGCGGTCTCGTCGCGGCTGCTCCAGTACGCGATCATGGGCGCTGTCACCGGAATTACCGTCCAGCTGATCGCTGCGCACAGTGTCGTCCAAGGAGCGCTGCGACCGGCCAGGATTGCGCTTGCCGGTGACATGCGGACCGCCGACTCGCTGCCTCGTTCTCGTCCGACGTTCGCGGTGTGGTCGAACCTGACCCTGCTCGCGGTCGCATTGGCGTTCGCTCAAGCAGGCGCGATGGTGGCAGGCGTTTTTAATCGGGCCACTCAGGCCACACCTGGGTCCTGGGTCGTGATCGGGAGCGTGTTGGCGTTTGGCTTTGCATTGCCAATCACTGTCGGCGTTGGGTTCTCACCGTCACTGCGGCCCATTCGCGATCTCGCAGAGGGAACCGAACGCGTTGCGGCTGGTGACTACGGCCAACGGCTGCCGGTGGTTCAGGACGATGACCTCGGGGCACTGGCCGGTTCGTTCAACCGCATGCAGGCGGGTTTGCTTGAGCGACAACGACTTCAGGCCGCCTTCGGCACCTACGTCGACCCGACCCTGGCGGCGCGATTGCTTGAGCAGGGTGACGATGTTTTCACCGGTGAACGGCGCGAGGTGAGCGTGATGTTCGTCGATATTCGCGACTTCACGCCGTTCGCCGAGGCAAACACCGCCGAGGACACTGTGTCTCGTCTCAACGCCCTCTTCGAGATCGTCGTGCCGACGGTGGTGCATGCCGGCGGGCACGTCAACAAGTTCCTCGGTGACGGCGCCCTGGCGGTGTTCGGCGCTCCGAACGATCTCGCGAATCACGCCGATGCCGCGGTGGTCGCGGCGGTGCTGATCCAGCGCCTCGTAGC
>NZ_JBAUZA010000534.1:0-6675 GCF_049585075.1 Mycobacterium sp.
CCTATTTCACCGCGTACCTGCCGACATTGCTGCTGGCGGCGATCCTGACCCCGATGAGCGCGAGCGTCCTCGGGCTCTACGACTTGAAATCGGCTGTGATCGTGCTGATCACGCTGCCGCTGATTCCGATTTTCATGGTGTTGATCGGTCTGGCGACAGCGGACCGATCCGCGGCAGCACTAGCCGCCATGGCCACCTTGCAGGCTCGGCTGTTGGACTTGATCGCCGGAATTCCGACGTTGCGGGCCCTCGGTCGCGCCACCGGGCCGGAGCGCCGCATCGCCGAGCTGGCAAACGCCCACCGGCGGTCAGCGATGGCGACACTGCGAATCGCGTTCCTCTCCGCGCTGGTGTTGGAACTGCTCGCGACCCTGGGCGTCGCGATGGTCGCCGTCAGCATCGGTCTGCGTCTGGTGTTCGGCGAGATCAGCCTGACTACCGGTCTGACTGTGCTGTTACTTGCGCCCGATGTCTACTGGCCACTGCGGCGCATCGGCGTGGAATTCCATGCCGCCCAGGATGGCCGGGCCGCCGCCGACAAGGCGTTCGCACTGATTGAGGAATCCCCCACGACCGCCGCCGCGGGTACCCGGATGGTCTCGGCGCACGATGCCGTGATCGTGCTCGACGAGCTTAGCGTCGCGGGCCGCGACGGGCTGCGCCCGCACGATCTCAGCGCGGTGATCAAGCCCGGCCAGGTGACGGTGCTCACCGGTGCGAACGGCGCAGGAAAAAGCACCGCCCTTCAGGTCATCGCCGGAATCACCTCGGCAACAAGCGGTCGCGTGACCGTGGCCGGAATCGACATCGCCGAGCTCGAGTTGAACGCGTGGTGGCAGCAGGTCTCCTGGTTGCCGCAGCGTCCCGTGCTGATTCCAGGAACGGTTGCCGACAACCTCGCTCTGTTCGGCGCTCTAAGCGACCTTGAAAGCGCCTGTGCGGCAGCTGGGTTCGATCACGTGCTCGCAGAGCTGACTGAACGGATGGATACCGTGATCGGCAGCGGCGGAGTGGGGCTGTCGCTGGGTCAGCGACAGCGCCTTGGTTTGGCCCGCGCCCTCGGCTCACCTGCGCCGGTGCTGCTGCTCGACGAGCCCACCGCGCACCTGGATGCCGCAACCGAAGCCCGGGTGCTTCGGGCCATTGTCGAACGAGCGCGCGCCGGTGCCACCGTGGTGCTCGTCGGCCACCGCGAGGGCGTCATCGCAATCGGTGATCAGGTCATTGAGGTGGCCGGGGCGCAGGACCTCCATCATGCTCGTGTCTGATCCACTGCCGGCCGCGGTGCGGCTGTTACAGCCGCGGATCCCACGTTTGCTGCTCGCGATCACTCTTGGGGTGCTATCGCTGAGCAGTGCGCTTGCGCTGGCGGGACTGTCGGCTTGGTTGATCACCCGCGCCTGGCAAATGCCACCGGTGCTGGATCTTTCGATCGCGGTGGTGGCGGTTCGCACCTTCGCGATTTCCCGTGGCGTACTGCACTATTGCGAGCGGCTGGCCAGCCACGACACCGCGTTGCGGGCGGCCGGCAGCGCCCGCGCGCTGCTGTTCACCAGGTTGGCCCACGGTCCCGCTGACATCGCGACCCGATTGCACAGCGGCGAGCTCGTCGCACGGGTCGGCGCCGACGTCGATCAGCTCGCCGACGTACTGGTCCGCGCCCTGTTGCCGTTCAGCGTCGCAGCTGTTCTCGGGGTTGCTGCGATCGTCGTCGTCGGGGTCATCTCGCCACCGGCCGGCGCGATCTTGGCCGTCTGCCTTTTCATCGCCGGTGTAGCCGCACCAGCGCTGTCGTCGCGGGCAGCTCGTGCGCAGGAGGCTGTTGCGCGCCAACATCATTCCACTCGTGACGTAACGGCAATGCTGGCGTTGGAGCACGCACCCGAGCTGCGAGTCGGTGGTACGTTACGCGACGTTATCTCCGAGTCGCAACGCCGGCAACGTGATTGGGGCGATGCCGTCGACGCTGCGGCGCGGCCGGCTGCGTTCGCGGAGGCTCTTCCCACCGCGGCGATCGGTGTCAGCGTGCTAGGCGCCGCGGTGGCGGGCATCGGGGTTGCAGGCTCGGTTGCACCCACCACGCTGGCCATTCTGATGCTGTTGCCGCTATCGGCATTCGAGGCGACGACTGCACTACCCGCCGCCGCCATCCAGTTGACACGATCACGGTTGGCCGCCCGGCGTCTGCTCGACTTCGGCACAGCTGGCCCAGCAGTGCCGAGCGTAGATGCCCGTCCGAGTTCCGCCTCCGCGGCGGCACTTCCGCCGTTAACCCGACGGCTACGCACCGATAACGTGGTCGCTGCCTGCCGCGATGGTCGGACGCCGGCCGGGTTCACGATCGACCTGCCGCCCGGCGCCAGGTTGGCTGTCACCGGCCCTAGCGGCTCCGGTAAGACGACGCTGTTGATGACACTCGCCGGTCTGCTGGCGCCGTCGCATGGCGACGCTACGCTCGACGGAGTACCACTGGGCCAATTAGGAGAAGGCGAAATACGCGGCGCCATCGGGTTTTTCGCCGAGGACGCGCACATCTTTGCGACCACCGTCCGGGACAACCTGCTGGTGGCGCGGGGCGATTGCTCGGATCAACAGCTGAGCTGTGCGCTGCGCCAGGTCGGGCTGGACGCCTGGCTGGCCGGTCTGCCAGATGGTCTGGACACGGTGCTGGCGGGCGGCGCGGAGGCGCTGTCCGCCGGGCAACGCAGGCGCCTGCTGCTCGCCCGGGCACTCATATCACCGGCGCGGATCGTGCTGCTCGATGAACCGACCGAGCACCTCGATGCCGCTGACGCCGAACCCATTTTGCGCAGTCTGCTGAATTCACGCGGCGGCCTCATCGCCGCAAAGCGGACGGTGGTGGTAGCTACTCATCACCTGCCCAACGACATTCGCTGTCTCGAACTACGCATCGGCCCCGGCGAGTATTGTGGCGAACAGTCGTCGATGACGCCCGATCGAGAAAGCGAGCCATGACCGAACCTCCGGACAGGCCGTCGGACAGAGGCCAAAACCCCGAGGGCACACCGCAAACGGCGCCGCCCTATCCGTCTCCATCGCCGTACCAATATCCTCCTCAGCCCGGGCCCTACCCCAGCGGCTATCCCCCACCGCCGCCGTACTACGGGCCGCCGCCGCCGGCTCAGCCCAAAAATGGGCTCGGCATTGCCGCCCTGGTCCTGGCGCTTATCGGGTTGCTCGGTTCTCCGGTGCCCTTCGCCAACGTCGTCAGCATCATCCTCGGCCTCGTCGCGATTGTCATCGGAATCCTCGGGCGCGGACGCGCCAAGCGCGGCACAGCCAACAATGGCGGGATTGCGATCGCCGGCATCGTGCTAGGTGCCCTAGCGGTCATCGTCGCCGGGGCCTTCATTGCACTCTGGGCGACGCTCTGGAATGACGCCGGCGGCGGCGACTACATCAGCTGCATGCAGAATGCCGGTTCAGATCCCGTCGAGCAGCAGCACTGCGCAGATCAATTCCGGCAAAACGTCCAGGACAAGTTGAGCGTCACGCTGACGCCGACACCGGTGCCGTAGGCCGCTAAATGTTCCGGCGACGCGGCATGAACTCGAGCGACAGCATCACGTAGAGCAACGGCACAAGCTGCCGCAGCGACACCAGCGCATACCGCCGCTGGTCCGGTGACCGGAATTTGCGCAGATACCGATACAGCGACTCAAGCGCGATCAATGGATTGAGCAGGTGGATCAGCCAATAAAACAGGCCTTGCATCCGCCCGCGATGTTGTTCATCGAAGATCTCCGGAAAGGCCGCGAAAGCTAGCGATACCCGCTGTCCGCCAGCATCTTTGGCCGCATTGATCATGTCGACACTGAGCCGTTCGTCGATGCCGTTCTGCGCGCCGGGGCGACGCCACGGTACGTCGAGGGTGATGTCGCTACCGTTGCCGGCGGTGGCGTACCGATGGAAGCCCTGCACCCGCCCGGATTTGTCCCGCGCGATGATCAGCTTGGTGCCGGGGTACCGGCCCTCGAGCACGCCGTCCAGGTTCATGCAATATCCGCGATCGGTGTGTGCACCGCGAGCTGACTGCCGTAGCACGTCGGTCAGCTCGGCCAATAGCCGACCGTCGAGGCCCTGCTCGTCGACGATCTCGGTGGTGATGCCGCAGTTGTGGGTGCGCTTGACGGCCTGACGCAGGTTGCGGAACTTGCGTCCAACCATTTCGAAGTTGCACACGTCGACGACGACATCCCGGCCGATGGGCACCGCACGCAACGATTGGCCCAGCACTTTCCGGTCGCTCCATAGATGGAGCCGCCGCTCACTGCAGGCCAGCACCGCGATTCGCCAGCCGTGGGTGTGGCACATTTTCGCGAAGTCGGCCACTAGTTGCGGGAATTTCGCCTCATCGCCGACCGGGTCCCCGCTGACCACCGCGAAGCCGATTCGTGTCCGATATGCGAGCGCCGCCGTCCCGTCCGCAGTGAACAGGTAGCACTTACCGGTCTGCATGGCGAAAGGAGCCAGCGGGTCGCCTCCGGTGGCATTGATCAAGGCCCACACCCGAGTCAGATCGTCGGGATGCCGACGCGCCGAGGTGGGCCACATCAGCGCCATGCCGGACCCGGCGATCAGCAGGTCACCGAGCAGATCGAAAGCCAGCACGTGCGCGCCAATCCCGGTGAACAGGACGAGAACTGCGACCGTCGCATGCCCGGTAGTGACCGGCCGCCCCAGAAAGATGCCGCGTGCGATCAATGCCACTGCGGCCAATACCGTCAGCGACCATTCCAACCGGTCAATTGGGCCGCGGGCGATCACCTTCATCAACCAACACGCGGCACTGAGCAGGGCCAATGCTCCCACCCAGCGAGCCACCGGCGAGTTGACGTGAACGACAACCCGTTCCCGCGCGCGGACTGCGGGCGCAATGCCGATCGACGGCTCGTGCACGCCCACCTCCGGTTGCTCGGCAACAAAATCAGGCGGCACGTGGGCTATCGCGTCAGAGTGCTCGTCGCCGGTCCGCCGCTAGCGTTTCGAATACCCAACAACCTGCAACGTTACGCCTGGGACCGGCCCCACGGCGGTCACGTTGTGCGCGTTGCAACCGAATTGTTGCTGGGCGTTGTTTTCCCGACCTATGGCCGCGAACTGGGAAAATACTTGACCACGCCTTCTTGCACCACGGTGGCGACTGGCCGGCCGGCGCGGTCGAAGAAATAGCCGGTCCCAAGTCCCCGCGAATCGGTTGCCACCGGCGAGGATGTGGAATACAACACCCAGTCGTTGAAGCCGACCTGGCGATGAAACCAGACCGAGTGATTGACGGTCGCTGCAAAGATCCGGTCGAACCCCCACGAGAGCCCGTGAGTGGTGATGATTGAGTCCAGCACGGTGGTGTCCGAGCAATAGAGCATCGTCGCGGTGTGCAGCACGGGGTCATCCGGCAGCAAACCGTCGGCTCTGACCCAGACTCGGTTGTAGTCGAGCCGGTCGCCTTTATCCCGCATCACCCAGGACGGGTCGTTGGTATAGCGCCATTCGATCGGTTGCAATGCGTTGACGAACAGCGGGACGGTTTTCTCATACCCGCGCAGCAGCTCCTTGATCGACGGCAATGCGTCCGGATCGTCGACCACGGGCGCTTCGACGTTGTGTTCAAGGCCGCGGCCACCGGCCAGGTAGGAGACCATGACCGTCGCCAACAAGGTGCCATCCTGCGTGACCTCGATGCGGCGGTTGGCGAAGCGGCGCTCGTCGCGCAACCGCACCACCTGAAATTCGATGTCTTTGGCGATGTCACCGCCATTGATGAAGTGCACCGAAAGTGCGTTCGGCGGCAAGTCGCGCATCAGCGTGCGGCTGCCGGCGACGAAAGATTGCGCCATCAGCAATCCGCCGAATGTCCGAGGCGGGTTCTTACTGGGATGAGAGCCGATAAAGACGTCGTCGCCTATGGGATGAAGGTCGAGCACCGACATCAGCTCGTCGAAGTCAGACACCGGGCTAGCCTAGTTGCCCGCCTTCTCAGCCCTCCGCTGCGCGGAGCGCATCGTCACCGGGCGGCCTAGTTGCCCGGCTCACCGGCTCAGTTAAACGTCCTCTTCGCCGATCCGATGCACGTGGATCAGGTTCGTAGACCCGACGGTGCCCGGAGGCGCCCCGGCAACAATCACCACCAGGTCGCCGCGCCTATAGCGGCCGAGATTCAGCAGCGACTTGTCCACTTGGCGGATCATGCCATCGGTGGTCTGGATGATGGGGACGATGAATGTCTCGGTGCCCCACGTCATGGCGAGTTGGCTACGCACTTCAGGCAGTGGAGTGAACGCCAGCAGCGGCAGCGGGGTATGCAGCCGTGCGAGTCGTCGCACGGTGTCTCCGGATTGGGTGAACGCAACCAGAGCCTTGGCGTCGAGCCGCTCGCCGATATCGCGGGCGGCGTAACTGATCACTCCGCGCTTGGTCCGCGGGACGTGGGTCAGCGGCGGGGCGGCGGTCGAATTCTCTTCCACCGCACAGATGATCCGCGCCATCGTCTGGACCGCGGCCAACGGATGCTTACCGACGGCGGTTTCGCCGGACAGCATCACCGCATCGGTGCCGTCGAGCACGGCATTGGCGACGTCGGAAACTTCGGCGCGCGTGGGCACCGGGTTCTGGATCATCGATTCCATCATCTGCGTCGCCGTGATCGTCAGCTTG
>NZ_JBAUZA010000535.1:0-13449 GCF_049585075.1 Mycobacterium sp.
CCGTTGGGGAATCGGGTGCCGTTGGGGTCGGGGAACCGGAACGCCGGCAGCCCAGCGCTGCGCCAGAAGTCCTCGGGGTCGATCCCGCGCTTCTTGAACGCGGCGTCCACCCACGGCTGCAGGATCCAGGGCGGCAGCAGGTTGGTCAGCTGCACCTTGAAATACGGTCCCGACGCGACAGTTTCGTTCAGACCCGCGACGGTTTTGCCGAATGTCTTGAGCGTTTCCGCCAGGTCGTTCTTGCGGGCGTCGAGTAGGTCGCTGACGGTCCGCAGCTGCTCCAAGACGTGATTCAGGTTCGGGTTGTCGTTGATCAGGTTTTCCACCTGGGCCGAAAAAGCCGACACGTTGCTCAGCAGCGCACTGATCGCCCGACTGCGCTGGTTGAACGCCGCCAACAAGTCGTTGGAGTTGACGAAAAGCCGGTCGATCTGTTGGCTTCGATCGCCCAATATGCTGGCGATCTGGTTAGCCTGCGCCAGCAGGTGCGTGACCTGCTCGTCGCGCTTGCCGATGGTGTCGGAGAAATCAGCCACCCCCTTGAGCGCTGCGCTCAGATGCGGATACGTCTGATCGATGGTCTCCGACAACACATTCAGCGACTGTTTGACGGTGTCTATGTTCCAGCCGGCGGCGGCTTTGGTGACGTCGAAGAACGCGTCGTAAATCTGATACGGCGTCGTGCTTTGCCCCAGCGGCAGCACACCATTGGGCCGCAACGTCTGGGTGCCGCGCGGCTCGATCTCGAGAACTTTTTTACCCAGGATGGTGTCGGTCTTGATCGCCAGCCGGCTCTCGCGGCCGATGGTGTTGCTTCCGGTGGTGAACTTCATCACGACGTGGTCGCCGTCGATCTTGATGGCCTCGACATCGCCGACGTCCACGCCGCCGATGCGCACCTTGTCACCTTTGTTCAGCTGGCCGCTGTCGGTGAACTGCCCGTAGTAGGCGGGCTTGGCGAACAGGACCGGAACGCTGGTGATGGTTTGGCCCACACCGACGACCAACACGGTCACGACCAGGCCCATCAGGCCGATCCGCATCCGGTTGGCAGGTTCTAGCGTTCTCATTGCGGCGTGCACCTACCTGTCGGCTGCGACCAGACCCTCACCGTGCGGATCGGGCCGCCGGCCTGCAGTCCGTTGGTCTTCAGGGTGAGGTCGCACAAGTAGAAGTTGACCCAGTCGCCATAGTTGCCGACGGCGTTGCCAACAATGTTCATTCCGATCGGCGTCCGCTTGAGCTGATCGTCGTACAAGTCTTTCTGGTCGATGATCGGTTGCTGAATGGGCTCGAGATAGCCCAGCGTCTTGTGCAGCAGCGTCCGGTTTTCGGCGAGCAGGTCAGCAACCGTGCCGGCCGCGTTGCTGATGTTCGCGGTGTTGGCCGCCAGTGGGTCGGCGTGTTTGTCCAGTCCGCTGATCAGCTTCTCGAAATTGTCGACGGTCTGGTCGAATTGCTCTCGGTGTCTGACCGTGGTGTCGAGCACGATGTTGAGGTTCTTGACCACCTCGCCGATCGCCTGGTCACGCTCGGCGATGTGGGAGGTCAGTTGTGCGGTCTGGTCGAGGATGTCGTTGATCGTGCCGCCTTGCCCTTGGAAGACGGTGATGATCGCAGAGGCGATGTTGTTGACCTTCTCCGGATCCAGCGCCCGGAACAGCGGCTTGAAGCCGCCGATCAGCGCGTCCAGATCCAGCGCCGGCTGCGTCCGCGATAGCGGGATGAACCCGCCGGGCGGTAGCACGCGATCGGAGCCCTCACCCTCCCCGCGCTTGAGTTCGACATAGCGGTCACCGATCAGATTGAAATAGCGGACCTGCGCGGTGGTTGACTGGTACAGCGGCACCGAGTGGTCGACGTTGAATTGGACTCGCACCCGATGGCCGCCGTCGATCAGCTTGATGTCTTTGACCTTGCCGATTTCCACCCCGGAGGCCCGGACGAACTGACCCGCCCGCAGGCCGCTGACATTGCTGAACTCCGCGGAATAGCTGTTGGTCCGGTCGAAGCGCATTTGTCCGAACACCACGACGAGCAACGCAGTAAAGAACAGCAACACCACGCCGACGATGCCGAGCTTGACAAGGGTACCGGTGATTTTCATGGGTTGATCGTTTGGTCCCCCATTTGGCGGCCCCAGACGTACTCAGCTGCGTACGGGGAGCCGGTATCGACATGGTTATACGGCGCAAGGCTGTTGCCGGTGTCCATCACCAGCGTGGGCGCGGGCCAGAGATCACGCGTGATGGTCTGCCAGCAACCCGGTGCACCGCCCGGCCCGCCGTGAGCGTTAATTCGTGGCAGGTTCTCCGGGTAGACATAGGGATTGGGCGCTCCACCGACCAGTCCGGCAAGGCCGAGCAGCCCTTGTGTGGCGATCGTGAGGCCCAGCCCTGGCAGGCTCAGAGCCAGCCCCAGCCCGGAGAATATTTCGGTCTCGGACCGCAGCGAATAGCCATTGAAGCCACCGGCAAATGCGGCGACCTTCGGTTCGCCATCGTGCAAGTTGCGGATGGAGCAGTACAACTCGGGGCTGTAGGTGTCGAGCAGCTGAGCCGACGGCACCAAATCGGCGGCGCCGCGGGCCAGATACGGTCCGCCGCGGTTGAATATGTCGGCGCCGGTGTGGCCGAAGCCGGCCGCCGCCAACAACGCCTGATCCAGTTCCTTTTCGTTCTGGTGGATCGTGCGCGCCGTCGTCACCGCGTTGTTCAGGAAGTCGAACAAGTCAGGCGACGCGTTGGCGTAGGTGTCGCCCAGAGTTGCCAATTGCTGAATGTCGTGTCGGATCGTCGGCATCCGCGGGTTGATCTCATCGAGAGATTCACTGCCGTTGATGATCGACTGCCCGAACTTGTCGCCCAACCCACTCAAGGCCTGGGCGGCGCCGCTCAGCGTCAGGTTGACCTTGACCGGATCCACCTTCTCGGCGATCGACGTGATCGTTTGGAACAGTGTGTTGATCTCCGTCGTCACCGACCTCGCGTCGATCACGCTTTGTGGCGAGATCCGCTGCGGCGAAGGGTCTTTCGGCGAAGTAAACGACACGTACTTTCCACCGAACACTGTGGTGGCCACGATTTTGGCGTCCACATTGGCCGGAATCAGCCGCAGGTACTTGGGATAAACGTCCAAGGTGAACTTCACGAATGGCCTGCCATCCGGCTGGGTCTTCTCGTCGATTTTGGCGACGCGGCCGATCTGCACGCCGTTATAGGTGACCTTCGAGCCGGGGTCCATCACCAAGCCGGCGCGATCAGACAGCATCGTCAGTTGGGTCTTAGCCGTACCACCGAGGGCCACCGGCCAGTCCCCTTTGTACTGCAGGTACACGATCCACAGCACGAGCGCTGCGATCAGAAAAACGATGACACCGGCCACCCGGTAAGGCTGCAGCGGCGCCTTGTTCTCTTTCCCTCTGGGAGCTGTCATGACCGTCTACACCGTGAAGTTGAAGTTCGGATCGACGCCGTAGAGCGACATCTCGGCCAACAGAATGACGACGGGGGTGGAGACCAGCGAGAAACGCATCGAGCGGCCGACTGCCTCACCGACGCCGACCGGGCCACCGCTGGCGTTGTACCCGTAGTAGCAGTGCGTAAGCATGACGACCGCGGCGATGATGATCACCTCGACGAACGACCAGAACACGTCGTTGGGACGTAAAAACGTGCGGAAGTAGTGCTCGTAGGTGCCCGACGTTTGCCCATACAAGAATGTCGTGACGATTTGGGGAGACAGGAAGGACAGAATCAGGCCGATCGCGTACAGCGGGATGATCACGACCAGCCCGGCCAGCATCCGGGTGGAGACCAGGTAGGCCGTCGACTTGACGCCCATCACCTCCAGCGCGTCGATCTCCTCGCTGATCCGCATGGCGCCCAGTTCGGCTGTGGCACCGGCGCCGACCGTAGCCGCCAGCGCGATGCCGGTGACGATCGGGGCAACGAGGCGCACGTTGATGAACGCGGACAGGAACCCGAGCAGGGTCTCGAGCCCGATGTGGCCCAACGACGCCAGTCCCTGGATGGCGACCAGCGACCCGGCCGACATCGTCACGAAGGCGATGATCACCGCGGTGCCGCCGACAACCGCCATGGCACCGGTGCCCATGCCGACCTCGGCGATCAGGCGCAGAATTTCCTTGCGGTACCGGGTGATCGCCCACAGCATGTCGCGGACGCCGATGACGGTGAACCAGCCCAGCTTTCCGGCCACGTCCAGTGGGCGGCTCGCGGCGCCCCCATAGCGACGCAAACTGGAGGATGCCCGGGGAAACCGGCCACGAAGTACCGCGATTGTCGACATGTCAGCGCCCCGTTCCGAATCGAACGCCGATCGTGGTCAGCACCACGTTGACCGCGAACAGCGCGACCACGCAGAGCACCACGGTCTCGTTAACGGCGGTGCCAAGGCCCTTAGACCCTCCGCGCACGGTCAGCCCGCGGTAGCACCCGACCAGACCCGCGATCAGCCCGAAGGCCAATGCCTTGACCGTCGCGATGACCACTTCTGGTAGCCCGGTGAGCTGGGTCAGGGTAGCCAGATAGCCCCCGGCCGATACGTGCTGCAGGTAGACGCCGAAGAGGAAGCCGCCGACCAGGCCGACCATGCTCACCAAGGCGTTGAGCAGCATCGAGACCAGCGCGCAGGCCAGCACCCGGGGCAGCACCAGCCGGTGGATCGGGTCGATGCCGAGCACCTCCATCGCGTCGATCTCCTCGCGAATGGTGCGCGCGCCCAAATCGGCGCAGATGGCCGTCGACGCCGCGCCTGCGATCACCAGCACAGTGTTGATCGGCCCGATCTGGGTGATCACCGCGATCCCGGCACCGGCGCCCGAGAGGTCGGCGGCGCCAACCTGGATCAGCAGGATGTTGAACGTGAAGATGAAAAGCGCGGTGATTGGCACCGAGACCGCCATGGTCGGCAGCAATGCCACCCGCATGATGAACCAGCACTGCTCGATGAACTCGCGCCACTGAAATGGCATGCGGAACACCGCTTTTCCGGTAAGTACGCACATCCGGAAGAAGCCGCCGACAAGGACGATCGGCGGACCTAGCTGGTCGCGAACGTAGTCGGTGAGCCGTGGCTGGGTAGTCGTCACTGGCAACCCCCCACGGAGCAACCGCGCGCCTCGCGGCGATGCGGCTGATTGTGTCGCACGCCTCCTCCTTGCCCCGTCCCCAGGTGTGTGACCACCGTCTCCCTACTCGCAGGTAGTAAGGCAGACCACAGGACCATACCCGATGGCTCACCCGGCGTGCATAGCATCGGCACTATTAGCCTTTCGTCTATTTGACCTGCGAATTCTGCGTTATGTCAGGTTCGGCTGTCCTTCATTGGATCCGTTGACGCGTAAGTGCTTTGAGGGGCATGGGAGGCACCGTAGCGCGCCCGCAATTCGGTCTTCAAAACCTTCCCCGCGGGGTTGCGCGGTAGCGCGTCAACGATCTCCAGACCCTTGGGGTGTTTGTAGCGAGCTAATCGCTCGTTGAGAAACTCGTCGAGATCCTCAAGGCTCAAGCTTTTTGGCGGGTCGCCCGCGACGACGGCGGCAACCGCGATCGGCACCTCGCCCCACTTCTGGTGTGGCCGACCGATGACCGCGACTTCGACGATCTCGGGATGGCTGGCGAGGACGTTCTCCACCTCCGCGCAGTAGATGTTCTCCCCGCCGGAGATGATCATGTCCTTCTTGCGATCGACCACCCAGACGTAACCGTCCTCGTCCATCCGAACAAGATCGCCGGAATGGAACCAACCCCCCGCAAACGCTTCCGCGGTCGCCTCCGGGTTGTTCCAATAGCCGCTCATCAATGTGGGTGCACGATAGACGATTTCACCGACCTCGCCGACAGGCACGTCGTTCATATTCTCGTCGACCACGCGGGCTGCCACGGTCGGGATCACCTTGCCCACTGAACCGCGCTTTCTGATCGCGTCTTCGCCGAGCAGCATGCAGGTGACCGGCGACATCTCCGTCTGGCCGAACGCGGCCAAAATCTGCGTCCCGGGAAAGGTTTCCGACATTTGTCGTAGCAATGTGTCGGATGCCGGTGCGGCGCCCCACGACATCACCCGTAATTTCACGTCGCGCGGATTCGCCTGCTGCGCATTGCATACCGCCTGCCATTGTGCGGGGACCAGGAAGATCCCGGT
Source organism: Mycobacterium sp. (assembly GCF_049585075.1). Classification (GTDB taxonomy): domain Bacteria; phylum Actinomycetota; class Actinomycetes; order Mycobacteriales; family Mycobacteriaceae; genus Mycobacterium. The sequence goes on from NZ_JBAUZA010000535.1 coordinate 6,169, forward strand.
GACCTTCTCGGCGGCCAGCACGTCGAGCAGGTCACCGGGGTCAAATGCGCCCAGCGGATGAATCACGGTGGGAATCCCGAGCAGCATCCCGGTCAACATGTTGCCGACGCCGGCGATGTGGAAAAACGGGACACCGATGAAGCCGACGTCGTTGACGTCGACGCCGTGGGTATAGAGGCCTGTCATCGTCTGCCCGGTCAGGTTGGTGTGGGTCAGCACGGCGCCCTTAGGCCGGCCGGTGGTGCCCGAGGTGTACATGATCAACGCCGGCGAGTCGTTGGGGATGTCCACCGGTTCGGCCGGGTCGCCGGGCTCGTTCACCAGATCCTCGTAGCCGAGTACACCCTCCTCGGCCGTGTCGCCGGCGACCACGACTGTGTTGAGCACCGAGGTGATGTTGCGGACGCCGTTGCCCACCGGGGCCAGGACGGATTCGGTGATCATGACCCGCGCCTCGCAGTCGTCGACCAGGAAGGCGATCTCGGCCGGTGTCAGCCGAAAGTTAACCGGAACAGCGATAGCGCCGATCATGTTGGCCGCCAGCACCGACTCGACGAACTCGGTCCGGTTCAGCATCAAGATCATCACCCGGTCGCCAAAGCCAACCCCTCGGCGGCTCAGGCTGCCGGCCAGCGCAGCCACCCGCCGGCGAAGCTCCGACCAGGTGACGGTGTTGCCCAGAAATCGCAATGCGGGAGCGCCCGGCTGCATCAATGCGTGCCGTTCGAGTTGATTGACCCAATTTTGCCGTCGCGACAGATACGGCTGCTCGGTGCTGTCGGCGTCGGTACGAGTCTGGTAGGCCTGCTGGCCAGTCAACTCCGCGGTCAACTAGTCGATTCCCCTCTGCTCGCTTAACTCGTCCTCGAGTTGATATTTGATAAAATGTGGTGTTGTCTGGATCACACTATGATCTTGGCGGCGCGAAGACAACCCCGATGACTTCCCTGCGCGCGCCCGTCACTGCGCAGCTGTCCGCGCAACGGCAGATGCGGCTTCCACTTCGCCGCGCTCAGCTGTCCGACGAGGTGGCCGGCCACCTGCGGGCCGCGATCATGTCCGGCGCGCTGCGACCAGGGACGTTCATCCGGCTCGACGATACTGCGGCGAAACTCGGCGTCAGCGTCACGCCAGTGCGCGAGGCTTTGCTGAAATTGCGCGGCGAGGGCATGGTGCAACTCGAGCCGCACCGCGGACACGTCGTGCTGCCGCTGACCCGCCAGGACATCGACGACATCTTCTGGCTGCAGGCGACGATCGCCAAGGAACTTGCCGCCACCGCGGCCGAGCAGATCACCGACCCCGAGATCGAGGATCTGGAGCGCATCACCGAGGCGCTGGCCGCGGCCGTCGCCGCCGCGGACACCGAGACGATCGCGGCCACCGAGTTCGCATTTCACCGAGCCTTCAATCACGCCACCGGTCGAATCAAGTTGGCCTGGTTCCTGCTGCATGTCGCCCGCTACATGCCGTTGATGATCTACGCCGCCGATCCGGACTGGGGTGTGGCCGCGGTCGACAACCACCGCCAGTTGGTCGCCGCGCTGCGCCGCCGCGACACCGCCGCGGTCGTCGAGCACACCCACTGGCAGTTCACCGACGGCGCGCGGCGGCTCACCGAAACGCTCCACCACAGCGGTATCTGGGGTTAGGCCAATTCTTCGGCGCGCCGCTTCAGGTTTTCAGCGAGGTAGTCCAAGACGTTGTCCGCCAGCTTTTTAACCATCGGTGCGGGCACCGGCATCGTGGGCTCGACATCCATATCCACCGTCAGCAGCGACGTCGCACCCATCTCCACGACGCTGAACAGCTGGTCCTGCTTCTTGAACAGATTGCCCTGCTGCATCACGGTCTGAATTTGATTCGGGCCCGGGTAATAGACCGCCTGGATCAAGGTGTCTTCGATGCCTTCATAAGCAGCATCAAGGCGCAACTGGCTGGCGCGTCCGTCGTCGTAACGGGCCAGCACCCAGAGCCCTTTTATCTCTTGGTTCCACTGCGGGTAGGACTCGAAGTCGGCGACGATGGCCAGGATCTTGGCCGCGTCGGCGGCGACCTCGACGGTCTTGCTCACAAACGGCATTGGCCGAGCATAACGACGGGCTAGCTCACGCTGGCCGTGGACAGCAGCTCGCGGATGGCGTCCGGGATCGGCACCGGTCGGCGGTTGGTGCGGTCGATGTAGACGTGCACCCAGTGCCCCAGCGCGGCGATCTTCTGCTGTTCCTCCTCGTGTTCTTCCGCCACCTGGAAGATGCCGAGCCGATAGGTGACGCTGCTGCGACCCAACCTCGTGACTGCCACGCCGACGACAAGCCGCTGCGGAAAGTGCAGTTCGGAGAAGTAGCGGCAACCCGATTCGGCGACGATGCCTTGCGCCGCGATGGTGACCGGATCGATTGCGACGTTCGTATTGATCCAACCGTTGATCGCCGTGTCGAAAAGCTGGTAGTAGACCGCGTTGTTGAGGTGCCCGAACATGTCGTTGTCGGCCCAACGGGTGAGCACCGGCCAGAGCACCGGAAAGTCACGGCTGGTAAGCGTGTCCGAGTCGGGCGGACCCGCAGAAAACGGAGTCATGGTTGTATTCGACCATGCTGAAAATCCGGGGCGCCGTGCTGGAGCGCATCGGATCGCCCCGGCCGTATGCCGATTCCAAACCCATCAGTGTCACTGAGATCGAGCTGGCGCCACCGGGCCCCGGGGAACTGCAGGTGCGCATCGAGGCTGCCGGCGTGTGCCACTCCGACTTGTCGGTGGTTGACGGCAACCGGGTGCGGCCGACGCCGATGCTGCTTGGCCATGAGGCGGCCGGCATCGTCGAGCAGGTTGGCGACGGCGTCACCGACCTGACCGAAGGCCAGCGCGTCGTGATGACGTTCCTACCGCGGTGTGGGCACTGCGCGGCGTGCGCCACCGATGGGCTGACGCCGTGTGAACCGGGCAGCGCCGCGAACAACGCCGGAACCTTGCTGGGCGGTGGAATGCGCCTAAGCCGCGGCGGCGTCGGCGTCTACCACCACTTGGGGGTGTCCGGCTTCGCCACGCACGCTGTCGTGCACCGCGACAGTGTCGTCCCGCTGCCAGACGATGTTCCGCCGCCCGTCGCGGCGCTACTGGGATGCGCGGTGCTCACCGGCGGCGGCGCTGTGCTCAATGTCGGCAAGCCACAACCCGGTCAGACGGTGGCCGTCGTCGGTATCGGCGGTATCGGCATGGCGGCGGTGCTGACCGCGTTGGCCCACTCGGATGTTCGCGTGGTCGCGGTCGACCAGCTAGCCGAAAAGCTAGCGACTGCTTCGCGTTTCGGCGCGCACGAGGTCTATACGCCGCAGGCGGCCATCGACGATGGTGTCAAAGCGCCCATCGTCATCGAGGCGGTGGGTCACCCGGCCGCGCTGCAGACCGCGATCGACCTGACGGCTCCTGGGGGCCGGACCATCACTGTCGGGCTGCCGCGGCCGGATGCCCGGATCAGCTTGTCGCCGTTAGGCTTTGTGGCGGAGGGTCGCTCGCTGATCGGCAGCTACCTCGGATCCGCGGTACCCGCACGCGACATTCCGCGGTTCGTCGAGCTGTGGCGGGCCGGCCGGCTACCGGTGGAGTCGCTGGTGTCCTCCACGGTCGGGCTCGATGACATCAACGCGGCGATGGATCACCTGGCCGACGGAACCGCCCTGCGCCAGTTGATCAGCTTTGACGCGGCTTAACGCCCGTCGAAGGCGCGTCGCAGCGCCCGACCCTGCAGGGTGAACAGCTGCTCGGCGACCTCCCAGTCGGGCAGCAGCGAGTCAAAGCCATGGCAGGTGCCGGGAAAGACGTGCAGTTCGGTGGCGATCCCAGCTCCCAGCAGCCGCTGGGCATAGTCGAGCGCCTCGTCGCGAAGCGGATCGATCTCCGCGCAGGTGATGAATGCCGGTGCCAGACTAGATAATTGGCTGCGCCGGGCAGGCACCGCATCCGACGACGGCGCTGTCGACCCAAGATAGTGCCGCCACATCTGCTCGCAGCCGGGGCCGTCGAACGCCGGTGTCGCGGTGAACTCGGCCTTCGATCGGGTGGCCCGGTCGTCGAGCACGGGCTGATGCAGCAGCTGAAAGACGATCGGAGGCAACGATCCGTCTGCGCAACGGTGCGCCAGACATGCCGCCAGCGCGCCACCGGCGCTGCTGCCGGCGACCGCGATGCGGGACGCGTCGACGTCCAGTTCCCCGGCGTTGCACCGCAACCACGTCAGGACGTTGATCGCGTCCTCGAGCGCCGCCGGGTACGGGTGCTCCGGCGCCAGCCGGTAATCCAGTGACACCACCGAGCAGCGTCCGCGGCGGGCTAGTTCGACACATTGACGGTGATCGGTATCCAGGTTCCCCAGCACGAATGCACCTGCATGGCAATAGATCACAATTGGCGAGGGCGCCGGCCCACCGCGGTAGATGCGCACCCGCACCGGATGGGATTCGGCGGGCACGACCTGCTCGTGAATCGAAACGCCTGCGGTGTCAGTGTCGGCGACGGCGTCCCGACGACGCTGATCGAGTGACTCGCGGACCAAACCGATCGTTGGCAAGTCAGTCAGGCCGGTGCGCGTCGTCGCGACGGCGCGCAGCACGGGATCGAGGCGCTCGTTCATCAGCCGCGCCGGGCCGGCTGCGCCGCCGGTTGGTCTACCGATGCCGGCGCAAACGTGAAGTCAGCTGGGTTGAATCGGCGGGTCATCCCCCAGAAGGCCCGTGCGCTGCGCGGCCATTGCGTCACTACCCGCCCGTTGGCAGCGCGAAAGTAGTTGCTGCACTGGGTCGTCCACACGGTGCCCTGCATCCACTGGTCGATCTTGGCGAGGAAGTCCGCCATCGCCGACGGGCGCACCGCCACATACGGCTTGCCTTTGCGCCTAAGATATCGCAGCGCTCGAACGATATAGCGCGCCTGCGCTTCGAGGATGAAGATCACGCTGTTGGAGCCGACGTTGGTGTTGGGCCCATACAGCATGAAGAAGTTCGGAAACCCGGGCACAGCCATGCCCAGATATGCATGTGCCCCGTCCCGCCACACATCGCGTAACGTGGCCGCACCCTCGCCGGTCACCTCGATCTCGCCAAGGTAGTCGGCTGCGGCGTAACCGGTTGCACACACCACCACGTCGACGTCGCGCTCAGTTCCGTCTTGCATCACCAGCGATCGGGCTCGCATATACCGCGCGGGGCTGGTCAGCACCTCGACGTGCGGCTGCGTCAACGCGGTCAGATACTCCGAGGAAAACACCAAGCGCTTACACCCCATTGGGTGCTCCGGCGTCAGTTTGCGGCGCAGTTGCTCATCGGAAACCGAATTCTCCAGCAGGCGTAGGGCTGTCGCGGTGAACTCTTGGGTCTTCTCGCTAGCGTGCTCGATCACCGAGATATTCGCCTCGCTGCGCAGCCATAGCCGGGTCCGATAGAACTTTTTCGCGAACGGAACATGCGCGAATAGCCAGCGCTCCCGTCGGCTGTAGGGCCGATCCGGTTTGGGCAGTATCCACGTCGGCGACCGCTGCACCGAGTACACCTGGCCAGCGACCTTCGCCAGCTCGGGCACCAGCTGCGAGGCCGTCGATCCGGTTCCCAACACCGCGACCCGCGCACCGGCGAGGTCGACCGAATGATCCCACCGCGACGAGTGCATCACCGTGCCCGTGAACGGTTCCTGTTCGACCAGGTCGGGCAACACCGGCTGGGTGAACAGCCCGACGGCAGAGACCACCACATTGAAATCGTGGTGTTCACCCGCAGCGGTCGTCAGCTGCCACCGCTGTGCACGCTCATCCCATCGCGCGGAGCGGATTTCGGTGCCGAGCCGCAGATGTGGTTGCAGCCCTTGCTCTTCGACGCAGCGCTCGAAGTACTCCAGAATCTCCGGCTGCGGTGACCACACCCGCGACCAGTGCGGGTTCAGGTCAAACGAGTAGGAGTACAGATGCGACTTGACGTCGCAGGCCAGCCCGGGATAGGTGTTGATTCGCCACGTCCCACCGACTCCGTCTTCCCGGTCGAATATGGTGAAGTCGCGAAAGCCTGCTCGTGCCAATAGGATTCCCAACGCGATGCCGCCGGGGCCGGCACCGATGATGCCGACTGACAGTCTCGTCATTGAATTTTCAGGCACTGGCCACCGTCGATGACGAGTTCGGACCCGGAGATGAACGACGCCTGGTCGGAAACCAGGAAGGCGACCGCATCGGCTACCTCGGAGGGCTGGCCGATCCGACCCGATACCGATGTCGCCACCAGCCGGGCCTGGGTCTCGGTGTCAAGCATCGGCGTCGCGATTGGTCCGGGGAATACAGCGTTGACGCGAATGCCCGCCGGCGCGAGTTCAGCCGCGACGGCCTGGGTCAGGCCGCGCAGCGCCCATTTTGACGATCCGTAGGCGGTGTTTTTCGGGAACGGGCGGATGGCGCTGGTGCTGCAGGTGTTGACGATCGCCGCACCTTCGGCGCCACGCAGTTGGTCGAGCGCGGCACGGATACCCAGAAAGGCGCCCAGACAATTGACCCGCCAGGCCTTCTCGAATCCTTCGACCGACTCGTCGGCAATCGACGCGCGGTGCAGCACGCCGGCGTTGTTGACCAGGGTGGTCAGCGATCCGAACTTCTCGACGGTGATCGCGACGGCCTGCCGCCACTCCGACGGCGACGTCACATCGAGCGGTACCGCAATCACCCCGTCATCACCGAGGCCGTCGACCGCGTCAATGAGCTCCGCGGCAATGATGTCGCACGCCGCGACGAAGAACCCGTCGGCGCGGAGCCGTTGCGTGATGGCCCAGCCCTGGCCGCGGGCGGCTCCGGTTATCAGGGCAACCCGTTGAGTCACTGGCCGGTCGCTTCCGTGAGGGCTGCCGCGGCACCGCGTCGCAATGCCTGGGATTCCGAGGAGAGCGTGATCATCTGAAAACCCAGTTGTGCCATGGCTTGACCGACTTTGCCGTCGCCGGCATGAATGCCGGCCACTAGCCCTGCTGCTGCCGCGACACGGCGGATGTCGGCAATCGCATCGCGCACAGCCGGGTGAGCGGTCGCCTTGGTGACCTCGACGCCCATCGAGATCGCCAGATCGGCGGGCCCCACGTAGATTCCGGAAAGCCCGGGCACCGCGCATATTTCACTGACATCGGCGAGCGCCGCTGCAGTTTCGATCATCGCAAACACGCTGACCCGCGCTTCGAGCACGGCGGTGTCGTGGCCGAGGCTGGCTCGCAGCGGCCCGAAGCTTCGCACACCGGCGGGCGGGTATCGGGTCGCGG
>NZ_JBAUZA010000536.1:0-1580 GCF_049585075.1 Mycobacterium sp.
GGCCCAGGCCGTCGAATGTCCGCAGGTCGACCCAGGTCAGCCGGGATGCCGCCCACAATCCCGCGGCCGCGAGCACCAACAGGGCCTGGGCTATCCGGATGGTCCGCCGACCCGGGCGGTCGGGCGCGGCATCAGCCATCCTGGTCAGCCGCGGCGGTCAGGGTCTGCGCCGCGGCGATCGCGTTGAGCACCGCCCGCGCCTTATTGGTCGCCTCGGTGTGCTCGTAGGGCCCGTTGGAGTCGGCCACCACGCCGCCACCGGCTTGAACGTAGGCGGTGCCGTCGCGCATCAGGGCAGTGCGGATCGCGATGGCAAAGTCGGCGTTGCCGGCAAAGTCGAGGTAGCCGATGACGCCGCCGTAGAGGCCGCGCCGGGTCTTTTCCACCTCTTCGATGAGTTCCATGGCGCGCACTTTGGGGGCGCCGGACAGCGTTCCGGCCGGGAAGCATGCAGTGACGGCGTCCAGCGCGGTGTGCCCGTCGGCGAGCATCCCGGTCACCGTGGACACCAGGTGCATGACGTGGCTGTAGCGCTCGATGTGGCTGTAGTCCTCGACGCGAACTGTGCCCGGCACGCACACCCGGCCCAGGTCGTTGCGGCCCAAGTCGACGAGCATCAGGTGCTCGGCGAGTTCCTTCTCGTCGGCCAGCAACTCCTTTTCCAGCAACTGGTCCTCTTCATCGGTATGACCCCGCCACCGGGTTCCAGCAATCGGGTGCGTCGTCGCCCGCCCGTCGTTGACAGTGACCAGCGCCTCCGGGCTGGAGCCGACAATCGAAAAATCCGTTCCGCCAACGCTATTCGGTACATGCAGCAGATACATGTATGGACTTGGATTGGTTACCCGCAGCATCCGGTAGACGTCGATCGGATCGACACCGGTGTCCATTTCGAAGCGCTGCGACGGCACAACCTGAAACGCTTCGCCGGCCGCGATCTGCTCGACGAGGTAGTCGACGATCTTCCCGTATTCCTCGACGGTGCGCTGCACGCGGTACCGCGGCTCAGGTCGGGTGAACGTACCGACCGTGGAAGGCAGCGGCTGACCCAGCGCGGCGGTCATCACGTCCAACCGGGCGATCGCGTCGTCGTAAGCCTCGTCGACCCGTTCGTCGGTGCCGTTCCAGTTCACCGCGTTGGCGATCAGCGTGATGGTGCCCTCGTGGTGATCGACGGCCGCCACATCGGTGGCCAGGAGCAGCAGCATGTCCGGCAAGTTGAGGTCGTCGACGGCCAACTCAGGCAGCCGCTCCAGCCGTCGCACCAGGTCATAGGCGAAGAAGCCGACCATGCCGCTCGACAGCGGCGGTAATCCTGGCAATGCAGGGGTGGCCAGCAACTCGCACGTGGCGCGCAGGGCTTGCAGCGGGTCGCCACCGGTAGGAGCATCCTGGGGCGCTGCGCCGAGCCATACCGCCTCGCCGTCACGCACGGTCAGCGCCGACGGCGCGCCTGCGCCGATGAAGGACCACCGGGACCAGGACCTGCCGTTTTCGGCTGACTCCAGCAGAAAGGTGCCCGGCCGGTTGGCGGCCAGCTTGCGGTAGGCGGACAGCGGAGTCTCGGTATCGGCCAGCAC
>NZ_JBAUZA010000537.1:0-5774 GCF_049585075.1 Mycobacterium sp.
CGACTGAGCCGCTACAGCGTCGCGCACGCCCAGTCCCGCGCCACCGACCCGACCGTCGCGGGCCGCTGGTCGGCATTGCCTGTGCCCGAACCGGATTCGACGGTGCGGGCACACCACCAGGCCGAACTGCTGCTGAACCGCCACGGCGTGCTGACCAGAGGCGCGGTGGCGGCCGAAGCAGTGCCGGGCGGATTCGCGATGCTCTACAAGGTGCTGACCACGTTCGAGGAAGCCGGCCGATGCCAACGTGGCTACTTCGTCGAGTCGCTGGGCGGCGCCCAGTTCGCGGTGGCGTCAACAGTCGACCGGCTGCGCGGCTACCTCGACGGCATCGACCCGGAAAGACCCGAGTACCGAGCCGTCGTATTGGCTGCCGCCGACCCGGCCAACCCGTACGGCGCCGCGCTGCCCTGGCCGTCCCGCGCCCCGGAGGAAGACAGCGGCGCCCGGCCGGGCCGCAAAGCCGGAGCCCTGGTGGTGCTGATCGACGGCGAACTGGTTTGGTTTGTCGAGCGCGGCGGCCGCTCGCTGTTGACCTTCAGCGACGATCCCGAGGTCAACCGCGCCGCCGGCGCGGCGTTGGCCGAGCTGGTCACGGCCGGGCGGGTCAGTTCGATTCTGGTTGAACGGATCAACGGCCTGCCGGTGCTGGGACCTAACGTGTCCGAGCCGGCCGTTGATGCGCTGTCCGACGCCGGGTTCGCCCGGACCCCACGCGGGCTTCGGCTGCGATAGCGTATGCCCGAGGGGGACACCGTCTTTCACACCGCAGAAACACTGCGGAAGGCACTCGTCGGTCGCACACTGACCCGATGCGATGTGCGGGTACCGCGATTTGCCACCGTCGACCTGACTGGTGAGGTGGTCGACGAGGTGCTCAGCCGTGGCAAGCATCTGTTCATCCGCGTCGGGCCGGCCAGTATCCACTCGCATCTGAAGATGGACGGCAGCTGGCGGCTGAGCACGCGACCGCCCGATCACGCCCGACGACGATACGGGGCGGAATCGCCCCGAGGTGGGGGTACCTCCCGCTTGCGGGGGAGAGTCGGGCACTCCGCTTCGACACGAATCATCTTGGAAGCAAGTGGAATCCGTGCAATTGGGATTGACCTCGGCGTACTGGAGATCCTCGACCGGCAACACGACGAGGACGCGGTAGCGCATTTGGGGCCGGACTTGCTGGGCACCGACTGGGATCCACAGGTCGCCGCGGCCAACCTGACAGCACAGCCAGATCGCCCGATCGCCGAGGCGCTGCTGGACCAGCGCGTTATGGCTGGGATCGGCAATGTCTATTGCAACGAACTGTGTTACATCAGCGGACGGCTGCCCACCGCTGCGGTCGGCTCGCTACCCGACCCGCAGCGGCTGGTCAGGCGCGCACGAGAAATGCTGTGGGCCAACCGATCACGATGGGACCGTTGCACTACCGGCGACACCCGATCGGGCCGTCAGCTCTGGGTGTACGGACGCGCCGGGCAGGAGTGCCGTCGCTGCGGCACCGCGATCGAAAAGGACGACACCGGCAACAGGGTCGCCTACTGGTGTCCAGCCTGCCAACGTTGAATGCCCCCCAGAGGCCAGTTATGACACACCCTCGCGTCAAATCGATGCCATAACTGACCCCTCGGCGCAAGGTCACAACACGACCTTTGCTGCGCTGGCTTCAGCCGAGAGGTCCGAAAAGACCCAGGGCGTCAAGGAAGGCGGCCACCTCCGTGCCGTCAACCACCGGCGCGAGCGCGCTGCCGTGGGGCAGCAGCGAGGTCAGCAGTTCGCCCAGTGTGTCGTCGCCCAGGATTGTCGGGTTGGGACTGAGGATTCCGCTAGTGGATAGGTTGTCCACGAACGTATCCCAGGGCTCGGCGAGTTGCGCTGACGTTATGCCGAGCAGCTGATTCAGATCCGCGTCGCCTAGCGTTGTCGTGACGTTGCCGACGGTTATCGGAAGGCTTCCCAGCAGCTCCGTGCTGGTGTTGGTGTTCAGAAGCGAGCTCAGCAAGTCGCTCAACGAGTCGCTAGGGTTCAGGTTTGGATCGAGCAACGTGCCGTTGAAGTTCTTGATCACATCCACAAGACCTGCGTAGCTGCCGAGGCCCAAAGTATCGAACAAGTTTTGTATCGTCGCGCTCGTAGCGGACTCACCCAGCAGGTCTCCGGCAAGTGTGTCGATCGGCAAACTGCCGATCGGGGTGCTACCGATAAAAATGGTGTTCAGCAGCTCGCCCACCTGACTGCCGAGGGCGGGGATGGCGGCGCCCAAAGTCGTGTCGTTCGGGTTGAGGTCTGCCAGCAGAGCGCTTAGTGCCGACGCGGTGTCGAGGGGCGCAGGAGGAACCAGTTCGTGGTCGGTCCCAAGCGTGCCCAGCAACTGGCCCATAGTGCCGATATTGAGGGCATTCAACAGGGCCTGCACGCTTTCCTCGAACGTCGGAGAGGCCGCCAGCGCGACGTCTCGCTGCTGCACAGGCTGGAAAGCTTCACCGGGATTGAGCCCGCCTAACTGAGCGGCGCCTAAGAGCGCGCCGCCAGCGACGACCGCGCCTGCGGCCACCGCGCTGACCCTCATCGCTATGCGTTGCTGCTCTCGTACTGGCAGTACACGGGCGCAACCATCAAAGTCACCGAATCCAAGCGTGTGGGAGCGGCTTTGCCGACGATGCCGCCCTCCGGATCGAGTAGACATGACAACCTACTTCCCAACTGAAAGTCACCTGAGAATTTCTCAGCTAACCCCGCAACCTAGAGTGCTCTTTGTCACATGTCAAGTAGTTCTTAATCACGTGTCAAGTAACTGGATCGGTGCAGTTCCTTGGCAAACGCGGGTTCACCAGCGACGACGAGACTGACGAGCGGGTGACGTGGCGGTGCCCGGCCAGCGCCCAGGGCATGGCCGTTCGGTTAACGATCGCGCGGGCTCCACCAGCCTGGTCGTCGCATGCGATGATCGCTCTGTCAGCGGCTGACTTGCCGTTCCCAACACTCGCGCTTCTGCTTAGCGGAGAGGTTCAGGATGACGACCACCGAAGTGTGCTCGCTTCGTCGTGCGCGATCGCTATTGGCCGGCCTTGTCGTGTTGGTCGCGCTGCTTCGCCTCGTCGGGGCCGCGGCTCCGACCGCACATGCTGACGCCGTCGACGCCAATTTCGTGAATGCGTTGAACTCGAAGGGCATTACCTTCGCGTCCGCGCAAGCCGCGATCGTTGCCGCCCACGAGGTCTGCGATGAACTCGATGGCGGTAGGGCCCCCAGCGACGTCGCGAATGACGTGATGCAACAGAGTAGTTTGGACGGCTACCACGCAGGGTTTTTCGTCGGCGTCAGCATCGCTGCGTTCTGTCCGCGGCACGAAGGATCCTGACGCTTTGGTGATCAGGAAAGCATTGTCCGGCACCGTGATCGCGTACTGCGCAGCCGCGGGGATCGCAACACCGGTCAGCGCCGACCCCAGCCCGTTCGGCACTCTCGGATGCAGCTGCAAGCCACCGGCCACGGTCGCTGATGGCAAGGCTCCTGCCACAACCCCGATGGACCAAGGTATTCAGAACGGCCTCGGCTCCTTGCATGGCACTTCGCCACGCCGCGCCGACAACTAAGGCAATCGGTTATCCCGCCGACGGGGGTGGGCGCATCACCGTGCCCTTGAGTTCGGCGCCAATCGCAATATCTTCATATTTCTGCTGCTTGCGTTTGCGCCACCCGCTGCCTGCCGGCGAAATCGGCGGAGGCATGATCGGCGGCAGCATCGGCAGCCCGGATTCACCTGCGCCAAGTGGCGTTGCGGCCGATGCAAGTTGCACCGGCACTTGCGAACTCGGCAACAGTCCGACGACGGCGGGTGGCGCGGTCAACCTGCCGATCGACACTCCAACACCGGTCGCCGCCGTCGTGGACGCTTCGCCAAGGCCGGCTGCACCTAACGCACCCGGACCCAGGCCTGCAAATCCTCCGGCACCTAACCCACCTAACGCACCCGCCGCCCCCCCGCCCAGCGCCGACTCGCCCTCGGATACACCCTGGCCAATCTGGCTGTTGACACCCTGCAGGGCCTGGGCCGATTGGCTCTGCGCCAGATAGCTGAGCAGGTTGATCGGAAATCCAGACGAGATGAACTGGTTGGCATAAGTGTTCGCCAGCCCACTCCAACCGGTACTCGGGTCGAATGTGGTGGCGTCCGCTGTCGTCGCGGCCGCCGCGGATGTGGTGGCGGCGGGTAACGCACTGGCTTGCGCGGCCACCCCCGTCGGATTAATTACCGAGCTCGGAGACGAAAACTGAGGCAGCGTGCTGGCTTGCGCCGAGGCGGCTTGATAGCGCCCCATCGCCGCCGAGTTGTTCGCCCACATGGTCTGGTACTGGGCTTCTGTTTCGGCGATGGCCGGAAGATTGCTGCCGAACCGATCGGTGGCCAACAACTGCACCAGCTGCATCCTGTTGGCGGCGACTTGTGCGGTGGGAACGACCGCCCCGCGGACCGAGTTGAAAGCCGCTGCGGCCGCCATCGCCGAAGCGGCGGTCTGCTGACACTGCTGGGCGGTGGTTTGCAGCCAGCTCAGGTAGGGCTCGACTGCCTGGGTCATCGCCGCTGCGGACGGACCATGCCACGCCTGGTTCAGGGAGGACAACGCGGCGACGCAGTTCTCAGCGGAGTCTTCCAAATTGGTGCCGAGCTGTTGCCACGCCCCGGAAGCCTCGATCAGCGATTCGGCACCGGGTCCCGCATGAATCAGCGCAGACGTGACCTCGGGAGGCAATGTCGTGAACTCCATGGCTCCAAACATTGGCCATCGTGGGAAAACTTTCGGAACTTCAGGTTGACGGGGGTGAAAAGAGCCCTGGAACTTTCAGATTCGCGGGATCACGATATGGCGTTGATCGCGGTCGACAACCGTGACTTGAACTCGGCCGGAATAGGGACATACCCGCCGTTCACCAAATCATTCTGGCCGGCACCGAGCGCGCTTTGCAGGAAAGCCTTCACCGCCACACCGACCTGCGAGTCGTGGTATTTCGAACACACAATCTCATACGTCGCGAGCACGATCGGATAAGAACCGGGCTGGTTTGGCCGGTAGAACGAGATCGTGTCTAAGGCAAGGTCGTTGCCCTTTCGCATGAACCAGGCAGAAGAAATCGTCTTCCCCACCGACTCCGGGCTGATCGCAACCGGCTCCGGGCCGGCCGGCGTAATCACCTTGGCTGTGTTCAGGTGTTGCGCCTCGGCGAACGACCATTCGATGTAGGTGATCGACCCTTCGGTGTTTTTGACGGCCGCGGCGGCACCGTCGTTGCCCCGCGCGCCCTCGCCCACGCCGCCGGTGAACTTCTTTCCGGCGGGAAAACCCCACGTCCCAGCAGAAGCAGTGTCGAGATACTTCTGGAAATTGTCCGTCGTTCCGGACTCGTCGCTACGGAATACCACGCGAATCGGCTCAGCGGGCAGCTTGACGCCTAAATTCAGCAGCCCGATCGCCGCATCGTTCCACATGGTGATCTGGCCATTGAAAATCTGGGCGGTAACCGGACCGTTGAGGTTCAACGAAGTCAGGCCGTTGACGTTGTAGGCGACGGCAATCGGGCCAAATACCACCGGCAGATTCCATACCGGTGAGCCGCACCGCTGCTCCGCCTTGGCATATTCGCCTCGGTTCAGCGGGGAGTCTGAGCCACCGAAATCGGTTTGATTGCCGACGAATTCGCCGATCCCGGCACCCGAACCATTGGCCGTGTAGTTCACCGACTGACCGGGGCAGGTTTGTTCGAATGCCTTGATG
>NZ_JBAUZA010000538.1:0-2404 GCF_049585075.1 Mycobacterium sp.
AGCAGATCGTCCAGCTCACCGGCGCTCAAGTCGGAATGGCGTTGCAGCTCGCTGATCGATACCGGCGAATGCATGGCCTTGAGCAGGTTGGCCAGCCCGGCGGCGGTCACACCGCGCGGCGGCTGGATCAGCACGGCGCGGCGCGGACTCCACCCGAGCTGCACGGCGCCGTCGGGCCGGAGCAGCACCGGCAGCGCCGGATCCAGCGCATACAGCGACGGCGTGGGCTGCGCCATCCTGGCACTGTGCCACGGCCGTCAGGAGGGACGGATCAGCTCTCCACAGGACCGTCAGGACCGTCAGGACCGTCGGGTCCACGCTCGGTGGGTACGAGGTCGCCGACGTAGTGGTTGGGGAATTCGTCGCGGCCCGGGATCGGCATCGGTGTTACTGAATGCGACTCACCTGTTGAACGATGTCGAGGACTCAGTCACCTCCAAGCGCGCTGACCCCGGCTGTTCATCTGCGACCGGTGGCTGGGGCGAGGCGAGCAATCCCGCGCAGAATCCACGGTGCGCGCCTGGCCATCACCTCTACGGCGCGGTCCGAGCGGCGCATCGCAGTCCGACGGCCAGGAGTGGGCATTGACACCAGTTCCGCCTCAGGCGATCCCGCCCGCGGGCCGTGGCGATCGACCGCCAAAAGTTGCCAGGTGCCGGGCACGCCGCGCAGCTCGACGCTGCCGCGGTCCTCGAAGCCCGTGCCCGAGCCGACGACCAGGTCGCGCACGGTCCTGGAGACGAGGATTTCGCCGGCGCCGGCCTGGCCGCAGATCCGCGCCGCGATGTGTACCGCGATCCCCCCGATGTCCGCATCCAGCAGTTCGCACTCGCCGGTGTGGATGCCGGCGCGGATCTGGATGCCCAGTGTCTCGGCTTCAGTGCGCAACGCCTCCGCGCAGCGAATGGCCTGCGTAGGGCCGTCGAACGTGGTGAGGTGGCCGTCGCCGGTGCTCTTGACCACCGTGCCGCCGAATTGTTGCGTGAGGTCGGTGGTGACCTCACCGAAGCGCTGCAGCACCGCCCGCCACCGCTCGTCGCCCGTGGCCGCGGCGTGTTGCGTGGACGCGACGATGTCGGTGAATAGCACGGTGCGCAAGGCGCGGCGTGACGGCGCCGGTGCGGCATGGCTGCCGGTAAGGAACTCTTCGATCTCGGTCAGGATCCTGTCGGGCTCGGTGAGCCAGGGCCCGGCGTCCGCACCCTCGACCTCGAACAACCGCGCGCCGGGGATGTGGTCGGCGAGGTAGCGGCCGGCCTGCACCGGAGTGGGGTCCTCGCGGGCATGGATGACCAGGGTTGGCGCGGTGATCGTCGGCAGGATCGGCCGCACGTCGATCCGGAACAACAGTTCGAGTGACACCCGCGCCATCGCCGGGCTGGCGCTCATCCGCTCCAGCATTGCGAGCTGGCGGATCGACCCGAACGACGGCAGCACAGCTTTGAGTGCCGCACCGCTGCCCCACGCCGAGCGGGTGGCGCGGAAAAAGTCCTGGAGGCGGGCGAACTGCTCCACCGACGGCCAGTACTTCTCGTCCACCTCGGGATACATGCTCGCCATGCTTGCCCGCAGCTCGGCGGGATCGCGCTCAAGGTCGTCCCACCCCCCAAAGCCGGTGAACGCGAACGAGCCGTAAAGGATCAACGCCCGGGTTCGCTGCGGTCGGGTTGCCGCGAACACCATTGAGGCCGGGCCGCCCTCGGCAAAACCGACAAGAGCGGCCATTCGGAAGCCGACGGCGTCCATGACGGCCTCGATCTCGGCCGCTCGATCATCGAGCGTGCGAACCTGCGGGACCGGGTCCGACAGCCCGACCCCGGCCTTGTCGAACGCGAGGACGCGACAGAACGTGGCGAGCTGGTCGAAGAACGCCTTGAATTCGGGCATGGTCCAGAACAGCTCGACGTGGCTGACGGTCGACCCGGCGAAGACCAGCTCGATCGGTCCGTCGCCGAACACCTGATACGCCAGGCTCAGATCGCCGCACGGTGCGTACGACGTTTCCGGCACGGCATGAGCGTACTGCTGATCCCACCGCTCGCCGGGGCACCCAGTGATAGTCCGCCAGGTAATTCCATTTAGTGATTGCTTAGGCAGCTGGTCACACCGGGGATGACCAGCGGGCCGACCAGCCCGGTGCCGTCGCGCACCCGGACCGCGAGGTGCGCGACGCCTTGACTGTGCAGGTCACGCAGCATCCGCGGGTCCGCGACCAGGTTGTCGGACAACACCACCAGGTCGGCTTCGGTGGAAGTCACCGCGGCATGCGGCTGGCTGCTCTGTTTGACCCGGGCACCCGAACAGCGCAGCGAGTCGATCAGCAGTTCCGATAGTGGCCCGCGTCCATGCACCCGGATCGACGCCGACCGGACCGGCCGCTGCCGGCGACCCCGCGTGGCGACCC
>NZ_JBAUZA010000539.1:0-9219 GCF_049585075.1 Mycobacterium sp.
CTCCAGCGGACCCCGTCGCCAGCCGCCATTTCGCCGACCACAAACCCGTTTGCGGCGGCGTACTCCAAGGCCTCGGCGGGCAACTGGGAAGCCGTGCTGAGCGCGATCACCGCCGGACCAGCGCCGGATAGCACAGCTGCCACCCTGTAACGACGCAATAGTCGAAGGTATTCCGCCGAAGCGGGCATCGTGGGCGCACGCTGCGGCTGATGAAGCACGTCCTCGGTGGCGGCGATCAGCAGGTCGGGTCGTTCGGTCAGCGCCACCACGAGCAGCGCTGTGCGGCTGAGATTGAACCGGGCATCGTCGTGGCTGACCTGCGCAGGCAGCAGCACCCGCGCCTCCGCGGTCGAGGAGCGTTGCTCGGGAATGGCGGGGAACAGGTGAATGTCGGGATGTAACCGCAGCGGCACCGCCGAGAAGCTGGGCTGGTCGCTGCTGCGGTCGGTCCACGACACGACGGCGCCGCCGAGCACCGAAGCCGAGGCGTTGTCGGGGTGCCCTTCGAATTCCGACGCCAACTGGATTAATTGGTCCTGACTCAGAAGAGTCGAACCCGCTTGTCCAACAAGCCCATTGACTGCGGCGAGGCCGCCCACCACCGCTGCGGCCGACGAGCCGAGGCCGCGCGAGTGCGGAATGGTGTTTCGACACCGCACTTTCAGGCCGGGCGCACTGACGCCTGCCGCCCGCAGTCCAGATTCGACCGCGCGAACCACCAAATGGCCTGAGCCGAGCGCCAATTCCCCGGCACCCTCACCATCAACTTCGACGATCAGGCCGGAATCGGTTGTCTCGACGATAATTTCGTCGTAAACATTCAGCGCCAATCCGATGCTGTCGAAGCCCGGGCCAAGGTTGGCGCTGGACGCCGCGACGACCGAAGTGGCCAGCAGGCCGGCCGGCAGCATCTGACCCACTAGACGAGCCCCAGTTTCGCGACAACGGCGACCGGGTCGACGGGCAAGGGCGACACGGTCGGCATGTCCCGCAGCGCCGTGTCCGGATCCTTGAGGCCGTTTCCGGTCACGGTGCAGACCACGGTCGATCCCGGCGCCACCCAGCCGTCCTCGACGGCCTTCAGAAGACCGGCGATGCTCGCCGCCGACGCTGGTTCTACGAAGACGCCTTCGGTGGCGGCCACCAGGTGATATGCGGCCAGGATCTCATCGTCGGTGGCGGCCAGGAACCGCCCCTTGGACTGCTGTTGGGCCTCGACAGCCGATGCCCATGACGCTGGTGAGCCGATGCGGATCGCGGTGGCAATGGTCTCGGGGTGACGCACCGGTTCGCCGAACACCAACGGCGCTGCGCCGGCCGCCTGGGTGCCCAGCATCCGCGGCAGCTTGTCGATTACTCCGTCGGCGTGATACTCGGTGTAGCCCTTCCAATACGCGGTGATGTTGCCTGCGTTGCCGACCGGTAGCGCGTGCACGTCCGGCGCGACGCCCAGGACGTCGACGATCTCGAACGCCGCCGTCTTCTGGCCCTCGATGCGCACCGGGTTGACCGAATTGACCAACGAGATCGTCGGGAAGTCGGCGACGATCTTGCGGGCGAGTTCCAGACAGTCGTCGAAGTTGCCGTCGATCTGGATGATCTTGGCGCCGTGCATCACGGCCTGTGCCAGCTTGCCCATCGCAATCTTGCCCTGCGGGATCAGCACCGCGCAGGTGATGCCGGCGCGGGACGCGTAGGCCGCCGCCGACGCCGAGGTGTTGCCCGTCGACGCGCACAGCACCGCTTGCTGACCGCGGGCCACGGCGTCAGTGACGGCCATCGTCATGCCACGGTCCTTGAACGAGCCGGTGGGATTGAGGCCCTCGACCTTGAGATGAACCGTGCACCCCGTCTTCGCAGAAAGCCTGGCTGCCGGTATCAGCGGGGTGCCACCCTCGAGCAGGGTGACCGGAGCCCAGTCGTCGCCGACCGGCAACCGATCCCGGTAGGCCGCGATCACCCCCGGCCACCGCTGATGGGTGCTGGTCTTGGCGGTGCTCGCCGAACTCATTCGCTGGTTCCTTCCAGCCGCAGGACGCTGGTCACATCCTGTACCACGTCGAGGTCGGCCAGCGCGTCGACGGTTTCGGACAGTGCGGCATCGGTGGCGCTGTGGGTGACTACCACGATGCGGGCGCCCACCCGTTGTCCACCCTCCCCTACCACGCCTTCCTGGCGAACTTCGGCGATGCTGACTTCCCTCTTGGCGAATTCCGCCGCGACTGAAGACAATACGCCCGGTTTGTCCGCGACGTTCATGCTCACGTAATAGCGAGTAGGAATGAAACCCATTGGCGCGACGGCGAGTTGGGCGTACTTAGATTCCTTGGGCCCACGGCTGCCCAGCACCCGGTTGCGGGCCGCCATCACCAGATCCCCGGTCACCGCTGAGGCGGTCGGCGCTCCGCCGGCGCCCTGGCCGTAGAACATCAGCCGGCCCGCGGCTTCGGCCTCGACGACCACGGCATTGAAAGCGCCGTTGACCGCGGCCAGCGGATGCGATAACGGCACCAGCGCTGGGTAGACCCGAGCCGAAACCCGCTGCTGTCCTTCTTCGGTTCTGATTCGCTCACAGATCGACAGCAGTTTGATCGTGCAGCCTAGGGCCCGCGCGGACACGAAGTCGTCCGGGCTGATCTTCGTGATGCCCTCGCGGTAGACGTCGTCGGCGGTCACCCGGGTGTGAAATGCGATAGACGCCAGGATCGCGGCTTTGGCCGCGGCGTCATAGCCTTCCACGTCCGCGGTGGGATCGGCCTCGGCGTAGCCGAGCGCGCTGGCGTCGGCCAGCGCGGCCTCGTAGTCGGCGCCGGTGCTGTCCATCTCGGAGAGGATGTAGTTGGTGGTGCCGTTGACGATCCCGGCCACCCGCTGCACGGTGTCGCCGGCCAGCGATTGGGTCAGCGGCCGGATCACCGGGATGGCACCGGCCACGGCAGCCTCGAAATACAGGTCGACATTGGCGCTTTCGGCTGCTTGCGCGAGCTCTCCGGTGGCGACTGACAGCAGGGCCTTGTTCGCCGTGACGACGGACTTGCCATGCTCTAGCGCCGACAGGATCGCCTTGCGCGACGGCTCGACCGGTCCCATCACTTCGACGACGACGTCAACGTCATCGCGGGAGACAAGTTCTTCGATGTTGTCGGTGAGAAGATCGATCGGCACACCACGGTCAGCGGCGACCCGCCGCACGCCGATGCCGCGCAGCGCCAGCGGTGCGCCGATTCGGGCGGCGAGATCGTCAGCGCTGTCCTCGATGATGCGAACAACTTCACTACCCACGTTGCCCAGTCCCAATACCGCTACACCGACTGGCTTTTCATCACCGTTCATGTGCGCCACTCCTCACCTCACCTCCAGGCTCAAAAGATCGTCGACGGTCTCTCTGCGCAAGATCAGACGAGCCTGCCCGTCGCGCACCGCCACCACGGCCGGTCGGCCAATCAGGTTGTACCGGCTCGACAGCGAGTAGCAGTAGGCGCCGGTGGCGGCCACCGCAATCAGGTCACCCGGGGCTACATCGTCGGGTACCCAGGTATCCCGAACGACGATATCGCCGCTTTCACAGTGCTTTCCAACGACACGGGCCAGTGTCGGAGCCGCGTCGGTAGCCCTGGAGACCAGTCGAACGTCGTATTCGGCACCGTAAAGCGATGTGCGAATGTTGTCACTCATTCCGCCGTCCACACTCACGTAACGGCGACTCGCCGAGGCGCTCACCCCCACATCTTTGACGGTGCCGACCTCATACAGCGTGATCGTGCCCGGCCCGGCGATGGCGCGACCGGGTTCAACGACTAGCCGGGGAACCGGCAGGCCCACGGCCGCGGATTCGTTGCGCACGATGGATCCAAGCTTGTCGGCGAGTTCGCCCACCGGCGGCGGATCGTCGTTCGCTAGATACGAGATGCCCAGGCCGCCACCGAGATCGATGGTGGAGATCTGCGCCGTCTTGTCGACCCCGAACGCGGCGACGATATCGCGCAGCAGCCCGATCACCCGGTGCGCAGCCAGTTCGAAACCGTCCACGTCGAAGATCTGCGACCCAATGTGACTGTGCAGGCCCACCAGCCGGAGGTGGTCGGTGTCGAACACCCGTCGCACCGCGGCCATCGCCGCGCCATTGGCCAGCGAGAGCCCGAACTTTTGGTCTTCGTGGGCGGTGGAGATGAACTCGTGGGTGTGGGCTTCGACGCCGACCGTGACGCGGATCAGCACATCCTGGACGACGCCGGCCTCACCGGCGACCGCATCGAGGCGCTCGATCTCGGTCATCGAATCCACCACGACGTGACCGATGCCGGCCTTGACCGCGGCGGTCAGCTCGGCGACCGATTTGTTGTTGCCGTGCAGCGCAATCCGCTCGGGCGGGAAGTTCGCATGCAGTGCGACCGCCAGCTCACCGCCTGTGCAGACGTCAAGCGAGAGGCCTTCCTCGTCGATCCACCGCGCAATTTCGCTGCACAGGAAGGCCTTGGCGGCGTAGTGCACGTTGGTGTCGCCGCCGAATGCGGCGGCGATCTCGCGACACCGCGATCGAAAGTCGTCTTCGTCGACGACGAAAAGCGGCGTGCCGTACTCGTGCGCCAGCCGGTTCAGCGCGACACCGGCAATGCTGACGATCCCATCGTCGCCGCGAAGCACGTTGCGCGGCCAGACATTCGGTGCCAGCTCCAAGAGTTCTTGCGTCGTCTGCGGGCACGGTGGAACGCCGCCGTGATGGAACTCCTCGGCGTGGCGTGGTCCGGCTGGATGCGCGTTCACATTCGCTCCGGAGCGCGGACACCCAGGATGGCTAATCCGTTGGCGATCACCTGGCGGGTCGCCTGGCACAGCGCCAGACGCGCGGTGTGCAGTTCGTTGGGCTCTTCGTCGCCCTGCGGCAATACCCGGCATGAGTCGTAGAACCGGTGATAGTCGCCGGCGAGGTCTTCCAGGTAGCGGCATACTCGATGCGGTTCGCGTAGTGCCGCTGCGGTTTTCAAAACGCGCGGGAACTCTCCGAGATTACGGACGAGCGTGCCTTCCTTGTCGTGGGTGAGCAGCTCGAGGTGGCCGGTGTCGGGTATCAGACCCAGTTCGGCTGCGTTGCGGGCCAGCGCGGAGAGCCGGGCATGCGCGTATTGCACGTAGTAGACCGGATTTTCGTTGGACGCCGACGACCACAGCGACAGGTCGATGTCGATCGGGGTGTCCACCGAGGAGCGGATCAGGCTGTAACGAGCGGCGTCGACGCCGATCGCCTCGACCAGGTCGTCAAGCGTGATCACGGTGCCGGCCCGCTTGCTCATCTTCACCGGCAGGCCGTCGCGGACCAGGTTGACCATCTGCCCGATCAGCACCTCGACTCCTGCCGGGTCGTCGCCGAAGGCGGCCGCGGCGGCCTTCAGCCGGGAGATGTAGCCGTGGTGGTCGGCGCCGAGCATGTAGATGCATAGGTCGAAGCCGCGTTGCCGCTTGTCGAGGTAATAGGCGAGATCGCCGGCGATGTAGGCCGGTTTGCCGTCGCTCTTGATCACGACGCGGTCCTTGTCGTCACCAAAAGCGCTGGTGCGCAACCAGGTTGCGCCGTCCTTCTCGTAGACGTTGCCGTTCTCGCGAAGCTGGGCGATCGCCTGCTCGACCCGGCCGCTGCTGTGCATCGACTCTTCGTGCGTGTAGACGTCGAAGTCGGTGCCGAAGTCGTGCAGCGACGACTTGATGTGCGCGAACATCAAGTCGACACCGATCTTCCGGAACGTCTCGTGCTGCTGGGCCTCGGGTTGGCTCAGCGCCTCGGGTGCCTGCTGCAAAATTTGCGCGGCAATGTCTGCGATGTAGCTGCCCGCATACCCGTCTTCCGGCGTTGTTTCGCCTTTGGCCGCGGCGATCAGCGAGTTGGTGAACCGGTCGATTTGGGAGCCGTGGTCATTGAAGTAGTACTCGCGTACCACCTGGGCGCCCTGCGTCGACAGCAACCGGCCGAGTGCGTCGCCGACAGCGGCCCAGCGGGTACCGCCGATGTGGATCGGCCCGGTCGGGTTGGCCGAGACAAACTCCAGGTTGATGTTGTGTCCGGCCTGGGCATCGGAGTTGCCGTAGCTGTCGCCGGCGTCGATGACGTTGTTGATGATGACGCCCTGCGCCGACGCGTCCAGGCGCAGGTTGATAAAGCCAGGCCCGGCCACCTCCGCCGAGGCGATGCCATCGGCCTGGGTCAGCGCCTCGGCCAGCCATCCGGCCAGCTCGCGGGGATTGATGCCGACCTTCTTCCCGAGCTGCATTGCCAGGTTGCTGGCGTAGTCGCCGTGCTCGGGATTGCGCGGCCGCTCGACGGTGACCGACGGCGGCAGCGCGTCGGTGTCGAGCGCATGCTCAGTCAGCACCGCGGTCGCGGTGGCCTTGAGCAACTCGGCCAGGTCGGCGGGGTTCACGCAGGCCATCCTATTGGCTGAGGTCCCCCGGCCTCGAATCGATTCCGATGCTCGGCCGGCGGCCGTCATGCGTTAGTCTGTCGTGGCCCGTTGGCGCAGCACTTCTCGCGTGCGCCCCCGTAGCTCAGGGGATAGAGCGTCTGCCTCCGGAGCAGAAGGCCGCAGGTTCGAATCCTGCCGGGGGCACCATCTGACCAGCGCCAATGTAGTCCGCGCAATATTCGCACCACTGCGGAACCACGGCCAGGCTCCGAAGACATGGACCATGCCGACACGGAAAGGTCTTCGATCGGCGGTCGGCGTCTTGCGCCTAGATCGAAACCCCGAATGGCCAGGTCGAGGATCCGCGGCTGGATAGGCGGCGCCGACGGATCGGCAGTCCGTCGCTCTTAGCGTTGGAATGGCGTGATGACTGCGCGATAAAGCTAATAGTCAGAAGCTTGGTTGTGTTGGCTAACGAAAGCGCCGCAAGTTCTACTGCGGACTGGCTGCGGACTGAAGTAGCTCTGTCCGTAAAAGGATGTAGCGACTCGAGTAGTCGCGCCCAGCTTTCCCATGAGGACCGATGCTCACGCTCTCACAGCATTGTGCCTCGGTTGTCGGTGCGACCGGCTTGTCCCCTAGTCTGATTCGCCGGAGCCGAACCTGCGGCGAAGCGCTTCCCCGTTTGGCGTTCCGCCCAGAGCGTAAGAGATCTGATCCCAGGACCAATCCGCCGAGCGGGCCTCCCGCACCGCGACCTCGATGGCCTTCTGCGCGGCACGGCGGGCGTCAATGGCGGTCTCGACTAACGCTTCAACACTTGTCGTTATGCCACATATAGCGACACGCTTTAAGGCATGTGTTGGGCGCCTGGCGGGGGCGCTATCGCGCGGTGCGTGCCCGCTACGTTTGGCGATAAGGCGGTTGGGGAAATGATGAAGTTCGCCTTCGCGTCGTTGGCTCGTTTCCTTGTTTGCGACTGACACCCCGATCTGGTCGTAGATGCGTCGAAGGATCGGTTCGCTGTCACTTCCTGCGTAACCTTGAATCCAAGCCCGTATCGGCACTGCCAACTCGCACGGCAGGTCGGCGTTGGAATTTGCGTAGAAGGTAAGCAGGTCCATGATCGCGCCATCCTGTTCTCCGGCACCAATTTTCGTGCACAACCATGCGCGAACGCGTGGATTCAGGAACGCGGTTGCCGAGTCGGTCAATGCCCATGCGAGTGCTCCTTCATCGGCTCTGTTCATCGGCCAACCTCCTTTTCAATATTGTTTGTCGCTACGGTGTTGGCGGGCCACATTGGCGGATGGGCGGGCGGCGCATCTGTGCCGAGGAATCCGGGCAACCAATTGCTTCCCTAGCGGCCGATGCAGATCACTGTGCAACTCGGTGCCTCCGAGGCGGGCGGTTGTGACGGCGAAATGGGTTGTTGCGGGGACATTTCGGGTGGGCCGAAGTCGATGAGCGGCATCTGTGCCAGCGGGTCGGTGGGCGGCAGACCGTGGATGTTTAGGGGCAGCCCCGGCCCGAGTCCCCTTGGATTTTCGAGATGACTGTCGCCGAGCGGCGGTGCCGGCCCTGTTACCGATGGCAGGTCGACCGGAACCACGCCGGTGGCGTATGCCGCGGCCCAGCCCAGCACATTTCGGGCGTAGGGGATCGAGTTGTTGTAGCGCAAGATCGCAGCCATCACCTGGGACTGGTCTCGCAAGTTCAGCCGGCCGCTGCAGAGATACTGCGCCGCGGCCAGTGCGGAGTCGTAGAGATTTTGTGGATCGGCCACGCCGTCGCCGTCGCCGTCGGAGGCATACCGTGCCCAGGTCCCGGGCAGGAACTGCATTGGGCCCATGGCCCGTGCGTAACTGACTTCACCGCCGGCACTGCTTTGGACGACGACCTCGTTGCCGGGCAGCGTGCCATCCAGCGCGGGTCCATAGATCGGCTGGACCGCGGTACCGCGGGCATCGGTCGCACCGCCATTGGCGTGACGCGATTCGATGCGTCCGATCCCTGCTAACAGATTCCAGCTGATCCCGCAGTCGGGGTTGGAGATGGCCATCTTTTGCTCGGCATTGCGGTAAGCGGCCAGGGCCATCGACGGAATACCCAGTGCGCTAGTCGAATTCACCATAGTGGTCGGTGGCGGAGCCGACTTGGTGGCCACCGCGATATGTAGGCTGACGGGCCGCCGCGCCACGGCGACCACGGCCGGCTCGGCCAACTCACTTCCGGCGGGTGCGACAACCGCTACTGGTGTAATGGCATCACGGGGCAAAGCTCTTGTGGGCGAGGGCATCTGGTGCGCGGCGCCGCTGACACCACACACAAGTATCAAGGGAGTTATCGCAGCGATGCTCCACGCTGGGTTCCGCGCCATCGCGGTTACCTGCTGGCGCAGCGTCACACGGTGTGGCTGACTGAACCCCCAAACCGCCAGGGTCGTAAGCGATCTACACGCCAAAGCGGGATTGTTGGTATGTGGCCTTAGCCGATGGCGCGCCATTTTGTCTCACTAGCCGCCGTGCGTGGGGATGGAAGCGGTGTCGGCTTCGTCGCCGCGGTGGCGGGCGGTGGCGGCGTCGTAATCCTGGGCGGGTTTGTTGCCGTTGCCCTCCAACGACTCGAGGATGGCTTCTTGCGCGTTCTTCGGCAGCAGGTGCAGGTTGTCTCGGACCCGGGCCTGTCGACGGCCTGCCGCCTTGCGCTCCGGCATACCGGGCGTGGCGAGGATCTGCGGCGGCACACCCTCGATCTCCTCGACACCGCCGTCGTGATGGCCGGCCTCCAGGTGGGCCTGCTCCTCGGCCATGGTGGCCTCGTC
>NZ_JBAUZA010000540.1:0-2217 GCF_049585075.1 Mycobacterium sp.
GTTCCAGTCCGGCGCCGGGGCGTCGAAGGTTCGCACCACCGGCGGGTGCGGCCGCAGCGGCCAGTCCAGGCGAGGGTCATCTGCGCGGGCTGGCGTCGCGCAGGCCAGCCCCATGGCCAAGATCACCGCCGGCAATCGCATATCGTCAGTGCACCGCGGCATCGCCAACCCGGCCAGCCAGCACTGTGGACAAAGCACCTGCTGAGACCGTGTAAACTGACTTCCCGCAGCCCGTATCAACGGACTGACTTCGCGCGTCTGTACCGCGTCTCCCGTTTCACTAGGAGTTCGCACCGCATGTCGGGCGGTCCCGTCCCACGACGGGTCCGGCATTGCAGCAGGCGCCAGGGCCCGGCTTCACCCGACGCCGGGCGACAACCGACACGCAAAGGCATAAGCATGGCCGTAGTAACCATGAAGCAGCTGCTCGACAGCGGCACCCACTTCGGGCATCAGACCCGTCGCTGGAATCCCAAGATGAAGCGGTTCATCTTCACCGACCGCAACGGCATCTACATCATCGACCTGCAGCAGACGCTGACCTTCATCGACAAGGCGTACGAATTCGTCAAAGAGACTGTCGCCCACGGCGGCTCGGTGTTGTTCGTCGGCACCAAGAAGCAGGCGCAGGAGTCCGTCGCCGCCGAGGCGACCCGCGTCGGCATGCCGTATGTCAACCAGCGCTGGCTGGGTGGCATGCTGACCAACTTCTCCACCGTGCACAAGCGGCTGCAGCGCCTCAAGGAGCTCGAGGCGATGGAGCAGACCGGTGGTTTCGAGGGCCGCACCAAGAAGGAAATCTTGATGCTGACCAGGGAGAAGAACAAGCTGGACCGCAGCCTGGGCGGTATCCGCGACATGGCGAAGGTGCCGTCGGCGGTTTGGGTCGTCGACACCAACAAGGAGCACATCGCCGTCGGCGAGGCGCGCAAGCTGGGTATCCCGGTGATCGCGATCCTCGACACGAACTGCGACCCCGACTTAGTCGACTACCCGATCCCGGGCAACGACGACGCGATCCGCTCGGCGGCCCTGCTGACCAAGGTGATCGCTTCGGCGGTGGCCGAGGGCCTGCAGGCGCGTGCCGGTCTTGGTCGTGGCGACGGCAAGCCGGAGGCAGACGCGGCCGAGCCGCTCGCCGAGTGGGAGCAAGAACTGCTGGCCTCGGCCACCGCGTCAGCAGAAGCCCCCGCGGCCCCGACCGCCGCCGCCGGAGACGCAACCGAATCAAACACTGACCCCTCATAGGAAGGCTGACCATTGGCGAACTTCACCGCTGCCGACGTCAAGCGGCTTCGGGAGCTCACCGGTGCCGGCATGCTCGACTGCAAGAACGCGCTGGCCGAAACCGACGGCGACTTCGACAAGGCCGTCGAGGCGCTGCGGATCAAGGGCGCCAAGGATGTCGGCAAGCGGGCCGAGCGGGCTACCGCCGAGGGTCTGGTCGCTTCCAGGGACGGTGCGTTGATCGAGCTGAACAGCGAGACGGACTTCGTCGCCAAGAACGCCGAGTTCCAAAAGCTCGCCGACGAGATCGTCGCGGCAGCCGCCAAGTCCAAGGCCGCCGACGTCGAAGCCCTCAAGGGCACCAGCGCCGGCGACAAGACCGTCGAGCAGGCCATCGCCGAATTGTCGGCGAAGATCGGCGAGAAGCTCGAACTGCGCCGGGTCGCGTACTTCGACGGCACAGTCGAGACGTACCTGCACAAGCGTGCGGCCGACCTGCCCCCAGGCGTCGGAGTGCTGGTCGAATACACGGGCTCCAATGCCGAAGCGGCGCACGCCGTTGCGCTGCAGATCGCCGCACTCAAGGCGCGGTATCTCACCCGCGATGACGTGCCCGACGACGTCGTCGCCAGCGAACGACGTATCGCCGAAGAGACCTCCCGCGCGGAGGGCAAGCCCGAACAGGCCCTGCCCAAGATCGTCGAGGGCCGGCTGAACGGGTTCTTCAAGGATGTCGTGTTGCTCGAGCAGCCGTCGGTGTCTGACAACAAGAAGACCGTCAAGGCGCTGCTCGACGAGGCTGGCGTCACCGTCACACGGTTCGTCCGGTTCGAGGTCGGTCAGCAGTAGCATCAGCCGGATGCGACACGTACACGCGTTCGGTGATGACGCCCTGGGTGACCTTGATGCGGTCGGTGTGATCGACGCCCTCACGTCCGGTCGGATAGGCCGGGCTGAGGTCGTCGAGGCGGCGATCGCGCGCACCGAGGC
>NZ_JBAUZA010000541.1:0-1625 GCF_049585075.1 Mycobacterium sp.
CTGGATCACCGGCGCGTCCAGGATCTCGCCGAGTTCCTCGAGCTGATCCAGGTAGGCGCCGATCACCAAGGTCGGCTCACCGGGATGTTTGGCCAGAATCGACTTCACCACCGCGATCTTCGAATGCGCCGTCGAGCAGACCCGGTAACGCTCGTCGGCTTCGGCGGTGGCGTACATCATTCGTTCGTTGTCGGTCAGCGTGACCCGTACCTCGATGCACTCCGCTGGCGCGATCCAGCCTTGTGCCTCAATGTCTTTCCACGGCGCGTCATAACGTTTCGGGCCGATCAGGCTGAATACGTCACCCTCGCGGCCGTCCTCACGGATCAGCGTGGCGGTCAACCCCAGCCGTCGTCGAGACTGCAGATCGGCGGTCATCCGGAACACCGGCGCCGGAAGCAGGTGCACCTCGTCGTAAACGATCAGCCCCCAGTCGCGACTGTCGAACAGCTCAAGGTGGCGGTACTCGCCCTTGGTGCGACGGGTGATGACTTGATAGGTGGCGATGGTGACCGGCCGGATTTCCTTACGCTCCCCGGAGTATTCGCCGATCTCGTCTTCGGTCAGCGAGGTGCGCGCGATCAGCTCGCGTTTCCACTGACGGCCCGCGACGGTGTTGGTGACCAGAATCAGCGTCGTCGCACTGGCTTTCGCCATGGCTGCCGCGCCGACAAGGGTCTTGCCCGCCCCGCAGGGCAGCACCACCACGCCCGATCCGCCCGCCCAGAAAGACTCGGCGGCCATTTCCTGGTAGTCGCGCAGATGCCAGCTGTCCTGCCGCAAGCTGATCGGATGTGCCTCGCCATCGACGTAGCCGGCCAGATCCTCAGCGGGCCAGCCGATCTTGAGCAGCATCTGTTTGATCCGGCCGCGCTCGCTGGGATGCACGATGACCGTGTCGTCGTCGATCCGCGCGCCCAGCATCGGTGCAATCTTCTTGTGGCGCAACACTTCCTCGAGCACCGCCCGGTCCAGGCTGACCAGTGTCAGGCCGTGGGCCGGACTCTTGACCAATTGCAGCCGCCCGTAGCGGGCCATGGTGTCGACGATGTCGACCAGTAGCGGCTGCGGGACGGCGTAGCGCGAGTAGCTGACCAACGCATCGACGACCTGCTCGGCGTCGTGGCCAGCGGCGCGCGCATTCCACAACGCCAGCGGGGTGATCCGATAGGTGTGCACATGCTCGGGTGCGCGCTCGAGCTCGGCGAACGGCGCGATCGCCGCCCGCGCGGCGCCGGCGAGGTCATGGTCGACTTCGAGCAGCACCGTCTTGTCGGACTGAACGATCAGGGGGCCGTCGGGCATAGCGTCGATTATCCGTTGTCCCCCGACATCACCGAGGTGATGCGGTGGATGGCGAACTCACGTGCGCGGCCCGAGGCGGAATCGAACGCCACCAGCTGGCCTCCGGCCACCGTGATCGGCGACACCACCCGCTGGGTGGCGACCCCGGCGGCGTCGACATACCCGATGACCACGGTCTCGTCCCGCCGGGCGGCGTGCTGCAGTAGCGACATGGCCACTGCCGGGTCAATCCGGACGCTGCCGAACGGCGCGGAAGTCACCTTGCGGAGCACCGCGACGACGGCGCTCAGGCTTTCCCCGCTCGGGCGCGGCATCGGGAG
>NZ_JBAUZA010000542.1:0-4672 GCF_049585075.1 Mycobacterium sp.
CTGGACTGGTTCGGCGTCGCCGTGCTTGTCGCCTGGGGCGGGCTGGCCGCGCTGGCCGCGCTCCGATGGTTCCGGTTCACCTGATTTTTGCGCTCACCTACTCGCGACACTTCAACCGCACACACGACGCGCCGGTGCGGGAGTGCGTCGTTGCAGTCTCGGCGACTCA
Source organism: Mycobacterium sp. (assembly GCF_049585075.1). Lineage (GTDB taxonomy): Bacteria > Actinomycetota > Actinomycetes > Mycobacteriales > Mycobacteriaceae > Mycobacterium. The sequence goes on from NZ_JBAUZA010000542.1 coordinate 170, forward strand.
GCCGCCCTACTACGTGGCGTAGTTTTCGTTGTCCTACGATCGGGCGATGCCTGTGCTGCCTCAACCCAGCGTGCGCACGCAGCGCGGCGTCGCCGCATTCGTCATCCTGACCCAGGGCGGTATCGCCGTGACCGGCGCGATTGTCCGCGTCACCGCGTCCGGGTTGGGCTGCCCGACGTGGCCGCAATGCTTCCCAGGCAGCTTCACCCCGGTGGCCCACCCCGAGGTGCCCCGAATCCATCAGGCCGTCGAATTCGGCAACCGGATGATCACTTTCGCCGTCGTCGTCGCCGCGATCCTGGCGGTGCTGGCCGTGACCCGGGCCCGGCGACGCGCCGAAATATTGCTGTACGCGTGGTTGATGCCGGCCTCGACCGTGCTGCAGGCGGTGATCGGCGGCATCACCGTGCTCACCGGCTTGCTGTGGTGGACAGTGGCGATCCATCTGCTGACGTCGATGGCGATGGTGTGGCTGGCGGTGCTGCTGTACGTCAAGATCGGCGAACCCGACAACGGCGAGGCGACCAGCACGGTGGTCGCGCCGCTGCGCTGGCTCACCGCGCTCAGCGCGATGACGCTGGCTGCCGTGCTGGTGACCGGGACCCTGGTCACCGCGGCGGGCCCGCACGCCGGCGACACCAGCCCGTTCCGGACGGTGCCGCGGCTGAGGATCCAGATCACCACGCTGGTGCACGCGCATTCGTCGCTGCTGGTGGCCTATCTCGGGCTGGTGGTGGGCCTGGGCTTCGGGTTGCTCGCGGTGCGGGCAGCTCGGCCGATCCTGCTGCGACTCGGCGTGTTGGTACTGCTGCTGTTCGCTCAAGCCACCGTCGGCACTGTGCAGTTCTTCACCGGAGTGCCCGCCGCGCTGGTGGCGATACATGTCGCGGGCGCGGCGGCGTGCACAGCAGCCACCGCCGCGCTATGGGCGTCGATGCGAGAGCGGACCGAGCCCCAGCCGATCGAGAGCTGATTCAACGCACACCGCGAATTGCCGCTGCCCGTCGTCGCGCGCGGTCTCGTCGAGCAGCCCCCAACCCAGCGACGGCGCAACCAGATTCAGCCGGACCAATTCAGCATCTGCGGTGACATCGACGCGGGCGTAGAGCAGCTCGTCGACCCGGATGCCGGAATGCTTGGCCGCCACGCGCAGCGCAGCATGCCCGAGGTCCCACAATTCGAAGTCGGCATCCACCGGCCGTTGCCCGGCGAACGCGTGCGACTGCACGCCGCCGAGATAGACCAGCATCGTCACGCGCTCCGGTGCTGACGCGCGAACCGCCACCCCGCCGTTGCGCAGATCCCGCAGCTGATGTTGGCCGACGTTCCAGGCGATCACATCTGCCGCGTTGAGCAGGTTGGGCACCCGGCTGGTCCAGGCCAGAAACTCCTCGAGCCGGTCGGCGTACGCGGTGGCCGTCCGCAGGATCACCAGATCGGCGTGCAGCGTGTCCGGGTCATCCCAGGACAGCCATCGGGCATGCAGCCCCCGCTTACGCAGCGCGGCGACCAGACCGGCATCGTCGCCTCCCTTCGAACCGGCCAGCACGATCCGCGGATGACGAATGTCGGGCCGGGCCAACTTCATGCGGACTCCATGCTTGCGGATGCTGGTTATGGATCATAGTGAGCATGCACGCAATCGAAGTCGCCGAAATCGGCGGTCCGGAAGTACTCAGCTATGTCGAGAAGCCGCAGCCCTCCCCTGGTCCCGGTGAGGTGCTGATCAAATCCGAAGCGGTCGGCGTCAATTTCATCGACACCTATTTCCGGTCCGGTTCTTACCCGCGCGACCTGCCTTTTGTGCTGGGCACCGAAGTGGCCGGGACGGTGGCCGCTGTGGGCGACGGTGTGACGACGCTCACCGTCGACGACCGGGTGGCGACCGCTGCGGCGTCCGGAGCGTATGCCGAATTCGCTACCGCACCAGCCTCTTTGGTTACGCGCGTGCCGTCAGCGGTCGGTTTGGATGTGGCCGCCTCATCGCTGTTGAAGGGAATGACGGCGCATTACCTGCTCAAGTCGGTCTACCCGGTGAAGGCGGGCGACGCGGTGCTGGTCCACGCCGGAGCAGGCGGAGTGGGGCTGATCTTGACGCAGTGGGCGGCCAGCCTGGGGGTCCGGGTGATCACGACGGTGTCGACACCCGCCAAAGCCGAGCTGTCGCGGCAGGCCGGCGCGACAGACGTGCTGGACTACCCGGGTGATGACGCGCACGAGTTCGGAAGGCGCATCCGCGAGTTGACCGACGGCGCGGGTGTGGCCGCGGTCTACGACGGTGTCGGCGCCAGCACGTTCGACGCCAGCCTGGCCAGCCTGGCCGTGCGGGGAACGTTGGCGTTGTTCGGCGCGTCCAGCGGCCCCGTCCCGCCGATCGACCCGCAGCGGCTCAACGCGGCCGGCTCCGTATACCTGACCCGCCCGTCGCTGGCTCACTTCACCAGCCCTGGCGACGAATTTGCTTGGCGCTCAGGGGAATTATTCGATGCGATCGCCGCGGGTTCGATCAGGGTGACGGTGAGTGAACGCTATCCGTTGGCCGATGCCGCGCAAGCTCATCGCGACCTGCAGGGCCGCAAGACCGTCGGCTCTATCGTCTTGGCGCCGTAGTCGATGCCGGCCCGTCGGACTCCCAACTGCCCGGCATCATCGGCACCGTCGGTCCGCCACCGAATTCATCGCCGGCAAGCGTGGTAAGGCCGGCGGCCTGCTCGACGGCCTCGCTGCGCATGGTGCCGGCAAAACCCAACGGTCCCGCCCCGTTATCCGATGCCAACGGCTGGTTACCCGCCGGCTCGCCCCAGTCGGGGTCCACGCCGATATTCATGTCGGCAAATTCGTCGCCGTGGTCGCGCACTATCGTGCGCCGACGCCGCCGCGCCTGCCGCTGCGCACGTGCGGCCGCTGCCGCTGTCGCCGTGGCGATATCGGGGTCCGGCGCCTTCCGTTTGGCGCTGGATTTGGCGGCGGCGCTCATCCCCGAATCGAACCCAATTCCTGGCGGGCCCACCGCGTATGGGGGCACGAAACCCGCCCCAACCGCGGCCGGCGGTGCCGGAGGCGCCGCTGAACTGACCATGGTGCTCGTCACGTGCACAGGCGCCGGAGCCGGCGCCGTGGTAGGGGCCGCTGCCGAGGCAACAACTGTCGGGCTCGCTCCAGCCATCGGCAACGCGGCGGGCGCATTTGCAATCGGTACCAGCGCAGGCGGTGCCAGCGACTCGACCACGGGGATCGACGGACCAGCGGCCAGCTCGGCCAGCCCCGCGAAACCTCCCGCAGACCCCATGGAGGCAACCGCGAGGCCGGGGGCGATGGCCGGCTGTATCAGCGGATAGATGATGGAAGGAAAATCGTCCGGGCTGAGTACCGCCAGAAACGGATTCGCCAGCACCGTCAACGGATCCGACAAGACCTTGTTGATGACGTTCTCCACGAACCCCACCGGATTCGCGAGGAATTCAAAGATGTGGTCGCCCCCGAAACCGAAATACAGGTCCGACAGGAAGGGGAACTGCCCCACGAAGGACTCGACGACCTGCTGGGTGTAGCCAACCGGATTCTGCAGGAAGGCGGCGACGTCGAAGTTTTCGATCACGTTCAAAAATGACGACTCCAGGTTGGACAGGTTCAGCGTCGAGGCGTCCTGGAAGAGCTGTTCGACAGCCTGGATGGCGTTGGACACCGCGTCGCCGTAGCTGGATGCCGAGTTCAGCACTACGGGCGCCGGCTGGGTTTGCGGCGTCGACGCCGCCGCCGTATCGGAGACGGCTTGGTAAGTCACCATCGTGGTGGCGGCCTGAACCCACATCCGCACATAGTCGGCTTCGTTGAGCGCGATCGGAATGGTATTGATACCAAAGAAGTTCGTCGCCAACAACACCGCGTGTGTGGCATGGTTGGCCGCCAACTCGCCCAGTGTCGGCATAGCGGCCAGCGCGACGGTGTAGGCCGCGGCAACCGTCTCGTGCTGGGCGGCGGCTGCAGCGCTCTTCGCGCTGGCTTGCATTAGCCAAGCGAGATACGGCACATGCGCGGCCGCATACGACTCCGCGCTCGGACCCTCCCACGCACCTGCCTGCACCGCGGCCAATACCGCCGTGAGTTCCTCAGACGCCGACGCGTACTCCTCGCTCAATGAACTCCACGCACCCGCGGCCGCCAGCAGAGAGCTCGGGCCCGGACCGCTGCTGAGCAACGCTGAATGCACCTCTGGCGGTGACGCCATCCACATGGGCGTGCTCACCCTCAGACCTCCCGCGGAGCAACGCTGATCCGCAGAACGTTAGCATTGCCTAAGCTAACCTGTCGAGGTTTGCCATATGCCGCGTCTTACCTGGTGGGCCCCACGCGAAAAGGTCTAGCAGATTGCGGCTCTAGCCGCCCCATTTGGCGCCTTCGGCTTGGTCGCGGGCCAGCATCGAGGTGGTGTTGTTCTCATGCGTGCCGGCCATCGCCCGATAGGCCAACACCAACTGCTCCATGGCCTGATTCCACTGCGCC
>NZ_JBAUZA010000543.1:0-4905 GCF_049585075.1 Mycobacterium sp.
GGCTGGTGGCCGGCGTCGGGGCGTTCTCCGCGCACGCGGCCGCTGTGCTGATCAAGCGACTGGTGCGCCGCCAGCGGCCGCATCATCCGGCGGTTGCCGTGAACGTCGGCACACCGAGCAAGTTGAGCTTCCCGTCGGCGCACGCCACCTCGACCACCGCGGCGTCCATCCTGCTGGCCCGTGTCACCGGAGCGCCGCTGCCTGTCATGCTGGTGCCACCGATGGCACTCTCGCGGGTGCTGCTCGGCGTGCACTATCCCAGCGACGTGGCGACCGGCGTGGTTGTCGGCGCCATAGTCGCAGCGGCCGTGGAACGGGCAGCCGTTCGAATCGATGGGCGGCTGACAGGAGCGGGCAAATGAGCGACGCCGGCGACGATGCAGAGCGCAGCGATGCTGAGGAGTGGCGCAAATGAGCGAAGAGATCAAAGATGAAGCGCCAGTGACCGGACCGCCGGCAAACCTGGTCGTAGGCCTGTTCAGGGCGATCCGCCCGCGCCAATGGGTGAAGAACGTGCTGGTGCTACTCGCGCCATTGGCCGCGTTGGGCACCGATGTCCGCTACGACTACGCCGACGTGCTGGGCAAAGAGGCCATTGCGTTCGTGGTGTTCAGCCTGGCCGCCTCGTCGATTTACCTGATCAACGACGTGCAGGATGTCGAGGCCGACCGCGAGCACCCCACCAAGCGATTCAGGCCCATCGCCGCCGGCGTGGTGCCCGAGTGGCTGGCATATGTCGTGGCGGCAGTGCTGGGGGTGGGTTCGCTCGTCGTCTCCTGGTGGCTGACCCCGAACCTGGCGCTGGTGATCGCTGTCTACCTCGGCATGCAGTTAGCGTATTGCTTCGGCCTCAAACACCAAGCGGTGATTGACATCTGCATCCTCTCGTCGGCGTATTTGATCCGCGCCATCGGCGGGGGTGTGGCCGCCGGTATCTATCTGTCGCAATGGTTTTTGCTGGGAATTGCCTTCGCGTCGCTGTTCATGGGGGCCGGGAAGCGCTATGCCGAACTGCAACTGGCCGAGCGCACCGGCGCCAAGATCCGCAAATCGCTTGAGAGCTACACCGGCACCTACCTTCGGTTTGTCTGGACAATGTCGGCCACCGCGCTGGTCGTGTGTTACGGGCTGTGGGCGTTCGAGCGGGACCGCTATTCAGGCAACTGGTTCGCGGTCTCGATGATTCCGTTCACGATCGCGATCCTGCGTTACGCGGTCGACGTCGACGGCGGTCTGGCCGGCGAGCCCGAAGACATCGCGTTGCGCGACCGGGTGTTGCAGTTGCTGTTCGTGGCCTGGATCGGAACCATAGGTGCTGCGGTTATCCTCGGCTGACGTGGCGGGCAAGATCCCGGTGCCGTCTCCCGGGCCGGTGCTGCGGGCAGTAGGCCGGCCGGCGTTTCGGTACGACACCACGGTGCGGGTCAGCCTCTGGGTGAGCGTGGTCGTGGTTGCGGTGTTGTTCGGGTGGGGAGCCTGGCAGCGGCGCTGGATCGCCGACGACGGTCTGATCGTCTTACGCACCGTGCGAAACCTGCTGGCCGGCAACGGCCCGGTGTTCAACGCGGGCGAGCGGGTAGAAGCCAACACTTCGGTGGTGTGGACCTATCTGGTCTATCTCGGAGGCTGGCTGAGCTGGCCGATGCGCCTGGAGTATGTGGCCCTGGTGCTGGCCCTGCTGCTCAGCGTGGCGGGGTTGGCGATGCTGATGTTGGGCACCGGCCGGCTGTTCGCGCCCGGCTTGCTGGGACGTCGCGCCGTCATGCTGCCGGCCGGTGCGCTGGTGTACATCGCGGTTCCGCCGGCCCGCGACTTCGCCACATCCGGTCTGGAAAGCGGGCTGGTAATGGCCTACTTGGGCCTGCTCTGGTGGATGATGGTGTGCTGGTCGCAGGCGATGCGGGTGCGCCCGTCGGGCCGCTGGTTCATCGGCGCGCTGGCCTTTGTCGCCGGGTGCAGTGTGCTCGTGCGCCCCGAGCTCGCTCTGATCGGTGGCCTGGCGCTGATCATGATGCTGATCGCCGCCGAGGGCAGGCGGCGCCGAGTGCTGATCGTCGTGGCCGGCGGCCTGTTTCCGGTGGGCTACCAAATCTTCCGGATGGGCTACTACGGACTGCTGTTCCCCGGGACCGCGTTGGCCAAGGACGCCGCCGGCGACAAATGGTCGCAGGGCGTGATCTACCTGTCCAACTTCAACAGCCCCTACGCGCTCTGGGCGCCTGCGGTGCTGCTGGCGGCGCTGGCCCTGGTGCTGCTGGGTGGCGGCAGCCGGCCCTGGTGGACTCGTCATACGCCCCCAACTAGGCACGGGCCGCTGGCCCGGTCGGTGCAAAGCCCAACGGCCGTAGTGGTTTTCATCCTCGTCAGCGGTCTACTGCAGGCGTTGTACTGGATTCGGCAGGGCGGCGATTTCATGCACGGCCGGGTGCTGCTGACACCGTTGTTTTGTTTGCTCGCGCCGGTTGCGGTGGTGCCCGTGGTGTTTCCCGACGGCACCCGGCTGTCTCGGGAGGCCGGTTACTGGTTGGCCGGCGCGGTGAGTGCACTGTGGATGGCGATCGCGGGATGGTCGCTGTGGGCGGCGAATTCGCCCGGAATGGGCGACGACGCCACCCGGGTTACCTACTCGGGCATCGTGGACGAGCGCCGCTTCTACGCACAGGCGACCGGTCATGCCCATCCGCTGACGGCCGCTGACTACCTGGATTACCCGCGGATGCGCGCGGTGCTGGTGGCGCTCAACAACACTCCGGAGGGGGCTTTGCTGCTGCCATCCGGCAATTACGATCAGTGGGATCTGGTCCCGGCTGTCGCGCCGAAATCGCCGCCGCCTGGCCCACCTCCGAAGGGTCCGCACACAGTGTTTTTCACCAACCTCGGCATGGTGGGCATGAACGTCGGGCTGGACGTCCGGGTGATCGACCAGATCGGATTGGCCAACCCGCTGGCCGCTCACACCGCCCGGTTGCAGCACGGCCGGATCGGCCACGACAAGAACCTCTTCCCGGATTGGGTGATCGCCGACGGGCCATGGGTGAAGTGGTATCCGGGCGTTCCCGGGTACATCGACGCGCAGTGGGTGGCCCAAGCCGAGGCGGCGCTGAAGTGCCCGGCTACCCAGGCGATGCTGAATTCGGTGCGCGCTCCGATGGGTTTGCACCGGTTTGTGTCGAATCTGCTGCATTCCTACGAGTTCACCCAGTATCGAATGGACCGGGTTCCCCGTTATGAACTCATCAGGTGCGGCTTGGCCGTGCCCGAACCCGTCGGTGCTCCGTACACCGGCATGCCGGCTACCGGCCCGTAGCCGTCCGGGATTTCGCTTCCGGGCGGGGTCGGAGAAAGAGAATTTTTCGACAACTTTTACTTCGGCGTGCCGCGACTCCCGCAACAACCGCCCCGACCGGCGCGCAGCAACTCGGCATATGTATTCTTACCGGCGTGCGACCGCTCGTCGGCACATTCACAGCGTGGTGATCCGCAGCCGAGTCGAGCGGGCCTGGCCGCGGCGTTGGGCCCGGGATGGGACCCCCGCCAAGGCGAAGGCACCCCCAAAGATGTGGTTGACTACACGAGCACTCCTGCCCAGTTGAGTATCAGGCTGGCGTGCCCGGTGACGATGCGGGTCGTGAAACGGCCCGAGGAGAAGCTGGGCAGTAGTCCGGGGCAGTCCGACCCACAGTTGTGGGCCCGACAAGAATGAGGAAGCAAGAATGAGGCTTGTTGACAGGTTTTTCGGCGCGGCAAAAAGGACGCCGCGCCGACTCGCGATAGGGGTCGCCGCTGCGGCCCTGCTGCCGGGTCTGATCGGCGTCGTGGGTAACACCGCGACCGCGGGAGCGTTCTCCCGGCCCGGTCTGCCCGTCGAGTACCTGCAGGTTCCGTCCGCGGCGATGGGCCGCAGCATCAAGGTCCAGTTCCAGAGCGGCGGCGCCAACTCACCGGCCGTGTACCTGCTCGACGGTCTGCGCGCCCAGGACGACTTCAACGGCTGGGACATCAACACCCCAGCGTTCGAGTGGTACAACCAGTCCGGGCTTTCGGTTGTGATGCCGGTGGGCGGGCAGTCCAGCTGGTACACCGACTGGTACAGCCCGGCCTGCGGTAAGGCCGGTTGCTCCACCTACAAGTGGGAGACCTTCCTGACCAGCGAGCTGCCGCAGTACCTGCAGGCCAACAAGCAGGTCAAGCCGACCGGCGGCGCGGCAGTCGGTCTGTCGATGGCCGGCGCGTCCGCGTTGAACCTGGCGAACTATCACCCCGACCAGTTCATCGAGGTCGGCTCGTTCTCCGGTCTGATGGACCCCTCGCAGGGCATGGGACCAACGCTGATCGGCCTGGCGATGGGTGACGCCGGCGGCTACAAGACCAAGGACATGTGGGGCCCGAAGGAGGACCCGGCCTGGCAGCGCAACGACCCGCTGGTCAACGTCGGCAAGACCGTCGCCAACAACACCCGAGTGTGGATGTACTGCGGTAACGGCAAGCCGTCGGAACTCGGTGGCGACAACATGCCGGCGAAGTTCCTCGAGGGCTTCGTGCGGACCAGCAACATCAAGTGGCAGGACGCCTACAACGCGGCCGGTGGCCACAACGCGGTGTTCAACTTCGATGCCAACGGCACGCACGACTGGCCGTACTGGGGCGCGCAGCTGCACGCCATGTTGCCCGACCTTCAGCGGGTGCTTGGTGCGACACCGGGCGCCGGTCCGGCCGCTCCGGCTGCCACCGCGGCCGGTCAGCACACCTAAGCGTTGCAATTGCACGACTAACGGCGACGACCTTGCGGGGTCGTCGCCGTTAGTCATTTCCGGCGTCGGACACATCCGCGGTGTGGTTAGCTACCTTGCGGGACGGGGGCGATCTGCTGGGGTCTCTGGGTTGGTGGTCGAGCGACGAGTGAGG
>NZ_JBAUZA010000544.1:0-4586 GCF_049585075.1 Mycobacterium sp.
CCCCTTGATCCCCTCAGGAAACAAGGTGGAAAAGCCCCGGGTTTGCTGCAAATCAACCTCGCTAGCTAAGGGGCCACCGCCGGATTTAGTGGCCGTTACCGTCTGCTAACGCCTGAGGGCTGGAAACACTGCCCGGTCTGAGGTGATGGTGACGCACTTCACTGGGCGAGCGCCGCCCTGCGACAGGTCAGATTAGGTGGGTGATTCCCATTTGTGCGGGCGGAGGGATTTGAACCCTCACGCTCTTTCGAGCACCGGCACCTAAAGCCGGCATGTCTGCCGTTCCATCACGCCCGCATGCCCAGCGATCGTACCGTTCTGCCTAGCCGACAGATGAGCCTGCACAGCAGGCGTCGGAGTACCTTCTAGGGGTGTCCACTACACGTCGTCGGAGACCCGCGCTGATTGCGCTGGTGATTCTCGCCGCCGGCGGTTGCCTCGCTTTGGGCTGGTGGCAGTGGACGAGGTTTCAGTCAACGTCCGGCACCTTTCAGAATCTCGGCTATGCGATGCAGTGGCCGCTGTTCGCCGGATTTTGTGTGTACGCCTACCGGAAATTCGTCCGTTACGAGGAGGCCCCGCCGGAGCCGCTTAAGGATCGCGCGATGACCGAACTGCCGGACGGATTGCTGCCCGAGCGACCCAAACCCGCACAGCACAAGGCTGACGATCCCGCACTGCGGGAGTACAACGCATACCTGGCCGAACTTGCCAAGGCAGACAACGAAATACCTCGAAAACAGAACAGGACCACCGCATGACCGCACCCGAGACGCCCGAAGCGCGCCCGGTGACCCCCGTCGAAAAGATCCGCACCGCGCTGTTGGGCTACCGGGTGATGGCGTGGACGACCGGTATCTGGCTGATCGCGCTGTGCTACGAGCTCGTGGTCCACTACATCGTCAAAGTTTCGAATCCACCGACCTGGATCGGCGTGGTACACGGCTGGGTTTATTTCACTTATGTACTCGCAGCTTTCAACCTCGCCGTCAAGGTTCGGTGGCCGATTCCCAAGACGATCGGCGTGCTGCTAGCCGGAACCATTCCGCTGGTCGGAATCATCGTCGAGCACTTTCAGACCCGAAACATCAAGGCGCAATTCAACTTATGAGTCTGCCAGTGCCCGCAGCGCCGGCAACAGCAACGCCAGCGCGCGACCGCGATGCGATATCGCGTCTTTTTCTTCCGAACTCAGTTGCGCCGCAGTACGGTCCGCACCGTCCGGAATGAATACCGGGTCGTAGCCGAAGCCCGCGTCGCCCCGCGGCTCTCGCGCGATCGCGCCGGGCCATTCGCCGCGGACGACAACTTCACCCGAGTCCGACACCAGTGCGCACGCCGACACGAACGCGGCGCCACGTCGCTCATCGGGCACATCGCGCAGCTGCGCCAACAGCAGCGCGGTGTTACCGGCGTCGTCACCGTGCACGCCCGACCATCGCGCCGATAGCACGCCGGGCATCCCGCCCAGCGCGGCCACCTCCAAGCCGGAGTCGTCGGCGACGGTCGGCAGCCCCGTCGCTGCGAACCCGTCGCGCGCCTTGGCCAACGCGTTGTCCTCAAAGGTCGCACCGGTTTCCGGCGCTTCGTCGAACGGTGGCACGTCGTCGAGCGACACCAACGTCAGACCGGTCAGCGCGGCCGCATCCAGCACGCGGCGCAGCTCGGCCAGCTTCTTGCGATTGCTGCTGGCGACCAATAGGCGCGTCAGCTTCCGAACGCCTTCTCACGCACGGGCCCTTCGGGCAGCGCACCTGGGTACGGCAAAGCCAATGCCTCGCGCTGCGCCACAAAGAGCTTCTCGCAGGCCCCTTGCGCCGCGTCCAGCATCTTGTCGAGCGTCGACCGCGGGAACGTCGCGCCCTCACCGGTGCCCTGGACCTCGACCAACGTTCCGGTGTCGGTGGCGACGACGTTCATATCGACCTCAGCGCGGGCGTCTTCCTCGTACGGCAAGTCCACTCGCACCCGGCCGTCGACCACACCAACGCTGACCGCCGCGATCGCGCAGGACAGCGGCCGCGGATCGGACAGCTTGCCGGCCGCGGACAGGTAGGTCACCGCATCGGCTAGCGCGACATACGCGCCCGTGATCGCCGCGGTGCGAGTACCGCCGTCGGCCTGCAATACGTCGCAGTCGATCGCAATGGTGTTCTCCCCCAACGCCGCAAGGTCGATGCAGGCACGCAGCGACCTGCCGACCAACCGGCTGATCTCTTGCGTGCGGCCAGACAGGCGGCCCTTCACCGATTCGCGATCACTGCGGGTGTGAGTGGCCGACGGCAGCATCGCGTATTCGGCGGTAACCCAGCCCAAGCCGGATCCTTTGCGCCACCGGGGCACGCCCTCGGTGACGCTCGCCGTGCACATGACTTTGGTCTGACCGAATTCGATCACCACCGAACCCGCCGGGTGCGAAGTGAATCCGCGGGTGATGACAACTGGTCGAAGCTCGTCGTCAAGGCGGCCGTCTTCTCGTTTGGACACGCCGCCAACCCTAGCGCGAGGTCAGTGCCGACCGACGTTGAACGTCTCGCCGCAGACCACGGCATGCACCGGGCCGTTGAATTCGGCCTTTGCCTCGCTGATCACGTCCTCACGCGAGGTCCACGGCGGGATGTGAGTGAGCAACAGCTCGCCAACTCCGGCCGCGGTCGCGATGCGCCCGGCCTCGGTGCCCGACAGGTGCAGGTCGGGGGGACGGTCAGGCGAATGCGTCCAGGACGCCTCACACAGGAAAACGTCGGCGTCGCGGGCCAACTCGATGACGGTGTCGCAATAGCCGGTGTCACCGCTGTATACGAACGATGCCCCAGCGCCATTCGTGATGCGCATGCCAAACGACTCGGTCGGATGACTGACCAACCGGGGCAAGACGGTGACCGCGCCCACTTGCACGGGTTCACCGTCGACCCAATGCCGGATATCGAAAATGTCGGAGAAATCGTCGATCTCGCCGCCGTAGGGCGATGACGCCGCGCCGAGCCGCGACCAGGTGTCGCTCGGGCCGTACATCAACGCCTTCCCGGTCGGGGGCGACGGGTGGTAGCGGCGCCAGACAAACAATCCCGGTAGGTCAAGACAGTGATCGGCGTGCAGATGCGACAGCAACACGTGCACCGACCCCGGATCGGCATGCCGTTGCAACGCTCCGAGCACACCCCCGCCGAAGTCGATGACCAGCGGCGCGGTGTCCGGCGCCCTCAGCAGATATCCCGATGCCGGCGAGTCCGGGCCGACGACGCTCCCGGAGCAGCCCAGCACGGTTATTCGCACGGTCACTACTGTGCCATGCCCGGCACGATGTTGGCGAAAACATCCCCGCTTTCGTCGGGGAGGAACTCAGCTAGGCGTCGCGACGTGACGGTGGACGGGGTGGACGCCGGTGATCGCCGGTCCCAAAAAACGCGCCGCGAGGGTGAGGAACGCCTCGGGGTCGCCGGTGGCCTCGAACGCCCGACGCGGCGCTGCCGTCCCGGGGGAATCGGGGTGCGGGTGCAGTAGGTCGGCTTGGGTGAGTACCCGAAGCAGCTCCTTCGCTGTCTCCTCGGCACTGGAGACCAGCGTGACCGACTCGCCCATCGCCAGCTGTATCAGGCCGGATAGCAGCGGATAGTGCGTACAGCCCAGCACCAGGGTGTCGACGTCGGCGCCCTGCAGCGGCTCGAGATAACCCTCGGCCAATCCGAGCACCTGGCGGCCACTGGTGATGCCGCGCTCGACGAAATCGACGAACCGCGGGCATGCCACCGCGGTGATCTCGGTGTCGCGGGCGGCGGCGAACGCATCCTGATAGGCGCCCGACGCGACGGTGGCCTGGGTGCCGATCACGCCGATGCGGCCGTTGTGAGTTGCGGCGACGGCACGACGCACTGCGGGCAGGATCACCTCGACGACCGGCACGTCATAGCGTTCCCGCGCGTCATGCAGGCAGGCCGAGGATGCCGAATTGCACGCGATCACCAGCGCCTTGACGCCGCGGTCGACCAGGTCGTCGCCGATGGCCAGCGCATGCCGGCGAATGTTGGGAATCGTCAGCGGCCCGTAGGGACCATTGCCGGTATCGCCGACGTAGATGATGTCCTCGTCCGGCAACTGATCGATGATGGCGCGCGCCACGGTCAACCCGCCGACACCGGAGTCGAACACCCCGATGGGGGCTAGTGCATCACTCATGCCGGCACACGGCGATGTTGTCGCGCCTTACGTTCCGGGCTCGACAACAGGTATGCGGCCAGCACGCCGGCGATGCCCCCGCAGAGATGTCCCTGCCAGGACACCCCGCCGCACACATTGAGCACCGGAACCGCCCCCCACAGCACACCGCCGTATGCAACCAGCACCACGATCCCGATCACGATCTGCCAGGCCGAGCGGGTGAAAAATCCGAACACCAGCAGGAACGTCAGCCAGCCGAAGATCAGCCCCGAGGCGCCGATGTGATCACTCTCGAGGCCGCAGGACGATCCCCAGTTGCCGATCAGCCAGGTGCCGAAGCCGCCGACGATCCACACGATCGCCGTCGCCCACAGGAACCGGGACAGCCCGGCCAGCGTGACCAGAAAACCCAGCACCAGCGCGGGCCC
>NZ_JBAUZA010000545.1:0-3067 GCF_049585075.1 Mycobacterium sp.
CGCCTTGGCGGCGTCGTCCACTTGGCCCAGGAAGCGCAGGTGGCCCGCCAATCCGCCTGCTTTGCTGCGCAATTCGTCTTCGTCGCCGCGGCCCACGATCAGCACCTGGACGCCGGGAAAGTGTTCGACCAGGGTGGGCAGCGCGTCGATCAGGACGGCCATGCCCTTGCGGGATTCGTCGTAGCGGCCCAAGAACAGCACCGTCTTGCCGGGCCGCGGGTAGCCGTCCAAAAGCGGCGCAGAGGCATAGGCGGCCACGTCGACGCCGTTGGGGATCTCGACCGCGTCGGATCCCAGCGCTTCCATCTGCCAGCGCCGGGCCAGGTCGGACACCGCGATCCGGCCGACGATCTTCTCGTGCCAAGGCCGCAGCACACCCTGAAAGACGGTCAGGGTCAACGATTTAGTGGTCGAGGTGTGAAAGGTCGCCACGATCGGCCCCTCGGCCACCCGCAGCGCCCACATCGACAGGCTGGGCGCATTCGGCTCATGCAGATGCAGCACGTCGAAATCGCCGTCGGCCAGCCAGCGCCGCACCCTGCCGTGTACGGCCGGGCTGAACTGCAGCCGGGCCACCGAGCCGTTGTACGGGATCGGGACGGCCCGGCCGGCGGAGACGACGTAGTCGGGCAGCGAGACGTGGGGCGACGACGGTGCCAGCACGCTGACGTCCTGGCCGCGGGCGATCATCACCTCGGCGAGCTGCAAGATATGCGACTGCACCCCGCCGGGCACGTCGAATGAGTACGGGCACACCATGCCGATGCGCATCAGGTCTCCGCCAATCGGGCCCGTCGCTCGTCTAGTCCCATTGCCCGGCTCCTCCTCGGGCCTCTAGGGCCCGCATCGTCTCCGGGCGCAGGTCAGCCAGCCACTGCGGCTGGAGCATATGCCAGTCGGCGGGATGCTCGGCGATGTTGCGGGCGAAGACGTCCGCCAGCGCCTGCGTGACGGCGACGACGTCACCGCTGGCGCAATCCAGCGGCGGATCGATCCCGACGCGGCATCCGTCAGGCTCATACCAGGTGTGGGTCGGCAGCAGCGCCGCCCCGGTCTTGATCGCGAGCTTCGCCGGCCCCGCCGGCATCCTGGTTGGTTCGCCGAAGAAATCGACCTGGACGCCGGTACGGCTAAGGTCCCGCTCGGCCATCAGACACACCACCTTGTTGTCCCGCAGTCGCTCGGACAGCAGCTGGAAGGGCGGCTGTTCGCCGCCGGACAGCGGGATCACCTCGAAGCCTAGGCTTTCCCGGTAGTCGATGAACCGCCGATACAACGACTCGGGCTTGAGCCGCTCGGCGACGGTGGTGAACTTGCCGCGAGTCTGGGCCATCCATACCCCGGCCATATCCCAGTTGCCGCTGTGCGGCAACGCCAGCAGCGCACCGCGGCCCGCCGCCAGCGCTGCGTCCACATGCTCGTCGCCCACAACGGTTTTGGCGATCTCTTCGCCGATCGCGTGGTGATCCATCGTCGGCAACCGGAACGCCTCGCGCCAGTAGCGGGCATAGGACGCCAGCGAGGCCCGCATCAGGCTGCCGGGCACGTCTTTTGGCGCAACCCCGATGACGCGCGCCAGATTCTTGCGCAGTTGCGCAGGTCCCCCGTTGCGTGACGCGTAAAGCGCTCCGGCGTCAAAAGCGTTGCGCGCAGCGAACTCCGGCATCACGCGTACCGCCATCCATCCGGCCGCATAGCCCCAGTCGGTCATCTGGCTGCCCAGCGGAAAGCCGCTGACCCCAGGCAGTTTCACGGCTCGCTCTTCCCCGGGTCCTGCGTCGGTCCGGCCGGGCGCATCGGATCGGCCGCGCCGGGCGAATGCCGCACGGTGTGCAACCGCTGCGCGCAGGTGATCATGCTGGCCACCGCCAGCAGCCACATCGCGACGTGCAGCGCCCACGGCAACGGAAACAGCGGCAGGTCCGACAGTCCTGCGCCCACCAGCACGATGATCAACCGTTCCGGCCGCTCGATAAAGCCGCCGTCACCGCGCAACCCGCTGGCTTCGGCGCGGGCCTTGATGTAGGAGATCACCTGCGAGGTGACCAAACAGATCATCGTCGCCACCACCAGCCACGGGCTGTGCAAGCCGAAAGCCGCCCACCAGGCCAGCCCGCAGAACACCGCGCCGTCGCTGATGCGGTCGCAGGTCGCGTCCAGCACGGCACCGAACCGGCTGCCGCCGCCGCTTTCTCGCGCCATCGCCCCGTCGACCAGGTCGAACATCACGAAAAACCAGATCACCATCGTGCCGGCGAACAGCCGGCCGGTCGGAAACAGCGTCAACGCCGCCAACACCGCGGCGGCGGTGGCGATGATCGTGACGCCGTCGGCGGTGAAGCCGGCCCGCAGGAATCCCCGGGCCACCGGTGTGGTGACCCGTGCGACGCCCTCGCGCGACAACAATTTGCTCACGGTTGCTTTTCCCACTCGGTGGCCAGCAGAAGACGGGTGTCGCGCAGCAACTGCGGGATGACCTTGGAGTCGCCGATGATCGTGATGAAGTTGGCGTCGCCGCCCCACCGCGGCACCACATGCACGTGCAGATGTTCGGCCAGCGAACCGCCGGCCGACGCGCCCAGGTTCAAGCCGACGTTGAAGCCGTGCGGGCGAGACACGTTCTTGATGACGCGAATCGCCTTCTGTGTAAAAGCCATCAGCTCGGCGGTCTCCTTATCGGTCAGGTCCTCCAGTTCGGATACCCGCCGATACGGCACCACCATCAAATGTCCGGGGTTGTATGGGTAGAGGTTCAGCACGGCATAGACCAATTCACCGCGGGCGACCACCAGACCATCCTCGTCGGGAAGCTGCGGGATGTCGGAGAAGGGCTGGTCGCGGTCGTTGATGTCCTGCTTCAGCGGCCCCTCGGCCAGGTAGGTCATTCGATAAGGCGTCCACAACCGCTGCAAGTGGTCGACCTCACCGACGCCTCTGTCCACGATCGCGTCGTCATCAGCCACGGTTGCTCACCTTGACCAAATCCGCTGTGGGAGCGGCGTTTTCACGCTCAGCAATCCACTTGACAATCGCGGCGACCGCAACGTCGCGTGGTACCCCGTTGATC
>NZ_JBAUZA010000546.1:0-16616 GCF_049585075.1 Mycobacterium sp.
CATTCGCTGCGGCGGCCGGTTGCGGTGGGGCCGCGGCGGCAGCATTTTCTCTGGCCAGGAAGGCGCCCAGTTCACCGATCGCACTCATCAGCGGCGCCGGGAACACGATGGTGGTGTTCTTCTCGACCCCGAGTTCGACAAGGGTTTGCAGGTTACGCAGTTGCAAGGCCAACGGGTGCGCCATCATCGTGTCCGATGCCTCACCCAACGCCGCCGCGGCCATTGACTCGCCCTCTGCGGCAATAATTTTGGCCCGCTTTTCGCGCTCGGCCTCGGCTTGCCGAGCCATCGCGCGCTTCATGCTGTCGGGCAACTGAATGTCCTTCAGCTCGACCAGTGTCACTTCAACACCCCATTCGAGGGTCGCGATGTCGAGGATTTTTCGGATAGCGGCGTTGATCGTGTCGGTCTCCGACAGCGCCTGGTCAAGGGTGTGCTGACCGACGACCTTTCGCAGCGTGGTTTGCGCGATCTGGTTGATCGCGGCGTGGACGTTCTCGATGGCGATCACCGATTTCACCGCGTCGACAACCCGGAAGTAGGCGACCGCCGAGATGTCGACACTGACGTTGTCGCGGGTAATGATGCCCTGAGATTGGATGGGCATCGTCACAATTCGCAGCGATACCTTCATTAGCCGATCGATCACCGGGATGATCACGGCCAGCCCCGGGTCCTTAACACCTACGACCTTGCCGAGGCGGAATAACACACCCTTCTCGTATTGGGTCACCACTCTGATCGACAACGACAACACGATCAGGGCGACAACGAGGAGCACGATCACCAGGATGATCAAAGCTTTCATAGCATGTCCTTCATAGACATCGAGAAATGGTTTGGCCCTCAGCCGCGGATGACGTTGGCGTTGCGCGCGTGGAACTCCGCAAGGCAGCCGTCGTCGGGATCGGGGGCGCCAGAAGGCAGGTGGGTATGGGTTCGGTCCGGGGCAGATCTGGCGGCGAAACGCCGGTGTTGGCACGGGAAGCAAGTGAAATGGTCATGGTGACCTGACGTGCATTGGATCACCGGCTTGTGAGGGTTCGGAGCCGATACTCCTTGAGTTAAGCGGCGGACGGCTGAACTCATCCCGGACCAGCTGAAATTCTCAGCACCCTTGACGCTACACCCGTTTGGATTGCTCCTATCGACCAGCTACCCCATCAATCCCGGCAGCTGGGGTGATTGAACCACGCGCGGCGACCGTTGACACGAACTGTGAGGGCTACCGGCCATTCCGTCTCGGCCCAGGCGGTCGGGTTGCCGAGTGATTTGGTCACGCTACCGGCGTAGCAGGCGGCCGGCGCGACAGTGTGCTTCTGCGCCGCTGCTGTCGGCGTACCATCGTCTTTGACAACCATCTCGTGACGGGTGCGCCACGGGTAGGGCGCTGGGCTTGAGTGTCGAATCCCAGCTCCGCCAAGACTATTGAGCGCAGGTATGACGGAGTTCACCGAGGAAGCCGACGGTTTACAGTCGGGGGCGCTGAGCGCGCAGCAGGCTAGTGCTGATACCGCCGACTTGCGGGCCGGGATCGACGACTTGGCGGGCTTGGTGGCGGGCAGTCTGGGGTTGCCTGAATTGCTGGCTGAGGTGTCGACGTTCGCGGTGCACGCGATACCCGGTGCGGACGGTGCCGGGGTTACCTTGTTGAAGGTCGACAGGGTGGACAACATGGTGGAGGCCTTGGCGTCCAGTGCCCCGTTTGTCGCCGACATCGACGAGATTCAGTACATCACCCTCAAGGAAGGACCCTGCATCACCGCGGCGCTGGAGCGACGCACGGTGCGGTCTGGGTCGTTGGGCGGGGAAAAGATGTGGCCGCGGTTCGGTCCGCGAGTAGGCCGGTTGGGCGTGCACAGTGCGCTGTCGCTGCCGCTGCTGCTGTCGGATCAGGTGATCGGCGCGATCAACGTCTACGCCCACGGCAAAGACGTCTTCGATGAGCACGCCGCCGAACTGGGGGAACTATTCGCCAAACCCGCTGCGGTGGCAGTTCATAACGCCCAGGTCCTCGCGCACGCGATGGCGCTGACCACCCAGTTGCAGAAGGCCCTGTCGACGCGCCCGGTGATCGATCAGGCGATTGGCCTGATCCGGGGACGCAGCGGACGCACCGCCGAGCAGGCGTTCACTCAGCTGCGCGCGATCAGCCAAGCCGAACACCGCAAATTGGCTGAGGTGGCGCAGCACATCGTCGATGAAGCCGTGCGCCGCGCCCGCGCCCGACGCAACCCGAGCTAAGCCCGAATCCCACGCCTGCGGCCGAACTGCCGCCGCAGGTTGTGGCGCGCGTACGCTGGAGATTGGGAAAACAGTCAGCGCGACGAGTCCTGGCTTGCGTCGCGCGTCTCCCACCCTGCAGGCGACTCGCCTGTTCGGCACCGGCAGGCTCGATCCGCGCTCGGGCGCGCCGAGCGGAGCAATCCCGTCATGAAGATCAGTGCGGCCCTGGCCGCCGATTTGGGCATCCTCACCGCCGCCCTGGATGAGCCCGGCTCCGATGTGCTGCACAGTCTGCACCGATTGGAGGTCGACGCCCAAGCAGCGGTGCCCACTTATCTCGGTCTGAGCGTGACCGCCGATGGCAGTGATCCGCCGTTCACATTCACCACCCTTGAGGGCACGGCCGACAATGCTCGAACCTCGCTTCGGCTGACGCTGCTGGCCCGTGCCGGTGGCGGCCGGGCAGCGCCTTTGGTCACCCTCACCCTCTACGCCGGCAGGCCGGGAACATTTGTCGACCTCACCGCGGACCTGGCGTGGCTAACCGGCCGTCCGCCCGGCGATTTCGTGCTTGATCAGCATCTCACCGTCCCTGACGGGTCGGATACCGGGATCAATCTGCGAGCAGCGTCGGTCATCAGTCAGGCGATCGGTGTCCTCATTGGCCGCGGCCACCCGCCGGGGCAGGCTCATCGGGAACTGGACAACCGAGCTGATAGCGCGGGCACCGATCGACACACAGCCGCGCAGTTCATCCTCGACACGCTTACCGCTGAGGACCCCTCTGACGCCGAGCGCGCCAGTCAGGACCCAAACATGGGCTGAGTGTGTTGTCCTTCGATCGTGCGGATGCCCTTCTCCGCCAGCGTAATCCGTTCTACGAACATGTCACCATGCCCCACAGCGGACTCGGTGCCCAACCACTGCTACCCGCGTGGCTGACCCCTTGGGTCAGAAGATCTGGCCGGCGGTACCCGGCAGGTGTAGCGTTGTTGTTGTTGAGCCCTTCAGCCAGTCCGGAAAGAGTTTGGCTGTACGCCGCTAAACTTGATGAGCTTTTGCTCGCGCCGCACATTTCAAGATCTTCATCCGGAATTCGCAGGACCACCAACTCCGCATTCACCCGATCGGTGCGCGTCAGTTAGGACGCGCCGATCAGCCGGCGGCAACGCCAAACCGACGGCGAGCGAAGCTAAATGATGCGTTCAATCCCTGGGCTGGTGGGATGGATGGGACACGCCGTCGGCAGTCGCTGCCACTACTACTGATCCGCCCGATGTACTCCCCGGCTCGGCTAGCAGTGGCCGGCCGAGCCTAGCGAGAAGAACCCGAAAGAAAGAAAACGATGGCGATTACTGACGTTCCGGCCTTTGCTCACCTGACCTATCCCGACATCGAAAATCTGGGGGTTGAGCTAGATGCGATCCGGCTGGACATCGAGGATTCCCTTGGCGAGCGCGACGCGCGCTACATCCGCCGCACGATCGCCGCGCAACGCGCTTTGGATCTCACCGGCCGGCTCATGCTGGCCGCGAGCTCGAAACGCCCGGCATGGTGGGCAGGAACGGTGACCCTCGGTCTGGCCAAGATCATCGAGAACATGGAGATCGGCCATAACGTCATGCACGGCCAGTGGAACTGGATGAACGACCCCGAGATTCACTCCTCGACATGGGAGTGGGACATGAGCGGGGCGTCAAAGCACTGGCGATACACCCACAACTTTCAGCACCACAAGTACACCAACATCCTCGGCATGGACGACGACGTAGGCTACAGCACCCTGCGAGTCACCCGCGACCAACCCTGGAAGCCTTACAATATCGGCAACCTGCTGTTCAACACCATCCTCGCGCTCGGATTCGAGTGGGGAATTAGCTTGCAGCCCATCGATTTCGGCAAAATCCTCAAGGGCGGCCCAGACCGCGAAACCACCCTCGTGCAGATCCGCGAATTCTCAGCCAAGGCCGGAAGGCAGATCGTCAAGGACTACGTCGCGTTCCCGGCGCTTACCTCGCTGTCGCCGGCGGCGACCTACAAATCAACGCTGAAGGCCAACGTGGTGGCCAACGTGATCCGCAACATCTGGGCCAACGCGGTGATCTTCTGCGGGCATTTCCCCGATGGCGCCGAGAAATTCACCAAGACCGACATGATCGGCGAAACCCGGGGTCAGTGGTATCTGCGCCAGATGCTGGGCAGCGCTAACTTCGACGCCGGGCCCACGATGCGGTTCATGAGCGGCAACCTGTGCCACCAGATCGAGCACCACCTCTACCCCGATCTGCCCAGCAACCGGTTGCACGAGATATCGATGCGGGTGCGCGAGCTCTGCGAGAAGTACGACTTGCCTTACACCACAGGCTCTTTCCTGGTGCAATACGGCAAGACATGGCGCACCATCGCCAAACTGTCGCTGCCGGACCGCTGCCTGCGTGACACCGCAGACGACGCACCGGAGACCCGCAGCGAGCGGATGTTCACCGAGCTGGAGCCCGGTTTCGCCGGAACAGACCTGGCGACGGGGCGCCGCCACGGCCTCAAGACAGCGATCGCGGCGGTCCGCCAATGGCGTCGCGGCCAGCGCAGATCACCGTGATTTACTGGCCAGTAACCTACGGAACCGTAGGTTACGTTATAGTTGATTAATGGTCGGGTCCCACCCAGCCGCGGCCGCGTTGTTGCAGCCAGTGCCCGCCGGCGCTACCGAATCCTGCACAACCAACGGGGCCCGCTACTCGCCACAACAATTCGCGCACGTACCGACGCTATCGTCGCCACGCTTCCGATTCGCCTGGACTGAGCATCTGCCACCCACTCCGAAGGTTGCAGATCTGCGATCAACGTTCGTTTGTGGCCAGACCCTAAGGGTCCTATCCACAGGTCTTGACAATTGCTCCCGCGGGGTGAAACGTCAACTAAGTTGAGACTCTCAACCAGTTCGGAATGGGTTCAGCCGTCCGCCGCTGTCCTTGCAGAGCGTTAGCTCACGCCGAACAAATCGGTGTCAACCGCATGTCGGGGATCACCATGAATGCTCGTCCTAACCCCGCTATGCCGCCGGTCGGCGACTTTCTTTCTGAGCCATGGGAGAGTCACACCACACGATTAGCCCATCGTCGGCTGAGGTCATCGGTAGCCGTGGTCAGCGCCCGCGGCCACATCGACGCATCCAACGCCGACACTCTGGCCGAGTACACCCTGGGGCATCTGACGGGTTGCCGCGGACTGATCGTTGATCTGCGCGGCCTGGATTTCTTTGGAACCGATGGTTTCTCGGCGCTGCACAGGGTCTCCGTCGGCTGCGCGCACCCTGGCATAGGCTGGGCAGTAGTACCCGGTGACGCAGTCTCCCGGGTGCTACGGATCGGCGACCCGCAGGGTTTGCTACCCGCCGCCAGCACCGTCGAGGCAGCGATGGCGATCATCCAAGGCCAGCCTCACCCGACAGGTCCGGCAAGAACAGCGGGCCTTGACAGAAGCGATCGCCAAGCTCGATTGTCCTGCGTTGTCGGCGGTTGACCCTGGGTTCGGAATGTCGAGGCCGGGTCGACCCTGACGTTAATGTGTTGCGAGGGTTGGTCGCTCGCGCGACAACGCTGCTGCCCGATGACAACCTTAAACTGCTCAATCCGCTGTGGTTTGTGCGGGAACTGCGTGGCCGGGCTCAATGCGCGGTAGCCGCTCATCGGGTGTACCGTCAATAAGGTTGGGAACCCAGCCAGTCCGGGATGAAGTCAGCCGTCCGCCGCTGATCTCGCAGAGCAGCAGCTCGCGCCGGACAACGTCGGTGACGACCTTCCGTTGGGATCACCTTGAGCGCTCCATCTACCGCTGAAACATCGAACGGCCCTCTTGTCGGGCAAGGCCCTTGCGGCTCCGCGAGTTTCGGTATTCTCAGTACGTATCCACCGACACGGTGCGGGCTTGCGACATTCAGTGCGGCCTTGTCGGAAGGGTTGTGCGCGAACGGCTCCGACGTCAGCGTCGTGCGGATGGCCGACGGGTCGTTATCTTCTGACGCTCGGGTGATCGGAGAGCTGGCCAACGGTTCCCCGACATCCGTAGCAGCAGCCTCCGGATTGCTGAACGAGAGCGACATCGCGGTAATCCAGCATGAGTACGGCATCTATGGCGGCCTCGACGGAGACGAGGTGGTGGACATCGTCGGCGGGCTGCACATCCCGTCGATCGTGGTCGCTCACACGGTCCTCAAAGAGCCGACCCCGCATCAGCGTTGGGTGCTCGAGGCGATCGCGGCGATGGCGGCTCAGGTGGTTGTTATGTCGGAGGCGGCCAGTCAACGTCTGTGTCTCGGCTTCGACGTCGATCCCCGCAAAGTCACCACGATCTCGCACGGTGCGACCGTCCCGAGGCGGCTCGCCCCGCCGGCGCGGTCAGACAGGCCGACGTTGTTGACATGGGGCCTTCTAGGTCCGGGAAAAGGCATCGAGCGGGTCATCGACGCGATGGGTTCGCTGCACGACCTCCCGGTCCGGCCGCGCTACCTAATTGCCGGCCGGACGCACCCAAAGGTTCTCGCAGCCGATGGCGAGGCATACCGTAACGCCCGTGCCGAACAGGCGCGGCTCAGCGGCGTAGCGGACTCAGTCTCCTTCGACGCCAGCTACCGCGACGTGTCATCGCTGACGGCGCTGGTTCAGTCGTCGGCCGTGGTCGTCCTGCCATACGACTCTACGGATCAGGTCACTTCCGGTGTTCTGGTCGACGCCATCGCGAGCGGGCGGCCGGTCGTCGCCACCGCCTTTCCGCATGCCGTCGAACTCCTCGCCAGCGGGGCGGGCATCGTCGTCGGCCACGACGACCCGGATGCGCTGGCGTCAGCGCTGCTCCGGCTCCTGACCCAGCCGCACCTCGCCGCGACGATGGCCGCCGAGGCCGCGCGATTGGCCCCACGGATGGCGTGGCCGATCGTGGCGAATGCCTATCTGGATCTGGCGCACCACCTTCTCGGTGAGCGTCGGGCGTTGGTATGACCGCCCCCGTGTCGGACCTAAGCTTCGACCACCTGTTGCATTTGACCGACCGTCGCGGCACGTTCGAGCATGCCTGGTTCGCTCAACCCCGGCCCGAGCACGGCTACTGCACCGACGACATGGCCAGGGTTCTCGTCGTCGCCACTCGAGAGCCCAACTCTGGTGGGGAAGTCAACAGGCTTGCGCGCCTGGCCATGCAGTTCCTGAACGATGCGCAGTCCTATGCCGGTGCTTGCCGAAACCGGATGGACAGCAAGGGCCGTTGGGAGGATGAGCCCTCCCTGAAGGACTGCTGGGGGCGCTGCATCTGGGGACTGGGAACTGCCGCTGCGCACAGTGACGTCTCTCTGGTTCGCCAGTTGGCCGTCGTTCAGTTTGAACGGTCCGCGAAGGTGCGATCGCCGTGGCCTCGGGCAATGGCGTTCGCGGCGTTGGGTGCTGCCGAACTCCTCTCGGTCGACCCCGGGCATCCGGCGGCACGCACACTCCTCGCCGACTACGCCGAGACCGTGGCCAAACCCAACGGCGACGCGTCCTGGCCATGGCCGGAGCCGCGACTCACCTACGCGAATGCGGTTCTCCCCGAGGCGATGATCGCCGCGGGCGTTGCGCTCGACGATTCCACTTTGCGGCACCAGGGTTTGGATCTGTTGGGTTGGCTGGTCGAATACGAAACGGCAGCGGGGCACCTCTCGCCCACTCCCGCTGCGGGCAGAGGGCCGGACGACCTTCGGCCCGCGTTCGATCAGCAGCCGATCGAGGTGTCCACCCTCGCCGACGCGTGCGCGCGGGCCGCTGCCATCGACACCGCATCGACCTGGCCCGACGGGGTTCGGGCCGCTGCGGCCTGGTTCATGGGTGACAACGACGCGCTACAGCTCATGTGGGACCCGGAGACCGGCGGCGGATTCGACGGCCTGCAAGCCGATGGTGTGAACCAAAACCAGGGAGCGGAGTCGACTCTGGCAGTGCTCTCGACGATGCAGCACGCTCGGCGCTTCTCGACTGTGCGGCAATGACTTCCGTGGATGCTGGGCTCGTCACGCGCAGCCCCCAGCGGCTTGAGGCCGACCCGTCGCGAGTCATTACCCGACTCTTTGTGCCTGGCCAGGAGGGTTTCGAGTACCAGGAGTCCCGCGCGGGGGCGGTGCTGGCGCGCATCTTGGCCCTGGACGAGGGGCAGGTGCGCTCTTCGCTAGACGATCTCGTCATCCGCTTCAACGGGCGCCACCGCGATCTTGCTGGCACCTTCCGCCGGCACGCCCGGGAACTCGCCGACCGTCTCGATCCCGGCTTGGAACTCTCCGAGGCACGAAAGTTGTTGCTGGGCGCGACCTTCACCAGCGAATACGCCATTGAAGGTGCGGCGTTGTGCAACCCCAGCATCGTGGCCCATCCGGAGCAGGCTGGGACAGCTGCAGGCAGCTTGCGATTCGTGATGAGCGTCCGGGGCATCGGCGAGGGGCACCGTTCGTCCATCGGGTTCAGGACAGGCGTCATCGACGCAACCGGCGGCATCACGATCGACGACCCGGCTCCGTTCGCCACAGTGGGAGCGGCGGAGCCCGCTCTGCTCAACGCAGCCGTCTTCCGCAGTGAACTCGCCCGGGTCCACGACGCCGGAGAGGCGGCCGACTATGTACTCGATCGACTCGGCGAGCGCTTCACCCAAACTGCTCTCAATCAACAGTTCGCCAGACTCCAGGCTTCTCTGAGCACCCGCAGACACGCAAGGGAGACGATATCCTTACTCCGCGGCATCGCCGAACGGACATACGCCATCGAATTCTCTGACCACACAACACTTTCCGAGCGGGTACTGTCGCCCTTGATGGGCGCAGAGCAGGCCGGCATGGAGGATGCACGCTTCGTCCGTTTCATCGACGACGATGGCGCCATCACTTTCTATGCCACCTACACGGCCTACAGCGGGTCCCACATCAGCCAGCAACTCCTGGAGACCACAGATTTCCAGTCCTTCACCTCCGCACCGATCGTCGGACGCGCCGCTGCCAACAAGGGTCTGGCGCTGTTTCCTCGCCGGATTGGCGGTCGCTTCGCCGCCATGTCGAGGTCAGATCGCGAATCGAATACCGTTGCCTACTCCGATGATCTGTCCGTTTGGCCGAGTGCGCTTCCGTGCCAGAGCCCGACCCGAGCCTGGGAGGTGTTGCAACTCGGGAACTGCGGTTCGCCCATCGAAACCGACGCCGGGTGGCTGGTGCTGACCCACGGCGTCGGTCCGATGCGCACCTACAGCATCGGGGCGATTCTGCTTGATCTCGCCGATCCGACACGGATTCTTAGTCAGCTGCCGCAACCGCTACTAAGCCCCGCTACTGATGAGCAGGACGGCTACGTGCCCAATGTTGTCTACTCCTGCGGCGCACTGCTCCACGCCGACACCCTGGTGCTGCCGTACGGCATCAGTGACGCCGCCATCGGTATTGCCACAGTGCCGCTACCCGAACTCCTTGCAGCTCTGAGCCGCTGAGACCCGAGACATTCAAAATGTGCCTCCGCGCGCCTACGACGTAGGCCAGCAATGTCGACAGGCTCCCTTGAGGACGTCGAACTCGCCAAAATGGCTATCGAAACTCATGTTCTTCACTCCTTTAACGCGAGGGCCGTGGCCATTTCGTTCGACACCTAGCGCCAACGATGTAGGCCTACGGGGCTCAGCTGGGGATCACGGCGCGCCGCAACGAGTGAACTTCCGAGCCCCTCCCGACGTCTTCTGGATATAGGAGGCGGTAACGGTGCGCAACTCAGACCGAGCGTGGGTGACACTGGCCGGTGGCGTGGCAGCCTACGACCTAATCGCCACCGATGACGAGCAGTTGACCAACGCGGCCCGCCGGTACTTCAAGTCTCAGCCGATTGCCACCGCGTCGATGATCCTGGTGACAGCTCTGCATCTGGTCGGCGGCATACCGCCGTGGTGCGACCCGATCGCGCTGACGTTCGCCGCGTATCGTCGGCTGCTGCGGCAGTTCTGGCTTCGCCCACAAGCAGAACAGCGGGTCAGCCTGGTGGCTGCAACGGTCGTTCGCAAGTTTGCCGCGTGAAGCGTAGTAGCTGGCTCTGGGTGAAGAGCGAGGGGGTTTCTATGATGCCAACAACCCACATGTCGCCGACATCACAAAAGGCCGACCCAGGACAGCCCCGAAGCCGTCGTCATCGGCGCGGGGCCCGCGGGTCTGGCTGTCGCACGCGAAACTCGATCATCAGCATGGCATCAAAGCGCTCGTTGTGGACCGCGCAGCGGCCCCGGCGATTTCGTTGCGCACGCGCTATGACAACTTCCGGCTTAACACGACCGGGTTCTTGATGGGTGGCGTCTAACCGCTGCCGGCCGTGACCGGAGTGCCGCATGTGAACCAAACAGGCGCTGCAATCGTCTCACCAGTAAGGAGGTGAACGCAGTGCCTGTTCCAACCAGTTCGGCGGGTGCAGAGACCGAGTTGACGAATGCACTCTACGACGCACGCGTGTTCGCCGTCGTCGCAACGTAATTCATCGGCAATAACCGCACCGTACACCGACTACTGATCGTCAGCGCTATGGCGCAACTAGCCGCCAAAAATCGCGCGATGGTCGCCGGTCTCGACATCGCCGAAGTCACGGCTGCACTATGCCGTGCGCGGGCAGTGCGAATCACAAACAAGAAATGACCAAACGCAAGACGTGCCAGGAAGATGGGAGTTACCCGACGATGCCGCAATGGCAGCCCGGAACACCGCATGGCTGTGATCTATCCGGGCATGACGAGTACGCGATGTGGGATGCCGCATACGTGCTGGGATCGCTGTCGTCCGTCGAACGACGGGAATTTGAAGCGCACATGGCCGACTGCCCATTGTGCCGCAGCGCCGTTGGCGAGCTTATCGGCATGCCGGCCCTCCTGTCGCCGCTGGATAGCGACGTGTTGGCGGCGATCGACAATGGCAGTGGCGCAGAACCGTTGCTGCCTGACGAGTTGCTGCCGTCGCTGCTAGCCAAAGTGAGCTGGCGGCGGCGCCGGTCCCGCATCGTGACTTGGACGGCTGGGGCCGCCGCAGCCTCGGTGCTGGCGATCGGTGTACTTGTCGGCGTTGCGGGTCATTACCCGACATCCGTGCCCACCCCGCCGCAGGCGAGCGTCTCGGTTCAGCCGATGGCGCAGGTCGGTACCAACAGGCTGGCCTCGACGGTCTCGCTCAGCCGCCAACAGTGGGGAACGTTCATCTCGATGAACTGCGTGTGCCTGGCCCCGCTGAACGCCCATCACGACACGCTAGCGATGGTCGTGGTAGGTCGCGACGGTAGCCACAGTCGGATGGCAACCTGGGTGGCGAATCCGGGCCATACGGCAACGCCCGCTGGCAGCATTTCGACGCCTGTCGATCAAATTGCCTCTGTGCAAGTGGTTTCCGCCGACGATGGCGAGGTGCTCCTTGAGCGTTCGCTGTGAGTAGTGCCGCCGTGTGAACGGAAGTTACCCGCAGGTCGTGTTACCGACATCGACACAAGTTAGGTGAGCAGATGCCCAGGACACGGCGAGTGGTCGACCATATCGTTGAGCAGGCCTTCGCACACGCAGGCGACTTCGCCGGCGCGGCAGCGGTCCGCTGGGGCGGGCGAACGTGATGTCAATCCTGGTGCAGGCAAGCCCAGTCACCGCGGACATCCTCGACGCGCTGCCCAACGCGACCGATCCACTCGCGTTGTCGCTGAACGAAAACCCGTTTCCGCCGCTGCCGGCCGTTCGCTCGGCCTTGATCCACTCGATCGATGCCGCCAACCGGTATCCGGAATTCCTGCCCGAGCAGCTGCGAACGCTCGTCGCGGGTCACATCGGGGTCTGCGACGAGCAGGTCGTGCTGGGAGCGGGTGCGAGCGGGGTGGTGATGCAGGTCCTGAATGCGGTGACGCGGCCCGGTGATCGGATTGTGTTCAGCGAGCCGACTTTCGACGGATACCCGATTTTCGCCCAGATGGCTCGCCTCACATCGGTCACTGTCCCGCTCGGCGAGCGCGGCCACCACGACCTGGAGGCAATGGCCGAGGCGGCGGCGGGCGCCAGGGTGGTCGTACTATGCCGACCCCACAACCCGACCGGCACCGTGGAGCCTGTCGCCAATGTGCAGCGATTCCTGCGGCGTGTGCCCGACGACACCGTCGTGCTGCTCGACGAGGCCTACATCGAGTTCGTCGCCCCCGAGCACCGTATCGACGGACCGAGCCTGGTCCGGCAGTTCCCGAATGTCATTGTGCTGCGGACGTTCTCTAAGGCCTACGGGCTGGCCGGGCTGCGGATCGGGTACGGGTTCGGATCGCCGGAGCTGGCCAGAATACTGTGGAAGATGCAATTGCCGTTTGGCATGGGCATCACCAGCTTGGTCGCGGTGGCAGCGTCCTACGACGCCGAAAACCAGTTGCGACAACGCATTCTGCGAATCACCGGTGAACGGGACTACCTGCGACGGCGCCTGCGGGCGATGGGTGTCTACACCACCGACGGGCACGCCAACTTCGTGTACCTGCCCCCGACGGATCGGCCGTGGCGAGAGTTATTCGACGACACCGGGCTGACGGCTCGCTACTACCCTGACGGCGCTGCTCGGATCACCGTCGGAAGCCGCGCGTCTACCCAAGCCGTGCTGGCCGCAGTGGCAAAGCGGCGGGCTGAGCAAATCGCGTCCTGAGGTGCGGTAAGAATAAGGTGCTGCTGGTCGAATTGGTCATCCTCACCCACGACCGTGACTTCCCGGGAAAATGGGTAGATCTGGAGACGTGGTCGAGGCCGAGCAGCGTGACCGCTCGGGCTGGCTGCTGGAGCGGCCCGCACTCCTAGAGGCTCAGCGGCTCCCAGGGCTAGACCGTGCTGGCATGCCGACGGCGGTGGCCGAATGTCGATAGTGGCCGTCAGTGTGGTCGTGGTACCAGGTCGTCGGCCCACATGCCGGCAAGCCAGCCGCTCGCAGTGTGCTCGACAGTGGGCGGTAAGAGGGCGTCAAGGGTATCCGGTCAACGATATGCACGATAGCGGGACGCTGGCCGCGAGGGAGGCTACTCAACGCGGTGGTCAGGCTAGCCGCGGTGAGCTTGCCGCCTTTGCCGAGCGTCACGGCTGCGACCGCGACGTCATAAGCGTCGGTCGCGACGGGATAGACCACGGCCAAGTCGATCACGGTGATATCGCCGAGGGCGTCGCAAATCGGCTGGCAGAAAACCGGTCCGCGCACCGACTGGATCACGGTGTTCCTGTTGTCGACGAACCAATAGTCACCGTCGCTATCGCGGCGAAACAGGTGGTCGGTGGTGATCCAGGTATCACCCTCGGCAAAAACCCCGCGCATCGACACGCGTGCGGCGTCGAGTCCGGGCCGCGACTTCGCCAGCAGCACGCCCACCTCGTCGTCCGCGCAGGGGCACACGAAACCGCGGTCATCCTCGATGAATCGCCCCGTCGCGGCGTCGTATTTGCCGAGCCGAATCTCCGCGCTGCCTGGCAGCGGCCGACCCTTGGCCCCGGTCTTCGTCCCCGCCACGTTGGCCAGCACCGCGTCCCCCTCGGTGGACGCATAGAATTCCAGCACTCGGGCCGGGGCGAATCGGTCGGTGACCTTGTGCCACAACCCGATCGGCATTCCGGCTCCGATGAACAGCCGGATCGGATGGCGTTCCTGAAGCTCGGGCGACGTCGCCTCCACCAGTTCGCTCAGCATGGCCCACGTGTAGGACACCACCGTGACGCCATAACGGTGGACCTCGTCGGCGAACTCGGTTGGATGGACTCCCCGGGTTAACGCGATGCGCGACCCGCCGGCGACCGCGCCGCCGAGGCTGACCATCAGGCCCGACGGATGGTGCAGCGGGGTCAGGCAATAGACCGTGTCGCCGCGGTCGAGCGCGGCGGCGGTAGCGGTGCCGTAGGCCGACAGCGCCCAGCGATGATTCGTGACCTCTTTGATCACTCGGCGTCCGCCCGTTGTGCTGAAGAACACGAAGGCGAGATCACTTGCCCGGCCCGGGTTCGGGCGATACCAGTGCGGTAGCCGCTCACCGGACAGGTCTAGGCGGTCTAGTTCGACGGCCCGATCTGACTCCGTATGGCCGACATCCGCGGTGCGGTGGCCCTGACCGAGGATCAGCACCCTGGCACCGGTCGCGGCGGCCGCTGCCCGATGGTGCACATCGGTGACGATGTCGGCCACCTCGCACAGCTGGACGGCCGCGGCGAGGTCGTCGTCCGGGGGAAGCAACACCGCGACAGCCCCGAGCCGCGACAGTGCCGCGATCGCGACCACGGCGCTGGGGCTCGTATCCATCAACACACCGATGCGCGCACCCTGCCGGACACCGACAGCGATGAGGTCGCGCACCACTTCGTCGATGCGGTGATCCACCGCCGCGTTGGTGTGGACGCGATCATCGAAGAGGAAGCATTCGCCCTCAGGCGCCCTGTTCGCCTGTTCTGCCAGCAGCCCGCCCAACGACACCTTGGTGTGGGGCTGCAGCCGACCGAGACGGGCGAGCCGGGGCAGGGTACGCACGGCCTCCTCGGCGATCTCCCTACCACTGCGCGCCGCCGCCACCGCGGCGTCGGCCAACCCCAGGCTCACGCCGATGCCCACTTCGGCCAGCGCACCCGCCGAGTGAGCGATACGCGACGACAGACCGGCAGCATCATCGATCCCGACGCCCGCGTCGGCCTCCATCGCATGCACGTCCTGCGGGATGGCCCCCCTACCCTCTTGCCATAGCACCCATTTACCGACATTGGGCCACGTGTGCGTGGCGGCGGCCGATCCGACCACGAGCCCGAAGTGACCCGCCCGCAACAAGACTTCGGAGACCTCGGCGCGGGGGGCGGCCCGCCGGATTCCTCGAACAGCCGCGGGTTGGCCGATGTCATCCACCTCGCCGATGAACGCAAGGATCGGACAAGTGATTTCCGCGAGCGTTATCAGCGTGCCGTCGATCGCGGCGCCGCCGGCCATCATGCGGTTGTGGACCACGAACTGCCGTAACAGTTCGGCGACCGCGGGGCCCGACCAAGCCACCCAGCCCTCCACCTCGAGGAAGCGGCGTTGTTGTTCCCTGGGCAGCAACGCTTCTCGATCATGGAGCTGGCGCAGAAAGTCCCACCTAGCCCGGACCGTCTTGATCGGGTCCAGAAGTTGAAACCCAGTGCGGGCCATCCATCCGGAGACCGAGAGACGGTTGAAGACGTGGTCGGCAAGCAGCTGCGCACCGCGGCCCGCCAAGACCGCGGGAATTCCGAACGGCAGACCGCTGAGCGAATCGACGGCGGCGCCGAAAGTGATCACGCTGGCCAGGCCCTCGGAACGTCGGTAAGCCGCGGTTTGATAGCAGAACATGCCGCCCTGCGAATAGCCCGCCAAATGCACCTCGCGGCCGGTGTGTGCCTGTACCGAGTCGATGACCCGGCTCAGCGCCACGACATGGTCGCTCAACGTGCGCTCGAGCCCACCGGTTTCCCGGTCCGGTGAGCCGAAGTCCACCACCCACGGGTCCACACCGAGGTCATGCAGGACACCGACCGCGCCCTGGTCTCTGGTGACGTCAAACACGTTGGCTGACATCATCATCGGCGGCACAAGTACTACCGGCGGCCGTGACGAATCAGTCGCGGCGTCGGGGAAGTAGCGTCGTAACCGGTACATGTCGCACCGCTCGATGATCTGGAACGACGATGGACGGGATCCAGTCTGAAGGCCACCGAACCGCAGCACCTCGACGCCGGTCCGCGTGGTCGCGACGATCCGGTTGACCGGACCGGCGATCAGGTCGCTACCCCACGTCACCGGTACCACACGTCACACCGAGACTCCCGGCGATCACGCATGGGTTGACGTCACCCACTCGAGACTACGCGCAGCCAGAGTATGTGTTGGCGGTTAAGCGCGGAGCCCGACAGGTGGGGCTGATCGGCGTTGGCGATACTGGACGGGTGCCGACCACCGATTTCCACCCCGATCTCCGCAGAGTCGCCCGCCTTGCGCCACGCACACTGGTCGGCCCGCGCAGTCTGCACCTGATCCGCAAGCTGTCGCCGGTCATCCAGCGCGGCGCCAAGGCCCGGGACGGCGTCGAAGTGCTCACGCTGGGCTCCGGTGTGGGTGTGCGGCTGCACCGGCCGGTCGGCGTCAGCCAACGCAGCGCCGCGCTGCTGTGGATCCACGGCGGCGGTTATGTGCTGGGCACCGCACAGCAAGACGACGCGCTGTGCCACCGCTTCAGCCGTGAGCTGGGCGTCACCGTCGCGTCGGTGGACTATCGGCTGGCGCCCGAGCACCCCTATCCCGCACCGCTGGAGGACTGCTACTCGGCGCTGACCTGGCTGGCCAGTCTGCCCGCGGTCGACCCGGCGCGGGTGGCAATCGG
>NZ_JBAUZA010000547.1:0-4895 GCF_049585075.1 Mycobacterium sp.
CGCCCAGCGCGACTGCGGCCGCCACCGCCTGGGCGGCGTTGCCCCGATTTACCGCGCCCGGCAGCGCCAACTGCATCGGCAGCGCCAGCCCGTCGGGCCCGTAGAGCCGTTCGTCGTCGAACCACCAATGCGGGCTGGGTCGCTTGAAGTCGGCACCGGTGGAATACCAGTGGCCTCGATCGCGGACGATCACCTCGCCGCTGCGCGGGCAGCTGACCGAATCGGCGGCCCAGCTGCCACCCGCGGCCACCCACACCACGTTGTCGCTGTCGTAGGCGGCCGAGGTCATCAGCACGTCATCGCAGTTGGCGACGACGACTGCGTGGGGGTGGCTGGCCAGCCCCGCCCGCAGCCTGCGTTCGATCACATTGATCTCGCCGACCCGGTCCAGCTGGTCGCGGGACAGGTTGAGCATGACGATGACGGCGGGCTCGATGGCGTCGGCGACGTGCGGCACGTGCATCTCGTCGACCTCGAGGACCGCTAACGCGGCGTCGCGGTCGGCGGCGAGCGCCGCCACCAGCCCGGCGTCCATGTTGGCGCCCTCGGCGTTGGTGGCCACCGAGCCGCCCAGGGTGGCCAACGCAGCCGCGGTCATCCGGGTCGTCGTTGACTTTCCGTTGGTCCCGGTCACGACGACGCTGCGTCGATCGGTGCCCAGCTGACGCAGGATCGACCGGTCCAGCGTCATGGCCACCAAGCCGCCGATCATCGCGCCCGCCCCTCGACCGGTCACCCGTGAGGCCCATCGCGCGCCGGCTCCGGCGGTAAGCGCCAGGCGGCCGCGGGGGGTGATCACCGGGTGAGTTTAAGGGCGCGACACGGCGCGCAGCGACCCGGCGATGTCGGCTCGACGTGCCATCCTCCAGTTATGCAGACCGTTTGGGGTCGGCCGGCCACAGCGCCCGACGAGGGATGGGCCGTCATCGACGTCGAAACCTCCGGCTTCAGACCTGGTAGCGCCCGGGTCATCAGCCTCGCGGTGCTGGCCCTCGACGCCGACGGCCACGTCGAGCAATCGGTGGTCAGCCTGCTCAACCCGGGCGTCGATCCAGGCCCGACCCACGTGCACGGCCTGACCGCCGCGATGCTCGAGGACCAGCCGCAGTTCGCCGACATCGTCGGCGATGTGGCCGAGTTGCTGCGCGGTCGCACCCTGGTCGCGCACAACGTCGCGTTCGACTACGCCTTCCTCACCGCGGAGGCCGAGTTGGCCGAGGTCGAACTGCCGATCGACTCCGTCATGTGCACGCTGGAGTTGGCGCGACGGCTGGAACTGGGCATCGCCAACCTGCGGTTGGAAACCCTGGCCGCGCACTGGGGGGTGACCCAACGGCGCCCGCACGATGCCTTCGACGACGCCGTCGTGCTGACCAACGTGCTGGCGGCCGCGCTGGAGCGGGCCCGCGATCGCGGCGTCTGGCTACCGGTACGTCCGGTCATCCGCCGGCGTTGGCCAAGCGGCCGAATCACCCACGAGGAGCTGCGCCCGCTAAAGATGCTGGCATCCCGGATGCCATGCCCGTACCTGAACCCGGGCCCCTACGTGCGTGGCAGGCCGCTGGTGCAGGGCATGCGGGTTGCATTGGCCGCCGAGGTCCAGCGGACACACGAAGAGCTCGTCGAGCGGATCCTGCACGCGGGATTGGCGTACGCCGACGCCGTCGACCGGGAAACCTCGCTGGTGATCTGCAACGAATCCCGTCCCGCGCACGGCAAGGGCTACCAGGCCCGCGAGTTGGGCGTGCCCGTGGTTTCCGACGGGAAGTTCATGGATTGCGTGGGGACGGTGGCCACTGGCACGGGTGTCGAGGACTTCATCGACGCGGCGCGCGCGGGCGAGCAGTTCGCGCTGTTCTGAAGAATCAGTTCCGGACGGCCCGATTCACCGCCGATACGACGGCGCGCAGCGACGCGGTGGTGATCGACGGCGCGATCCCCACCCCCCACACGGTTTTGCCGGAGACCGAAGCCTCCACGTAGGCCGCCGCCTGAGCGTCATCGCCGGCGCTCATCGCGTGCTCGGAGTAATCCAGGACGGCCACGTCGAACCCGACGGTGCCCAGCGCGTCGACGAAGGCCGCGAGCGGCCCGTTGCCCGAACCGCTGATCTCGGTCTCCACCCCGTCGATCTTGACGGTGGCGGCGATCGTCGTCGCGCCGCCGTCCTCCTCGGATGCCTCGACCCGCTGCTTCATCCGCTCCAGCGGTCGCACCGGCGCCAAGTACTCCTCGGCAAAGGCATCCCACATCGCCTTGGGACTGACCTCGCCGCCTTCTCCCTCGCTGATCTTTTGGATCACCTGAGAGAACTCGATCTGCAGCCGTCTCGGCAGCGCCAGGCCGTGATCGGCCTTCATGATGTAGGCCACCCCGCCCTTGCCGGACTGCGAATTGACCCGGATCACCGCTTCGTAGGTGCGCCCGACGTCACGCGGATCGATCGGCAGATACGGCACCTGCCAGAGCATGTCGTCGACATCGGAATCGGCGGCATCCGCGTCGAGCTTCATCTGATCCAAGCCCTTGTTGATCGCGTCTTGGTGGCTGCCGGAGAACGCCGTATAGACCAGATCGCCGCCGTACGGGTGACGTTCGGGGACCGGCAACTGGTTGCAGTACTCGACCGTGCGGCGAATCTCGTCGATGTTGGAGAAGTCGATCTGCGGGTCGACACCGCGGGAGAACACGTTCAGGCCCAGCGTCACCAAGCAGACATTCCCCGTCCGCTCGCCATTGCCGAACAGGCAGCCCTCGATCCGGTCCGCACCGGCCTGGTAGCCCAATTCGGCTGCGGCGACAGCAGTTCCGCGGTCGTTGTGCGGGTGCAGACTCAGGATGACCGATTCCCGGTTGGCCAAGTTGCGACTCATCCACTCGATCGAGTCGGCGTAGACGTTCGGCGTGGCCATCTCCACCGTGGCGGGCAGGTTGAAGATGATCGGGTTATCCGGTGTGGGCGCGATGATCTCGCCGACTGCGTCGCAGACCTGCTTGGCATATTCGAGCTCAGTGCCCGTGTAGGACTCCGGCGAGTACTCGAAGCGCCACCGCGTGCCCGGATACTTCGCGGCCTCCTCCACGCACTTGCGCGCGCCGTTGGTCGCGATGGCCTGGACCGCGGCCCGGTCGGCGCGGAAAACGACCCGGCGCTGCAGGATCGACGTCGAGTTGTAGAAGTGCACGATGGCGCGGTGCGCTCCCTCGCACGCTTGGAATGTGCGTTCGATCAGCTCCGGACGGCACTGGGTCAGCACCTGGATGGTGACGTCGTCAGGCACCGCACCCTCGGTGATGATCTCGCGGACGAAGTCGAAGTCGGTCTGGCTGGCCGACGGAAACCCGACCTCGATCTCCTTGTAGCCCATGCGGACCAGCAGGTCGAACATGCGGCGCTTGCGGGCCGGGCTCATCGGGTCGATCAGCGCCTGGTTGCCGTCACGCAGGTCGACCGCACACCACAGCGGCGCGCGGATGGTCACTTTGTCGGGCCAGGTCCGGTCGGCCAGCGCGACGGGTTCGACTTCCTCAGCGAATGGCCGGTACCGGCCGATCGGCATCGATGACCCACGCTGGGTGTTCCACGCCGGTTGGCCCGCGTTGGGTTGGCCGACGGGTTTAGTGATGGTTCGAACGGATTTGAACGCGTCAGGAGAGTCGCCCGACGGTTGAGTGAAGCTAGTCACGGTTGTTGCTCCGGGGAATGAGAAGGGGGCGCCTAAGTGGCGGCGACCGGCGCATCGCGAACACCCGCGACGGGAAGCCGGCCTCGATCAGGCCCCGTCGCGGCGTCCGAGAAGGAGCACCCGCTGCACGTTGGCTACCTTACCGCGCCCGCGGGGTTGCCCAAAACCCCTGGCCGCTAGTCGCCGGCCGGGACGATCTTGACGGGGATGTCGGTGTTTTCGTCGGTGTGATAGCTGGCGCAGACCCGGTGATAACCGTCGGCAATCTGCAGCGCCACATCGCTGACCAGGTCCCCTCGGACCAGCAGGACCGGTGACAGCTGCTTGCCTTTCTTGATTTTTTCGAGATCGGAGTGCACATGCGGGTTGTCCGGTGGCAGCAGCGCCAGCCGTGACGCGCGCAGCAGATCCTTGGCCCTCTTGTACACGATCGGGGCCTTCTTCAGCTCCCCGACAATTTCGCTGACCTGCCCGGGCTTGGCGAGCAGTGCGAGGTAGTCCGCAGCTGCCGGATAGTCGTGTTCGTCTGGTTCGCTACCCCATAACACTTTGGCTGGCTCACTGGCCACCGCGACTGCTCATTTCTGACCCTTCCTCAGCCGATGCCTGCTGCTATGGATATCAAACACCGGCGGTAATCGTCGCTCGGTCAATCCACGTATTCTGTTTTCGACCCAAACCTCGCGACGCTGAGGGACTCCCCAGGGCCTGGAAAGGAACTAAGTGGCGCTCGTCGTGCAAAAGTACGGCGGATCTTCGGTGGCAGACGCCGGACGCATCCGCCGCGTCGCCGAACGCATCGTCGAGGCCAAAAAGCAGGGCAACGATGTCGTCGTGGTCGTTTCGGCGATGGGCGACACCACCGATAACCTTTTGGAACTGGCCCAGCAGGTGTGCCCGGCCCCGCCCGCCCGCGAACTGGACATGCTTCTGACCGCCGGTGAGCGCATCTCCAACGCGCTGGTGGCGATGGCCATCGAATCGCTCGGTGCGCAAGCCCGCTCGTTCACCGGCTCGCAAGCCGGCGTCATCACCACCGCGGCCCACGGCAAGGCCAAGATCATCGACGTCACCCCGACCCGGTTGCGGGCGGCGCTCGACGAGGGCCGGATCGTGCTGGTCGCCGGATTCCAAGGGGTCAGCCAGGACACCAGGGACGTCACCACGCTGGGCCGCGGGGGCTCGGACACCACCGCGGTGGCGCTGGCC
>NZ_JBAUZA010000548.1:0-11174 GCF_049585075.1 Mycobacterium sp.
GCGTTCGGCGATCACGTCGGTCATCTCCTCCAGGCCGCCGCCGTGAATGGCAAGAAAACCGAAGCGCGACCGCAGCCGGCTGTCCTCGACCACCCCGGCATCGGCCAGCAGTTCGGAAAGCGACTGCGGCGCAGGCCCTCCTGCCCACGCACGTGGCCGAGGCCAGCGAGCAGGATCCCATCGTCGCAAAAAGTCGATCCAGCGCTGCGGCAACCCGTGATGCTCTGCTCCGTCGATGATGCGTTCCAGGTAGCCCGGTCGCGGCGGACCCGGATGCACCCGGTGGTCGATGTACACCCAGGCATCAGACGGCCCGTCGTCGGTGTGCACGGTCAGCTCGTCGCGCCGATAGCGCGCGGGCACGCCCTCGGCGCTGTCCAAGGTGGCCAGGTCGTGATCGGAAAGCTGCCAGACGACTCCGTGCACTGTGGTGCCGTCGAACGGCTCGACGGTGGCCACGCCGCGTTGATTGATCAGCCAGTCGTGGTCGGCCAGCACCGCGCGCCGCGGATTGGCGGCGTCGGGGCAACGTTGCGCCATCTGCCGCACGCACAGGTTAGACCCGTACGCGAAATAGGTATGACGTCGCGCAGACACTGGGTTCGATGTTAGCGGGGCGAAGTACCTGATCGGCGAAGGGGCGATTACCCGTCGCTGCCGCAGGTCATGATGTTCAATGTGGCCCTGACCGAGGATCGTTTCGACCAGTGGACCGGCGCCTCGATGTCTCGGCGTCGAGCAATCGGCGTGATCGGCGGAGTATCCGCCGGGGCAGTGGCGTCCATGTTGTTTGGCGTTAAACAAGCGTCCGCGCAGCCGGGGCAGCTGCCGCAGCAGATCTACGTCATCCGGCACGGCGAGAAGCCGATCGACGAGTCAAGGCCACCTTTCGGCGTCGACATCGACGGGAACCGCAACGAATTTTCGTTGTCACCCAAGGGGTGGGAACG
Organism: Mycobacterium sp.; assembly: GCF_049585075.1. Taxonomy (GTDB): domain Bacteria; phylum Actinomycetota; class Actinomycetes; order Mycobacteriales; family Mycobacteriaceae; genus Mycobacterium. The sequence continues at coordinate 951 of NZ_JBAUZA010000548.1, forward strand.
GGCCGGTGCGCTGACCGCGTTGTTCAGCCCGGCGGTCGCGCCGAAGATGGGCCTGCGCACTCCCACGGCTTTGTATGCAACCGCTTACGGAGACCCTGCCGTGACGAAAATTCACCGGCCCTACCAGACCATCCTGGGTCTCAGCCGATTGCTGAGTCTGCCCATCCAGTCGCCCGCGCTGCTGGGTCAGGAGGCTGCGTTCGCTGACGCGGTGCTGTCGGGCGGCGCCGAGGTGGTGTTGATCTGCTATGAACACCGCGGCATCCCGGGGCTCGTGCAGGATTTCCCCACCGTCGACGGCACCGTCATACCGGCTGTGTGGCCAGATGACCGATACGACGTCACCTGGACCTTCACGCTGGACCCCGTCATCGCACGCTATGTATTCGGCCAAGCCCCCCAACAACTCTTGGATGGCGACACCAACACGGTGATCTGATCGGGTGGTGACCGCGAGGTTAATTCCGGCGCGTCACGCTGTCGGCGTTAACTTTTCGGTGCAACGATCACTCAATGAGCGCTTCGGTAGACGACAGCACGCGGGACCGGGACACGATCGAACGGGAATTGCGACGGCTGGCCAGCGTTCGGAGTGCATACCGCCGCCGGGGCGGAGCGCTGCCGCCGGTAAGTCAGATGGACGCGCTGCTGGACGAACTCCTCGAGCTCGGGCCGCCGGTGGAGCCGAAGCCGACGGCCATCCGTCCCATTCCGAGCCGCGCGCGGTTAGGTAGATCAGCACCGTCGGGGACCTAGCGTCACACTCCGGCTCGGCAGGCACTCAAGATCACCAGAAGGCAGAATCGGAATCATGCCTACGTCACCGGGTCGAGTCCTCCGCATGCGGGCAGTTGACCTCACCAACCGCCTCCCTGGGTATTTCGTCCGCGAGTACGGCGAAGGTGACGATGCCTGGAAGCGGGTCAAAGCACGAGTCATCTGCGAATTGCACCCCCACGAAGGCAGTTTCCTGCCCGAAGTGTGCACCGTGACCTTCACCGACGGGACAGAGCGTTACTTCAACCCCGACGACCAGGTCGAGATCAGATCCTCAGATGCGATTGCCGGATGACGACCCCGGCGCGCTAGTCGGCCGTCCTACGACGAGCCGCTTGCGGTGAGGAAGATCAGCACCGCATTGAGCAGGCTGATCATGACGCCGAGCACCCACCCAATAGCAGTCGTGACACGGTGATTGGCGTCGCCGCCCATCAGCTTCCGGTCGCTGGTCAGTCGGACCAACGGAAGCAGCGCGAACGGAATACCGAACGAGAGCACGACCTGCGACAGCACCAACGTTCGGGTCGGGTCGGCGCCCAGCACCAAAATCAACAGCGCCGGTACCAACGTCACCAGCCGGCGCACCAGCATCGGAATCGACCGGTAGAGCAAGCCCTGCATGATCATCGCGCCGGCATATGCGCCCACCGAAGACGACGCCAAACCCGACACCAGCAATCCGATCGCGAAGAACACCGCGACGGTCGGGCTCACCGTGTCATGCACCGCCGCGTAAGCGCCCTCGATGGAACCGGTATGACCGCGCTCGCGCATATTGAGCGCAGCGATCAGCAGCATGGCGGCATTCACTCCGCCGGCCACCACCATCGCCAGCCCGACGTCCAACCGGGTCACGCGCAGTAACCAACGGCGGTCCGGGCCGGGCTCGGGATGGCCGTGCCGGTCGCGGGTCAACCCAGAATGCAGATATACCGCATGCGGCATGACCGTCGCGCCCAGGATCGCGGCAGCCAGCAGCACGCTTTCTTTCCCGTGGAATCGCGGCACCAGCCCACCGATGACGGCGTCGGGAGGCGGTGTGGCGACAAAGAAACTGGCCGTAAAACCGATCGCGATCACCAGCAGCATTCCGGTGATGACGCGTTCGAACAGTTGCTGGCCGCGTTGATCCTGGATCCTTAGCAGCAGCAGCGATATTGCCCCCGTGATCAGCCCGCCGATCAGCAGTGGCAGACCGAAGAGGATGCGCAGGGCGATCGCCCCGCCGACCACCTCGGCGACGTCGGTGGCCATCGCGACGATCTCGGCCTGCGCCCAGTAGGCCAGCCGGGCCCGCCGGCTCAGCCGGGCGGCGACCGCTTCCGGCAGCGAGCGCCCGCTAACCAGTCCGAGCTTCGCCGACAGGTACTGCACCAGGCCGGCCATCATGTTCGCGACGACGATGACCCACAGCAACAAGAAACCGAACTGTGCGCCGGCGCTGATGTTGGCGGCGACATTGCCCGGGTCGACATAGGCGATCGCGGCGACGAATGCGGGGCCGAGCAGATACCAGCCCGTTTTCAGCCGGGGGCGGGTCTCCTGCGTCACCTAACTCACTTTCATACGACGAATAAGAAAGTTAGGTTAGCCGAAATATCTAGCCCGCGGCGTAGAGGCCACGTCCCGTGACCAGCGGCAGGTCCAGCGTGGTCCGGATTCCAGCCGGCGCCGCCACCACAGCGGGAATGGCGTTGACGACCCGCATCGCGGTGGCCACCAGACCGGCGTGATTGTGGTCGCCGTTAGGACTGCTCAAGCAGACGTCGATGCCGTACGACGGCTCGCCGGTGATCTCGATGCGGTAGGAGCCACCGTCCTGAGCCGGTTGCGGCCAGGCCGGGCACAGATCGTCGCGCAGCCGGGTGACGTGCTCCAGGACGACGACGGGATCGCCGTCGACCAAGCCGAGCACCTCGAACCGCAGCGCGGCGGCGCTGCCCTTAGGGATATGCCCGGAGGCGATATCGAAGTCCTCGGGTGCCGGTTCGCGCACATACATCTCTTCGACCGCGTCGAGTTGCAGACCCAGGCCGGCCGCGAGTTGGCGCACCACCGAGCCCCAGGCCAGGCTCAGCACCCCCGGTTGCAGCAGCATCGGGATTTCGTCGATCGGTTTGCCGAACCCCATCACGTCGAACATGACGGTCGCGCTGTCGTAGGTGGCGTAGTCGACGATCTCCATGCAGCGGATCTGCTGGATGTTCTGGCAGGTGCCCGCCAGCGCCAGCGGCAACAGATCATTGGCAAACCCCGGATCGATGCCGTTGACAAACAAGCTCGAATTGCCTTCTTGCGCAGCATCTTCTATCGGTCCGAGCATCTCCTGCGGAAGCACCTGCCACGGGTATTGCAAAAAGACCGCGCTGCTGCCGACGACGTTCACCCCGGCGGCCAGGATGCGCCGGTAATCATCGAGGGCGTCGGGCAACCGATTGTCGGCCATCGCGGTATAGACCGCGCACTGCGGCTTGGTGGCGAGTACCGCGTCCAAGTCGGTGGTCGCGGTGATACCGGTCGAATCGTCAAGTCCGGCAAGCTCTCCGGCATCTTTACCGGCTTTGGCTTCCGACGACACCCACACCCCGGTGAGCTCGAATTCCGGATTGGTGATCAGTGCTCGTAGTGCATGGATGCCGACGTTGCCGGTGCCGATCTGGGCTACACGAATCGTCATGGTCACAGGTCCGGAATCGGTAGGTCGAGGTTGGGGAAGGTGATGCCGCCGTCGACTTCGAGCACCTTGCCGGTCAGATAGGCGCCGGCGGGCGACGCCAAATACACTGCGGCGGCCGCGATCTCGTCGGGCTCACCGAGTCGGCGCATCGGTGTCGCCTTCTCCATCGGTTCGCGCAGCTCGTCGTTGGAGGCGACGATGTCCAGCGCCGAGGTGGCGATCGAACCCGGCGCGATGGCGTTGACCCGGATTCGCGGGCACAGGTCCAGCGCGGCCAGCCGGGTGTAATGCGCTAGTGCGGCCTTGGCGGTGCCATAGGCGGCGAAACCGCGGCCGGCCACCCGACCCATCGTCGAGGTGATGTTGATGACGCTGCCGCCGCCGGAGTGCTCGAGCATCAGCGGCGCCGCGGCGGTGGTCAACGCGTGGGCGGTGGCCACGTTGAAAGTGAACGCGGCCTTGAGATCCTGCGTCGACGTGGTCAACAGCGCGTTGGGCATGGTGCCGCCGACGTTGTTGACGACGATGTCCAGCCGTCCGAAGGCTTCGACGGCTTGGCCGGCCAGCTCCGCGGTCACTTCGGGGTGTGCCAAGTCCGCGGCGACGACGTGGGCGCGGCGGCCCGCGGCGCGGACCTGTTCGGCAACGGCCTCTAGTTCAGATTGGGTGCGCGAGGCGATGACAACGTCGGCGCCGACCTCAGCGAATGCCAGCGCGATGGCGGCGCCAAGCCCGCGACCACCACCGGTAACGACCGCGACCTTGTCGTCGAGTCGGAATTTATCCAGGATCACGGGCGCCACCGTAACAAGCCGGCCGCGCTTCCGTAACCCCATTTCTGAAACACGTTCTAGTTTTCTTGTGGCGTGGCTGCCGCTTGTCAGGCCTCACGCTTTCGGGGGTATCTGCTGCCGCGACCTCGTATGCTCCAGCTACTCATACCGGGGCCAGCCGAGGAGCCACCCGTGACGGTGTTTGTCAGCTACTCCAGCCGGGACAGGGACGCGGTCAAAAGTCTCACGCAGGATTTGCAGGACGCCGACGAGCAGGTGTGGATGGACCAGCGCCTCGCCGGCGGCGAGGCATGGTGGCGCGCGATCCTCGACCAGATTCGTGGCTGCGATGTCTTCATTTTCGCGTTGTCGCAAAGCTCGCTCGACTCCAAGCCGTGCCAGGCTGAGCTGCAGTACGCGCAAGCTCTCGGGCTGCCGATCCTTCCGGTGCAGGTCGGCTTGGTCGACAGCATGCAACTCAACCCGTTGGCGTCGGTCCAGGCGATTGACTACCGCCACGCGACTCCCGGAACTGCGATGCGGCTCAGTGCCGCGCTGCACCGGGAGCGGGCACGTCGTCAGCCCCTGCCCGACCCGCTGCCTGATGAACCGTCGGTGCCGTTTGAATACCTGATCCGGCTCTACAACACGATCTCGAACCCGGACTATCTCACCCCGCGAGATCAGGCGGCGCTGGTCGCCCAGCTCCAAGTGAGCCTGCGAGAAGACGGTCAACACGAGGCCGCCCGCAACGACATCGTCACGCTGCTGCGCAAGCTGCACGACCGCGAAGACGTTACCTACCGAACCCGAACCGATGTGGAGGCCATCCTGGCCTCCGTCCAAGCGGAATCAGCCCCGATTGCCTTTGCCGGACCGCCGGTTTCGACGCCGCAGCGCGCCAACACCCAACATCCCTACGGGTGGGCTGAAACGATGCCCGCCCCGTCGCGCCCGCCACCACGTCAGCCGTTGAGCCGCCGTACAAAGATCTGGACCGCTGTCGGCACCGTGGTCGTTGTGGCGGCGGTGATTGTGGGAATCGTCGTGGGAACCCAGTCGCCTTCGAGGCCGCACGGAAGTGCAGGCGGTGTTGCCGGGACCGAGTCGTCGTCGGCACCGAGCAGCGGAACGCAATCGTCGTCGGTAACGGGCGGTGCAGTAACGCCGGGGTCGCCGCCGTCTTCGGGTGCGGAGTTGTTGTCTGTTGTTCCCAGCGCTGACCACTGCACACTGCGAGGGCCGGATGAAACGGTGGGGGCTCAGTTCACCGTTTACTGTGATCCCGGTTTGAGCGAGGTTCGCATGCTTCGGTATTCGGTGCTATCTCCCAGCCGTGACCTGGACAGCCAGATCAGCGACGACGCACCTGAGATGTGGCAGAAACCATGCGTAGGCCATCAGGGAATACAGAACTGGTCGGCAGGAAAGTTTGTGTGCTACAACCGCGGCGAATATCCCTATATCGAATGGACGATAAATTCTCGACGGATGCTTGCCCTAATGGGGGGGCCTGCGGGCGGCAGCCTTGATGAGGTGTATCAGTGGTGGGCCGCCCGGTACCAATAGGCCCAGTCAGGACTTTGAACCCGCCTTAGCGGGTGTCTTCTTGGCTGATGTCTTTTTTGCGGCCGCCTTCTTGGCCGGAGCCTTCTTGGCCGGTGCCTTTTTCGCCGGAGCTTTCTTGGCAGCCTTCTTCGCCGTCGACTTCCCGCCGTCCGACCGTGCCTTCACACTGGCCTCGAGCTTGGCCAGCAGATCGGAGACGTCTTCGGTCTCGTCGAGCTCTTTGGGCTGCTCCTCTGTGGTAAACGCTTCTCCGCCTTCAAGTTTGGCCTGCACCAGCTCGTGCAACTGCTCCTGATAGTCGTCGTGATAGCGGTCCGGGTTGAAGTCATCGGCCATCGAGTCGACGACCTGCCCGGCCATCTTCAGTTCGGCCGGCTTGATGTCGACCTTCTTGTCCAGCACCGGGAAGTCGGGGTCGCGAATCTCGTCGGGCCACAGCAGGGTGTGGATCACCATCACGTCACGCTTGCTGAAATCCTTGACCCGCAACGCCGCAAGCCGGGTCTTGTTGCGCAAAGCGAAATGCACGATCGCCACCCGATCGGTTTCTGCCAGCGTCTTGGCCAGCAGCACATACGATTTGGTCGATTTGCCCTCGGGCTCGAGGAAGTAGCTACGGTCGTACATCATCGGGTCGAGGTCGCCGGCCGGAACGAATTCCAGCACTTCGATTTCGCGGCTGCGCTCTTCTGGCAGGGTCGCGATGTCGTCGTCGGTGATTACCACCATGTGGCCGTCGTCGGATTCGTAGGCCCGCGCGATATCGCGGAACTCGACAACTTCGCCGCAGACCTCGCACACGCGCTTGTAGCGAATGCGGCCGTTGTCCTTGGCGTGCACCTGATGAAACTTGATGTCGTGGTCCTCGGTCGCGCTGTACACCTTGACCGGGACGTTGACCAGCCCGAAGGAGATCGAACCCTTCCAGATGGAACGCATAGAGTCAGTATGCCCACATGACCATCGGGATACGCGCTTAACCGCCGGTCGCCGGCTTCCTGCCGGTGACGTGCCAGGTTGCGACGCGCCCCGCGCCCTTGACCTCAATCGTCCCGCGGGCCTCGCAATCGAATTCAGCGCTGACACGGTCGAACGTATTACGAGTGATTTGGATGACGCCGCTGTGGCCGTGGGACTCCATGCGGCTGGCCATATTCACCGTCTCGCCCCAGAGGTCGTAGATGAATTTTCTGCGGCCGATGACGCCGGCGACCACCGGTCCGGAGTTGATGCCGATGCGGAAGGCAAGCCTGCGCCCGCCGAAAGTCCGTTTGCCGATCTCGTCCTGCATGTCCAGCGCGAAGTTGACCAGAGCCTGTGCGTGATCGTCGCGCGGGCGCGGGACGCCTGCCGCGACCATGTAGCAGTCGCCGATCGTCTTGATCTTCTCCAGCTCGTACTTGTCCACGAGATCGTCGAAGCACTCGAACACATCATTGAGCAGGTCGACCAGGGTCAGCGGCACCATGGTCGCTGCCATCGGGGTGAATCCGACGATGTCGGCGAACAGGATGCTGGCCGCGTCATAGTGGGCGGCGATCGCGCGCGGTTGCGTCTTCAGAGCCTCGGAGATCTCCTTGGGCAGAATGTTGAGCAGCAGCATCTCCGAGCTTTGCTGGAAGAAGTTGCGGCGGCGGACGAAGTAATGCAGCAGCCCGAATACGACCGCGATCACCGTTCCGAGGTTGAGTACGAAGAACCACGTCACGAACGCATCGGGTAGATGCGCCGGCGTCAGATGAGGCTGCAGTAGGGCAGTGATGGGCAGCAGCGCTACGAAGCCGACGATCCAAAACAGGGTCCGTTTGGGCTCTTCAAGCAACAGCGAGCCCAGCGGACACAGTGCCGCCCAGATAATGACCGCGCTGGAGACGCGAAAGCCGCCCAGCGCTATCGTCACCAGCCACGGCAAGATCAGGATCAACAGGAGCTGGGTGAAGCGGTAGAACTCGAGGTTGCGAGTCCAGGCGAACAAAGCGGTGTTCACCAGCGTGAAAACCGTGTAGAAGGCGGGTACGGCAGCGGCAAGCGGGGCGTCCAACAGCAGATAGATGCCGCTCCAGAGCGCCGTGAACGGTAGGGTCCCCGCACACAGCACAACCGCGAGACGCTTCTGCAGAGCGACTTCGTTGCTATCGGCCGCCGTTGCGCCGATTCGCCCCGCCCACGCGGTCAAATCATGGCCCTTCGTTCAGCGCCGCCCGATCCGGTAGATCGGCACCCGCCCGGGTTACCGTAACCGCCGCCGCGTTGCTGGCGGCCTCGAGTGCCGCTGTCAGCACGCCGAGGTCGATTCCGGCCAGCTCGGCGCGTCGCTGCGCACCCAACAAGCCTGATCCCCACAGCGCATCGATCAGGCCGACCATGAACGCGTCGCCGGCGCCGACGGTGTCGACCACCTGGACCGGTCGAGCCGCCACCCGCACTTCGCCGGCCGCGCAGACCGCCATCGCTCCCCGGTCAGCCATCGTCACCGCGACAACGGCGGGACCCAGTGCCAGCCAGGTTTGCGCGGTCCGCTCGGGCGGATGGTCGGGGTCGATCCAACCCAGGTCCTCCTCGCTGACTTTCACGATGTCGCTGCGTTCGACGAGGCGCTCGATGCGTTCGCGGGCCAGATCTCGGTCGACGATCAGCGACGGACGCACGTTGGGATCGAACGTGATCGTGGCCGAGATGCGGTAGGTGTCGACGAGCGCCGGGACCGCAAGGCAGCCCGGTTCCTGCACGGCCGCAATCGATCCGGTGTGCACGAACAGCGGCGGCGTCACCATCGGCGTGCCGGAAAGCTGCCAGTCCAGATCGAAGACGTATGTAGCCGAGCCGTCTTCGCCGACGGTCAGTCGCGCCGTCGCTGTCCGGGCAGCAGTTTGGCTTCCCGAAACAAGTTGTGCTCCTGCATCATTGACATAATGCGCGATCCGCCGGCCGTGTGTGTCGTCGCCGATGTTGGTCAGGAAATCGACGTTGCGCCCCAGTCGGGCCAGCCCGACGGCGACGTTGAGTGGGCTGCCGCCTACGTGTTCTTCTGCTTCGACGATGTCGATCAGCGATTCGCCGATCACCAGGCCGGAGGTCATCGTACTAACGCCTCTAATGTCGCCCGGGCTCCCTTGTGATGCAACGAGTCCAGCGCCCAGCGGTATGCCTGCACGAAGCGTGGCTGCTGGGCCAGATCTCCGAACATCGCGATGATTTCGATGAACGCGGTGGGATTCTCGTGGTGCGACCGGGCGATCGGGACCAGCGAGTCCGCCAGCTGATCCACCACCTCGAACGGTTCACCCCATTCGCTGACACCCTCGGCGTAGCGAGCCCAGCTCGCCACCACCGCCGCCGCCAGCCGTATCGATCCATCGCCGGCCAGGTTGTCGCGGATCACGGGTAACAGCCATTTGGGGATCCGGTCCGACGAATACGCGCACAGTCGCGCAACGGTGTCGCGCACACCCGGGTTGGCGAACCGCTGGATCAGCGTGCGGCTGTAGTCGTGCAGGTCGATTCCAGGCACCGGTGGCAGCGTCGGGATGGCCTCGAAATCGAAATAGGCGAGCAGGAATTCGGCGAACAGCGGATCACGCGCTGCGTCGTGGACATACTCGAAGCCGCACAGATGGGCGAAATAGCACAGGCACTGATGCCCGGCGTTAAGCATCCGCAACTTCATCGACTCGTATGGGACGACATCGTCGACCAGCAGCACGCCCGCCTGCTCCAACGGCGGTCTGCCGTCGGCGAAGTCATCTTCGAGAACCCATGCGGAGAACGCCTCGGCCACTACCGGCCACCGGTCGGCCACCCCGAAGTCGCGCCGCACTGCCGCCGCCATCTCCAGCGTCGTGGCCGGGGTGATGCGGTCCACCATTGAACTCGGGAACCGGGCGTGTTCGGCCACCCACTCGGCAAGCCCGGGATCTCGTTGTCCGGCATTCGCGAGGATGGCGCCTCGCGCGATCGCACCGTTGCCCTCGATGTTGTCGCACGACACGATGGTCGGTGCGGTGATCCCGCGGTCGCGGCGTCTGGCCAGAGCCGCGGTGATCAACCCGAACGCGGGACCACCCACGTCGCGGTAACCACCTTCGGTGATGGTCAGCGAAATGATCCGGGTGGTCGGCGCGGCGAGCACCTCCAACGCCGGCTCCGGATCGTCGGGGGCGTAGCGATAGTCGATGATCGAGCCGATCACCTGCGCATCGCGGCTGCCGTCCGGGTTCTCCAGAATCAGCGTGTAGAGCCCGTCCTGGTCGCGCAGGACGTCGCGCATGGTCCAGTCACCGGGCATCACCCCCAGCCCGCAGATGCCCCACTCGCGCGCCAAGCCCCGCTGTAATAACCGGTCGATGTACATGGCCTGATGCGCCCGGTGAAAGTGACCGGCCCCGATGTGCGCGATACCGACGCCGACGCTGCCGCGGTCATAGC
>NZ_JBAUZA010000549.1:0-4007 GCF_049585075.1 Mycobacterium sp.
GATGAGTGCTGCGTCAATGGCGACGGCGCGGCTGATGGAGACCTGGGCACACGGACTCGACGTCGCCGACGCCCTGGGCGTCACTCGGGTGCCGACCGATCGGCTGCATTCCGTCGCCCATATCGGCGTGCGCACCCGCGACTACGCCTTTGCCGTCAACGGGCTGCCCGCACCCACCGAGCCGTTTCTTGTCGAGCTGCGCGCCCCTAACGGCAGCACCTGGTCATGGGGACCGCCGGACGCCGCGCAGCGAGTCACCGGCGGCGCCGAGGACTTCTGTTTTCTTGTCACCCAGCGGCGGGCGCTGCGCGATCTTGATTTGACCGCCGAGGGTGCGGATGCGCAGCACTGGCTGCAGATCGCCCAGGCCTTCGCCGGCCCGCCGGGCGTCGGTCGATGAGCGTGGAACGCGCGAAGAGAACCGCGCCCACTAGCCGGAGCCCGGGGCGGTAACGGGAATCGACATGGCTGAAACTGTCTCGATCCTGCCGCGCGAGCTGACCGAAGGGCTTTCCGACGAAGTCCGCAACGCCCCGCCGCCGCCCACGCCGATCCTGACCGAGCCCTACGCGCTGCGCCTGGTCGATCCGGACGCCGACGCCGAGATGATCGCCGAGTGGATGAGCATGCCGCATCTGGTCGAGACCTGGGAGTCAGCGTGGCCCGTGGCGCGCTGGCGCAAATACCTGCAGGCCCAGCTCGACGGCAACTACTCTCGGCCGTTCGTCGGCTGTTTGCATGGCCAACCCGGCGGCTACGTCGAGGTGTACCGGGCGGCGAAGGATTCCATCGCGACCCGATATCAGGCCGACGCCAACGACATTGGCGTGCACGCGGCCATCGCCGATCTGACGCTGGTCAACAATGGCCTTGGCCCGTTTCTTCTGCCGCGCATCGTGGTCAGCATCTTCGAGCTCGAACCCCGTTGTCGCCGAATCATGTTCGACCCCGACCATCGCAACACCAAGGCGCGGCGGGTGTGTGAAATCGCCGGCTGCACATTCCTCGGCGAGCACGACATGAGCAATCGGCGGATGGCGCTCTACGCCCTACCCCGGCCCGATGACTACTCGACGTAGGGTGTCTACGTTTTCGGTTGCACCGCGCTGGCCGCATCAGCGGTGCCGTCACCGTCGGTGTCGGTCAGCTTGACGTCCCACCGCCCGTCGCCGTCGGTATCGACGTAGCCCGTCACGCCGTTCTCGTCGGCTTCGATTACTCTGTCGGCCAACCCATTTCCATCGCTATCGAGCAGCCGGTCATCGGCTTGGCCGTCGCCGTCGAAGTCCACCAGTGGCCCGCCGGTGTGCTCGACGCCGTCGAGCCCTGCCCACCGGAGTTGGTGGCCCGCTCGCGGCGGACTCGCCGCCACCGCCCAGGTCCCCGACCCGTCATCGGTGAAGTAGCGTGCAGCGGTGCCTTCAAGGCCCCCGTTGTCGAGATCAAGCACGGCATGGTCGGCGATGCCGTCGCCGTTGAAATCAGCCAAGGCGTCATCGGCTAGGCCGTCGCCGTCGAAATCCAGGCCCACCGCATCCAGCCGGCCGTCACCGTCCAGGTCGAGGTCCGGGCCGCGCTCCCACATCGTTGCCGTGCCGTCGCCGTCGCCCAAGCAATACTCCATGCCAAATCTGACGCCGCCGGAGCGCTACCGGTTCCCGCGGGAGCTCCACCAGGCCATCAGCTCGGCCGTCGCCTCATCGCGAGTCAGCGGTCCACGGTCCAGCCGGAGTTCTTTGAGGTAGTTCCACGCCTGGCCCACCTGTGGGCCAGGCGGAATGCCCAGCAGTTCCATGATCTCGTTGCCGTCCAAATCGGGACGGACCCGCTGCAGATCCTCCTGGGCGGCCAGCTCGGCGATGCGGGCCTCCAGGCTGTCGTAGTTGGCCTGCAGCCGGGCGGCTCGGCGCCGGTTGCGGGTAGTGCAGTCGGCCCGTACCAACTTGTGCAGCCGCGGCAACAACGGCCCCGCGTCGGTGACATAGCGGCGCACCGCCGAGTCGGTCCACCGGCCCTCGCCGTATCCGTGGAACCGCAGATGCAGGTACACCAGCTGCGATATGTCGTCGACCATTTGTTTGGAATATTTCAACGCCCGCAACCGCTTTCGGGCCATCTTGGCGCCGACCACCTCGTGGTGGTGGAAGCTGACACCGCCGTCGGGCTCGTGCTTGCGGGTGGCCGGCTTGCCGATGTCGTGCAGCAGCGCCGCCCAGCGCAACACCAAATCAGGCTCGTCGTCTTCCAAGGCGATCGCCTGGCGCAGCACGGTCAGCGAATGCTGGTAGACGTCTTTGTGCTGGTGGTGCTCGTCGATCGCCATTTTCATGCCGCCTACCTCGGGCAGCACGACCTCGCCCATCCCGGTCTGCACCATCAGGTCGATACCCGCCAGCGGGTCGTCGCCCAGCAGCAGCTTGTCCAACTCGGCCGCCACCCGTTCGGCGGTGATCCGGGCCAGCTCCGGCGCCATCTCCTCGATCGCCGAGCGCACCCGCGGGGCAACTGCAAAGCCCAGTTGCGAGACGAACCGCGCGGCGCGCAACATCCGCAGCGGGTCGTCGCCGAACGACTCCGACGGGGTCGCCGGAGTGTCCAGCACGCCTGCGCGCAGCGCGGCCAAACCGCCTAGCGGGTCGACGAATTCGCCGGGCCCGGCCGCCGTTACGCGCACCGCCATCGCGTTCACGGTGAAGTCGCGGCGCACCAGATCCTCGTCCAGCGAGTCGCCGAATCGCACTTCTGGATTGCGCGACACCCGGTCATAGCGGTCGGCCCTGAAGGTGGTGATCTCCAGCCGATGTTCGGCCTTGCCCACGCCGACGGTGCCGAACTCGATACCGGTGTCCCACGACGCGTCTGCCCACCCTCGCAGCAACTTCTGCACCTGCTCTGGCCGGGCGTTGGTGGTGAAGTCCAGATCGGGGCTCAGCCGGCCCATCAGCGCATCCCGCACCGACCCGCCCACCAGATACAACTCGTGGCCGGCGGCGGCGAACATCGAGCCGAGCTCGCTCAGCACGTCGGCGTGCCTGTTCAAGGCAACCGCGGCGGCGGTCAGCAGATCGGCATCGTCGGTGGTTTCCGGCACGTTCGATGAGAATAGTCCGGTTCCAGCCCGGGTCGTTCCAGCCCGCATCGTCGGCTTACGCGATGAGGCTGATCTGCCGTCGGGCAGCACCCGACCGGCGAGTGCGCCGGGGAGCGTCTTAGCACGCCAGCTACTATCGCTTGGGTGTCGGAAGGCGAAAAAGCGCAACCGCGTCGGCGCCGGGGGAGGCGTCGTGGTCGGCGCGGCGCCGGTTCCGGTCGCGGCCAAACCGACAAAGCCGCGATCGACGGCAGCACGCCAGCCGCCGGTGAAAAGCCCGGCCGGTCGCGGGCCACCCGCCGCGGCCCTGAACGACTCCGCACTGTGCACGAAACGTCCGCTGGCGGACTGGTCATCGACAACATCGATAGACCCCGCGAAGAGCAGGTCGCCGCGCTGATCGGCCGCGTCGACCGCCGCGGTCGGATGCTGTGGTCGTTGCCGAAAGGACACATCGAGCTCGGGGAGACGGCCGAGCAGACCGCGATCCGCGAGGTCGCCGAAGAGACCGGGATCCAGGGCAGCGTGTTGGCGGCGCTCGGCCGAATCGACTACTGGTTCGTCACTGACGGACGGCGAGTGCACAAGACCGTGCACCACTATTTAATGCGCTTCTCGGGCGGCGAGCTGTGCGATGAGGACGTCGAGGTCGCCGAGGTGGCCTGGGTGCCGATCCCCGAGTTGCCGTCCCGGCTGGCCTATGCCGACGAGCGCAAGCTGGCCGAGGTGGCCGACGAGCTGATCGACAAGTTGCAGACCGACGGCCCGGCCGCGTTGCCGCCACTGCCGCCCACGTCGCCACGGCGGCGTCCGCAAACTCACTCGCGCACCCGCAACCGTCGGCCCGACGAGTCGGTGCGAGGCCGGAAGAACGGTCGCGGTCCAGGGCCGTGACCCGCTCGCGGCTGTTACAAGT
>NZ_JBAUZA010000550.1:0-13494 GCF_049585075.1 Mycobacterium sp.
GGGATGCGCGGGCCCGCGCGGAGCGTCTGACCGATGGGGACGTCCTGCTGCTGGAAAACATCCGCTTTGACCCGCGGGAAACCAGCAAGGACGACGGCGAGCGACTCGCGTTGGCTCACGAACTTGCCCAATTAGTCGGCGACACAGGTGCTTTCGTGTCCGACGGGTTCGGGGTTGTGCACCGCAAGCAAGCCTCGGTCTACGACATTGCCACGCTGCTGCCGCACTACGCCGGCAACCTGGTCGCCGAAGAGGTCAGCGTGCTCGAGCGGCTGACCAGCTCGACGCGCCGGCCGTATGCGGTGGTGCTTGGAGGTTCGAAGGTATCGGACAAACTCGGTGTGATCGAGCAGCTGGCCACCAAGGCCGACAGCATTGTTATCGGTGGCGGCATGTGCTTCACATTCCTCGCCGCACTTGGTCTTTCGGTGGGCACTTCGTTGCTGCAAGCCGAGATGATCGACACCTGCCGCCGATTGCTCGACACCTATGCGGACGTTCTGCGCCTGCCGGTGGATATCGTGGTGGCCGACAAGTTCTCCGCTGATTCGCCCCCGCAGGTTGTCGCCGCCGACGCGATCCCGGACGACAAGATGGGATTGGACATCGGGCCGGGGTCGGTGACCCGGTTCAACTCGCTGCTGTCCAACGCCGAGACCATCTTCTGGAACGGCCCGATGGGTGTCTTCGAATTCCCGGCATACGCCGCCGGCACCAAAGGTGTGGCCGAAGTAATCGCCGACGCAACCGCCAAGGGCGCGTTCAGCGTTGTCGGCGGCGGCGACTCCGCCGCGGCGGTGCGGGCGCTGGGCCTGCCAGAGGACGGCTTCTCGCACATCTCCACCGGCGGCGGGGCGTCGCTGGAATACCTTGAGGGCAAAGAGCTGCCCGGCTTAAAAGTACTGAGCACCTAAAAGCTAAGGATCGCGATGAGCCGCAAGCCGCTGATAGCCGGCAACTGGAAGATGAATCTCAACCACTTCGAGGCGATCGCACTGGTTCAAAAGATCGCGTTCTCGCTGCCCGATAAGTACTACGACCGAGTCGATGTCTCGGTCATTCCGCCGTTCACCGATTTGCGCAGCGTGCAGACCCTGGTCGACGGCGACAAGCTGCGACTGACCTACGGCGCCCAGGATCTGTCGCAGCATGACTCCGGTGCCTACACCGGCGAGATCAGCGGCGCGTTTCTCGCCAAACTGGGCTGCAGCTACGTCGTCGTCGGGCACTCCGAGCGGCGTACCTACCACAACGAGGACGACGCGCTGGTGGCCGCCAAGGCCGCTGCCGCGCTCAAGCACAACCTGACACCGATCGTCTGCATCGGCGAGAACCTGGAAGTCCGGGAAGCCGGTGAGCATGTCACGCACTGCCAAGAGCAGCTGCGCGGGTCGCTAGCCGGGCTCTCGGCCGAGCAGATCGGCAAGGTCGTCATCGCCTACGAGCCGGTATGGGCGATCGGGACCGGGCGGGTGGCCAGCGCCACCGATGCCCAGGAAGTGTGCGCAGCGGTCCGCAAGGAGCTGGGCACGCTGGCCTCTACACACATCGCCGAGACGGTCCGCGTGCTCTACGGCGGCTCGGTGAACGCCAAGAACATCGGCGACATCGTCGCTCAGGACGACGTCGATGGTGCCCTGGTCGGCGGCGCATCGCTGGACGGCGAGCAGTTCGCCACACTGTCCGCCATTGCCGCCGGGGGGCCGCTGCCGTAACCCACGGAGCCGTTGCAGTTGACGGTCGGCCTAAGGGGCGCTTAGCTTAACAAAACCTGACAGAAATACAGGTTCGTTAAGTTTTGGTGATTGCGCAGCTAGGGTGCGCTTTAGGCAGCTCGACCACTCTCCGGGGGAAGGCAACCAAATGTCACGCAACGCCGAGGCGCGCCAGCGCCGGGTCATCCTGGGTGGGGCGGCTGCAGCGTTTGTTGCGGCGGCAGCAATGGCCACCGGCTCGGCCTTCACCGCGGCCCCTGCCAAGGCCGACATCGACGCGCTCCTCGACCCGATCATCCAGCCCCTCATGACCTCGTTGAGCGATGCGATCGCCGGCTTTGATCCCGCCGCTGCGGTGGATCTGACCAGCTGGACCGACAGCCTTCTGGCCAGCCTGAGTTCGCTTGATGCGGCGGCTGCGTTGCCGGCGGCCGCGGAGCCCGCTGCGGCCGTCCCCGCGGCTTCGGGCCCTTATGACATTCCACTGAGCGTCGCAGAGGACACCGAGCCGACTGTGCAAGCCACGATTGAGGGGGCCAGCAACACGCTGCTCGTCGATACCGGATCCAGCGGCCTTGTCCTCCCTTGGGAAGACCTCGGGTCAAACCCCGTATCGGCGTTCTTTAACCTCTTGCAGCTCGGCACGCCCACCGGCATTAGCGAGAGCGGCTACAGCGGCGGGGTGGACTACCTGTATCTGACCTACAACGACGCGACCGTTGATTACGGCAACGGAGCCCTCGACACGACGAATACCCCCATCGATGTCGAGTTCTTGTCCTGGCCGTCAGCTTTGGGCTCGCCGTCAAGCTTCGAGCAGTTCCTTGCTGATGACCAGGTGACCGGCATCCTGGGCATTGGTCTGCACACCGGGGGTCCGACCACCAGCCCATTCGAGAATTACGGCGGTGTGCTCGTCGACATTCCCGACGGTAAGCTGATCGTCGATTCCGCCAACCCGGGAACGGCGTTGTTGACGGTGCCCGGAAACCCGATCGCGGATCTCTACGAAGCGGTCAATGGGGGAACTCGGGTAGCGGTTTCCGACGATCTCGATTCCGGCGGTGTGTTCGGAACCATCCCGTCATCGCTGGCGTCCGGAAGTTCCGTGCCGACGGGAACAACCATCGACGTCTACACCAGCGCGTCCGGTGGCTCGTTGCTGTACTCCTACATCACCGGCCCCCTCGGCAGCTCGGGATATGACGGGCCGACGCCGGTATCCGGAAACGAAATAGACAGCGGCGTCTTGCCCTTCCTGCACCAACCGATCTACTTCAGCTACACCAACGACAACATGAGCTTCGACATGCCAGGGAGCGTTCACTGATCTCGCGGGGCAGCGCCGGTCTGAGGCGGCTAACCGCCGGCCGGTAAGGTGTTGGCCATGGAATTGGCCCTGCAGATCACCCTGGTGGTGACCAGCATCCTGGTGGTCTTATTGGTGCTGCTGCACCGCGCCAAGGGTGGCGGCCTGTCGACGCTGTTCGGCGGCGGCGTGCAGTCCAGCCTGTCCGGGTCGACGGTGGTGGAGAAGAACCTGGACCGGTTGACGTTGTTCGTCGTCGGCATCTGGCTGGTAGCCATCGTCGGCATGGCGCTGCGGATCAAATACAACGCTTGAGCTAGAGCTCACGGGCTCATCAGCCTCTTCAGTCGCTGGCTGAAAGATTAGTGCCTTCTCGAGTTTGATAGCGCTGGTGATATCAAGGCCCCGTGATATCGCATACGCCTCGTTTCCGAGATGAGGTGTGCACCTTGGTGGCGGTACGCAGGTGGCGAGTGTGGCCGGTGGGTTTGTGACCGGCGACTAGCGCGCGGTCCGATTGCGTAGGACGTTCACCACGTTCCGGAAAGTATGTTCGGTCAGCGAGAAGGGCGTCATCACCGTCTCGCCAATGCCCACGATGTAGTCGATGCGTTCGACGATGGCCTCGACCGGCGCGACGAGCGTAACCAACCGGTTCATCAAGTCATCGATCCTGCTGAGCGTGGCCTCGAAGTGGTCCAAGCCGCCATCGAGACGCTCTATCGCGGTGTTCAGATTCGACAGCGATGTGTTGAGGTCGGTCAGGGTGTCGCCCAGGCCGCCCAGCACGTCTTCCAGTTGGCCGACGGTGACGTCGGCGTTCATTGCCGCCTGGGTGAGCGTCTTGATCCGCTGTCGCGGCGGGCGGCCGCCGGCGCTTTTGTCTGCCATGCGCTAATTATTACTGGCGGGTTGGGAACCCCCGGAATCGAACCGGCATCTGATCGAATATGCAATGCAGACACTGCGACCATTACCCCCCGACCTGACGTGCCCTTCCAAGCGCGCTGCATACCCCGATTTCACTCGACGGCTGGCCGACTATGCGCTCGGCTATGCCGATCGGCAGGCCGAGCGGCGCCGCTAATTGGACGCTTGGCCGGTAGGGATCTTGGCTGCTGCGTCGGTGTCGAGAAACCAGATCGTCTGCTCGCGGCCGATCGCACCGGCGGCCGGTATCGACACCGGGTCGGCGCCGCCGACCGCTGCGGCCACCGCGTCGGCTTTCTCCGCCCCGGACACCAACAACCAGACCTCGCGGGACCGCTGAATTGCAGGAAGCGTCAAGGTAATTCGCAGCGGGGGAGGCTTCGGTGAATCCTCGACGCCGACGACTAGCCGAGTGGCTTCGCGCACGGCCGGGGTGTCCGGGAACAGCGAATTGATGTGGCCTTCGGGCCCCACGCCGAGCAGATGAACGTCGAAATTCGGTGCGGGATCGCCCGGTTCGGCGTTCGCGGCCAAGAGCTGCTCGTAGGACAAGGCCGCTGCGGCAAGATCACTACCGAATTCGCCGTCGCGCGCTGGCATCGCGTGCACGTTGCGCGCCGGGATATCGACGTGGCTCAACAATGCTTCACGAGCTTGTTTGTCGTTGCGTTCGTCGTCGTCTTCGGTGACGTAGCGCTCGTCGCCCCAAAACAAATGCACCTTGGCCCAGTCGACTCGTTGCGCCTGCGCGCCAAGATAACTCATAAGCCGGTTGCCGTTGCCGCCGCCGGTCAGCACGATCTGCGTCCGCCCGCGGGCGGCCACGGCCGCCTCGATGACGCTGATCAAACGCTCGCCCGCGGCAGCGGTCAGTGCGTCGCTGTCGGCGAATGTCTCAACGGCTGTGCTCACAGGTACTCCACTCGATCGATGCCTTCGAGCGCCGAAAAGTAGATCACGTCCGGGTCCAGTCGGCGCAGATCCTCGGCCAGACATTCGGGGGTTTCCCTGCGCTGCAACGGGATAAGAGCGTCGGGCTTCGCGGTGCGGCTCAATGTCGCGGTCACGCCTTTTTGTGGCCGACGCAGCGTCACTGTCTCGCTGTTGCGCACCAGTTCGACTTTGAGTTCACCGATCGCGCGCCGCACCGGACCGTCGATCCGGCTGGCCAGCCAGCCCGCGAGGACGTCGAGGGAGGGCTCGGCCTCGAGCCCGGAAACCAGGGCCGAGGTGATCGGCTCATGCGGCGGTAGGTCGATCGCCGAAGTCAGCAGTGCCCGCCAGTAGGTGATGCGACTCCAGGCCAGGTCGGTGTCACCCGGGGTGTAGCCGGGCAGCCTGCTTTTGATCGCCGACATCGGGTCAGCTCCGTTGGTGACATCGGTGATACGCCGAACCGCCAACTGGCCCAACGGGTCCTGGGCCGGCACGGCTGGCGCGATATCCGGCCACCAGGCCACCACCGGGATATCGGGCAGCAGGAAGGGCACGACGACGCTGCTGTTGTGGCCGGCGAGCGGGCCCGAGAGCCGCAGCACCACCACCTCGCCCGCGCCGCTGTCACCACCGACGCGCAACTGTGCGTCCAAGCGCGCCTCGGCGGCATCGGCGTCCCCGGTCGTCACCACGATCACCCGGCTCGGGTGCTCGTGGCTGGCCGCGTTGGCCGCTGCGATGGATTCTTCGAGCACCGCTTCGCTGTCCGGCGCGATCACCAAAGTCAGGACTCGGCCAAGCGTCACCGCGCCGCTCTGCTCACGCAGTTCGTCGAGCTTCTTGTTGATCTCGTTGGTGCTCGTGTCCGGCAACTCGACAATCATGGCCGCCGCCATTCCCGCCCGGTCCGACGGAGCATCTCGAACGCCGATGCGGGCCCCCAGGTGCCTGCCGCGTACGGTTCGGGCTTGCCGTGTTCGGCCCAGTTATCAAGCACCGGATCCAGTATCTGCCAGGCTAATTCGACTTCCTCGTTGACGGGAAACAGTGACGGCTCGCCGAGCAGGACATCAAGGATCAGCCGTTCGTAAGCCTCGGGTGATTCCTCAGCGAATGCGGAGCCGTAGGAGAAGTCCATGTTGACATCGCGAACTTCCATCGCGCTACCCGGCACCTTGGACCCGAATCGCAACGTGACCCCTTCGTCCGGCTGCACCCGGATCACCAATGCGTTGGCGCCGAGCTCATCGGTCATGGTGGCGTCGAACGGCAGATGCGGGGCCCGTTTGAAAACCAAGGCGATCTCGGTGACCCTGCGGCCCAGTCGTTTTCCGGTTCGCAAGTAAAACGGCACCCCGGCCCAACGGCGAGTATCGACCTCCAATGTGATGGCGGCGAACGTCTCGGTGCCGGACTCCTTCGAAAAGCCCTCCTCGTCGAGCAGCCCAACCACATGTTGTCCGCCCTGCCAGCCGGCGCTGTACTGGCCGCGCGAACTGGTCTCATCGAGCGGCTGCGCAAGTTGGGTTGCCGAGAGCACCTTGATCTTCTCGGTCTGCAATTCCGACGGCTGAAAACTCACCGGCTCTTCCATTGCCATCAGCGCAAGTAGTTGCATCAGGTGGTTTTGAATCACGTCACGCGCCGCACCGATCCCGTCGTAATAGCCTGCGCGCCCGCCAAGTCCGATGTCCTCAGCCATGGTGATCTGCACATGGTCGACATAGTGCGCGTTCCAGATCGGGTCGAAGAGCTGGTTGGCGAACCGCAGCGCCATGATGTTTTGCACCGTCTCCTTACCCAGATAGTGATCGATGCGGAACACCGATTCCTCCGGGAAGACGCTGTTGACCACCTTGTTGAGCTCGCGTGCGCTGTCCAAGTCGTGGCCGAACGGCTTTTCGATGACGACCCGGCTCCAGCTGCCCTCCCTGGCCCGGGCCAGCCCGGCCTTGTTCAGCTGTTCGCACACCGCCGGAAAGCTCTTCGGCGGGATCGCCAGGTAGAACCCGTGATTGCCGCCGATGCCGCGTTCGGCATCGAGCTTTTCCAGGGTTTCGGCCAGCCGGGCGAACGCGGCATCGTCGTCGAAGGTGCCTTCCACGAACCGGCATGCGTCGGCCAGCCGGTCCCAGACCGCCTGGCGGAACGGGGTGCGCGAGTGCTCCTTGACGGCCTGGTAGACCTCTTTGCTGAAGCTTTCGTCATCCCAGTCCCGGCGGGCGAAACCGACCAGCGCGAAGTTGGGTGGCAACAATCCGCGGTTGGCCAGGTCGTAGATGGCCGGTACCACCTTCTTGCGGGCCAGGTCGCCCGTGACACCGAAAATCACCACAGCGCACGGACCAGCAATTCGGGGCAGCCGCTTATCGCGCTTGTCCCGCAACGGGTTTTGCCACTGCCCGGTGTTGCCTCGGGTGGCGGCTCTGCTCATTTGGCGGCGGAGTCGAGCTGTTTTTGGGTCTCCTCCAGCAGCTCGCTCCAAGACTCCTCGAACTTCTGCACGCCTTCGTTCTCCAGAACGAGGAACACATCGGTCAGGTCGACTCCGACCGCCTCCAGGTTGTTGAACACTTCCTGGGCGGCCGAAGCGGTGCCGGTGACCGTATCGCCCGTGACGACGCCGTGGTCGGCGACCGCATCAATTGTCTTCTCCGGCATGGTGTTGACGGTATTCGGCGCTACCAGCTCGGTGACGTAGAGCGTGTCGGAATAGTCGGGGTTCTTAACGCCGGTCGACGCCCACAGCGGCCGCTGCACTCGCGCCCCGTCGGCCTGGAGCTTTTCGAAGCGATCGCCGCCGACGAAGACTTCCTGGTATGCGGCATACGCCAGCCGGGCGTTCGCCACGCCGGCCTTTCCGCGCAGCTCTTGCGCCTCGGGAGAGTCAATCTTTTCCAACCGCTTGTCGACCTCGGTGTCCACCCGCGAAACGAAAAACGAGGCCACCGAATGGATCTTGGAGATGTCGTGTCCGGCTGCCTTGGCCGCTTGCAGCCCGTCGAGGTAGGCGTCCATCACCTCGCGGTGTCGCTCAACCGAGAAGATCAGCGTGACGTTGACCGAAATCCCTTCTGCCAGCGTCGCGCTGATGGCGGGCAGACCTTGCTTGGTGGCCGGAATCTTGATGAACAGATTCGGCCGGTCGACGATCTTCCATAATTCGATCGCCTGCTTGGTGGTCTTGTCGGTGTCGTGCGCCAGCCGCGGGTCGACCTCGATAGACACCCGGCCGTCGACTCCGTCGGAGGCCTCCCACTGCGGTCTGAGCACGTCGCAGCCGTTGCGGACATCGTCGGTGGTCACGGTGCGGATCGTGGCATCGACGTCGGCACCGCGTTCGGCCAGTTCCGCTACTTGACCCTCGTAGGCGTCGCCCTCCGCGAGCGCTTTCTGGAAGATCGACGGGTTGGTGGTGACACCGACGACGCTCCTGGTGTCGATCAGTTCTTGAAGGTTGCCGGACTGCAGACGCTGTCGGGACAGGTCGTCCAGCCACACCGATACACCCGCGGCGGACAGCGCCGCGAGGTTGGGATTCTGAGTCATCGAATTCCCTTCTTCTAGTTATCTATTGTTCGTTCGGCGGCGTCGACGACGGCTTCGGGAGTGAACCCGAATTCGCGGAACAACGTCTTGTAATCGGCGGATTCCCCGTAGTGCTCGATCGAAACGATCTCGCCGGTGTCGCCGACCAGCTTGTGCCAACTCTGCGCAACGCCGGCCTCGACGGCGACCCGGGCTGACACCGACGGCGGCAACACGCTATCGCGGTAATCCTCTGACTGCGACTCGAACCATTCGACGCACGGCATCGACACCACACGCGCAACAATGTCCTTGTCCGCCAACAATTTTTGCGCCTCGACAACCAGCTGGACCTCGGAGCCGGTGGCGATCAGAACAACGTCTGGCTCGTCACCGCCGTCATCGCCCAATACGTATCCGCCCCTGGCCACCCCTTCGGCGGTGGTGCCCTCCAGCACCGGTACGCCCTGTCGGGTCAGGCAGAGCCCGACCGGCCCGCTGCCGTTGCCGCGGGCCAGAATCGTGTGCCAGGCGTAGGCGGTCTCGTTAGCGTCGCCCGGGCGCACCACCGAGAGGTTCGGAATCGCCCGCAGCGCCGAGAGGTGCTCGATTGGCTGGTGGGTGGGGCCGTCTTCGCCGAGTCCGATCGAGTCATGCGTCCACACGTAGATGGTGTCGATGTCCATCAGCGACGCCAGTCGTACCGACGGGCGCATGTAGTCGGAGAACTGCAGGAAAGTGCCGCCATAGGCGCGGGTCGGGCCGTGCAGCACGATGCCGGACAGGATCGCGCCCATTGCGTGCTCGCGGACTCCGAAGTGCAGTGTGCGGCCGTACCAGTGCGCGGTGTAGTCCTTCGTGGAAATACGCGGTGGCCCAAAGGAATCGGCACCCTTGATGGTGGTGTTGTTGCTGCCGGCCAGGTCGGCTGAACCGCCCCACAGCTCGGGCAGCTTCGGTCCTACCGCGTTGAGTACCTCGTTGGACGCTTTTCGGGTGGCTACCTCATCTGAACCGGGTTCCCAGTGCGGCAGGTCGGCGTCCCAGCCGTCGGGCAGCTTTTCGGCGGTCAGCCGGTCCAGCAGCGCTTTACGCTGCGGTTCGCGCTGCGCCCAGGCGTCGAACTCCGGTAGCCACTTCTCGTGCGCTTCCTTACCCCGCTCTACCAGCTTGCGGGTGTGAGCAATGACGTCGTCGCGCACCTCGAAGTTCTTGTCCGGATCGAAGCCCAGGATCTTCTTGACCGCCGCCACCTCGTCGTCGCCGAGGGCCGCGCCGTGCGCCTTCCCGGTGTTCATCAGGTTCGGCGCCGGATAGCCAATGATGGTCCGCAGCGAGATGAACGACGGCCGGTCGGTGACAGCCTTCGCGTTGGCGATGGCCTCCTCGATAGCGACAACGTTTTCACCGCCCTCGACGCGCTGGACGTGCCAGCCGTAAGCCTCGTACCGGGCCGCGGTGTCCTCGCAGAGCGCGATGTTGGTGTCGTCCTCGATCGAGATCTGGTTGTGGTCGTAAAACACGATGAGGTTGCCCAGCTCTTGGACCGCGGCCAGCGACGACGCCTCGGAGGTAACCCCTTCTTCGATGTCGCCGTCGGAGGCGATCACGTAGATGTGGTGGTCGAACGGGCTGCTGCCCGGGGCGGCGTCCGGATCGAACAGGCCGCGTTCATAACGTGCCGCCATCGCCATCCCCACGGCCGACGCCAGACCCTGACCAAGTGGACCGGTGGTGATCTCCACACCCTTGGTGTGCCGGAATTCGGGATGCCCGGGAGTCTTCGAACCCCAAGTGCGCAGCGATTCGATATCGGACAGTTGCAGGCCGAAACCGCCCAGGTAGAGCTGGATATAGAGGGTCAGGCTGCTGTGGCCGGCCGACAGCACGAACCGATCCCGGCCGAGCCAGGTGGTGTCGCTGGGGTCGTGGCGCATCGTGCGCTGAAACAGCGTGTAGGCCAGCGGGGCCAGGCTCATTGCCGTTCCGGGATGGCCGTTGCCGACTTTTTGGACGGCGTCGGCGGCCAGCACTCGGATGGTGTCGACCGCGGCCGAATCGATCTCGGTCCAGTCATCGGGCAAGTGCGGTTGGGTAAGGGTCGAGATGTCTTCGAGTGTGGTCACAAACGGCGTCCTAGGGTCGACAGGGTGATCGGATCCAACACTAGTGCGGATACCCGCGTCGATGCAGATCCACCAGCACGTTAAATCCCGTCGAATTGTGGTGACTCGACCCTGGACGAGGAGCGGGGTAAGCGGGCGGTCTACCATCGCCTGTAGTAGAAGCTGCGCGCTGCTGTGATCCGAGGAGTTCTTGCGTGAGCATTCGCGAGCGCGTTGCGCCGAGTCGAGTCAGCAACACTTTGCTGGCTTACTTGGCCTTGACCAAGCCGCGGGTCATTGAGCTCTTGCTGGTTACCGCCATCCCAGCGATGTTGCTGGCCGACCGCGGCACGGTGAACCCGCTGCTGATCCTCAATACCCTGATCGGCGGGATGCTTGCCGCCGGCGGCGCCAACACGCTGAACTGCGTGGCCGATGCCGACATCGACAAGATGATGAAGCGGACCGCCCGACGGCCGCTTGCGCGGGCCGCTGTGCCCACCAGGAACGCGCTGGTGTTCGGTCTGGTGCTGAGTATCGGTTCGTTCTTCTGGTTGTGGCGGACCACCAACCTGCTCTCGGGGCTGCTCGCCGTGGCCACGATCGCGTTTTACGTCTTTGTCTACACCCTGTTGCTCAAACGCCGCACCTCGCAGAACGTCGTCTGGGGTGGGGCGGCCGGCTGTATGCCGGTGATGATCGCCTGGTCGGCTGTCACCGACACGATCGCATGGCCGGCGTTGGTGATGTTCGCGATCATCTTCTTCTGGACGCCGCCGCATACCTGGGCGTTGGCCATGCGGTACAAGGAGGACTACAAGGCGGCCGGTGTGCCGATGCTGCCAGCCGTGGCCACCGAGCGTCAGGTCACCAAGCAGATCCTGGTCTACACCTGGCTGACGGTGGCTGCGACGCTGGCGCTGGCGCTGGCAGCCGGATGGCTCTACACCGCGGTGGCGGCGGTGGCCGGGGTGTGGTTCCTGGCGATGGCCCACCAGCTCTATGCCGGGGTGCGTCGCGGTGAGCCGGTCAAGCCGTTGCGGCTGTTCTTGCAGTCGAACAACTACCTGGCCGTGGTGTTCTGCGCGTTGGCGCTCGACTCGGCGATGGCGCTGCCGACCCTGCTTCACGTCTGATCGTTAAGGCCACGTCGTAGACCTGCGAATACCCCCTACCCGGTCGGGGTCTTGTAACTACGACACTGCGTCGTATTGAATGCCCGACGTGACTGCACCGGTGTGGATGGCTTCGCCGCCCGAGGTGCACTCGACGTTGTTGAGCAGCGGCCCAGGGCCCGAGTCACTGCTGGCCGCGGCCGGCGCTTGGACCTCGTTGAGCACCGAATACGCTTCAGTCGCCGAGGAACTCAGCGCTATCTTGTCGGCGGTGCAGGCCGGGGCCTGGGAAGGGCCGAGTGCCGAGCAGTACGTGGCTGCGCACCTTCCGTATCTGACCTGGCTGATGCGGGTCAGTGCCAAAAGCGCATCGGAGGCCGTCCAACACGAGACCGCGGCCACCGCCTACACCGCGGCGCTGGCCGCGATGCCGACGTTGCCGGAGCTTGCCGCCAACCACATGATTCACGGGGTGTTGATGGCGACCAATTTCTTTGGTATCAACACGATTCCGATTGCGCTCAACGAGGCCGACTATGTGCGGATGTGGATTCAGGCGGCCACCACGATGAGCACCTATCAGGCGGTGTCCACCATGGCGCTGGCGGCGGCGCCGCAGACAGATCCGGCCCCGCAAATCGTGACCCGGCACAGCCCGGCCGATGGCGAATCCGGTGGCGATACTGGAACGCTGCCGCCGATCGACAACGACGGAGGCACTCCCTACGACTTGAGCTGGTGGAGCAATCGCGTCCTGGAAGTCTTGCAAACCTTGCAACGGGACGTCGGGATCATCGGGCAAAACCCGGCACAAGGGTTGACGCAGCTGACCGCCGACATCGGGGCACTGGCATCGGACGAGTTCGGCCACGCGATCGAAGCCATTCAGGCCTTTCCGCAGCTGCTGGCGCTTCCGTTCGTGGTGCCAGTCGGCGCTGTGGGGGGCGTTGCCGGCCTGGGCGGGTTGGCGGGGATCCAGCTTGAATCGGCCTCGGCCCCCGCCGCGTCGCCCGTACCGACGTCGCAGCCGTCGAGTTTGCCGGCGCCGACCGGTAGCCCGATCGCGGTCGGCGTCGCGGGCGGCGTCTCCGCTTCCACTCCGCTGCCCAGTTCGGCGCCCACAGGGAGCACGGTCGCCTCCTCCGCAGCGACGCCGTCACCACTTGCGGGGACTAGTTTCGTGCCTCCTTATGCGGTGGGGCCTCCCGGCATCGGGGTCGGTTCTGGGATGAGCAACAGCGCCCGCTCGAGTGCAAGGAAGAAGGGGTTTGAGCCCGAGGCCGCTGCCGCCGCGGCGCCGGCTGCGCGAAAAGCAGCGCGAGCTCGGCGACGTCGACGGGCGGGGCTGCGTGGGCATGGCCACGAATACATGGATATGAACTTCCACGTCGACCCGCAATGGGGCCAGCCGGGCGGACCGCGCGACGCGCTGACGGTGGCGTCCGATCAAGGCGCTGGACCGTTGGGCTTCGCCGGCACAGTGGTCAAGCCGACGGTCAGCGACGCGGCGGGGTTGACGACATTATCCGACGATCAGTTCGGCGGCGGCCCCACGATGCCGATGGTGCCGGGGAGCTGGAACGCAGACTAAGTCGGCGAGGCGCAAGAGGCTGAGCGCCAAGCAGTTTCGACCGTTTGGGGTCCGCTGGCAACCAGGACCGAGCTACGGGCAGAAATCGCGCTGTCGAATTCCCAAACCCACAGCCATGTGGTACTACTGTTAATGAAAATCATGTTCACCTGGGTTTGGAGTGGTCCTCATGGCGTTGCGCGTCATTCCTGAAGGTCTTGAGGCTGCCAGTGCGAGCATCGAAGCGCTGACGGCACGGCTGGCGGCCGCGCATGCCGGCGCGGCC
>NZ_JBAUZA010000551.1:0-3906 GCF_049585075.1 Mycobacterium sp.
CGCTGCGCGTGCACTGGCCGCGGCCTCGCGCAGCGCATCAAGTTCCGAAAGCCGACGGATGTCGTCGACCAGCGCGTCATCCTCGCGGGGGGCGGGGTCGACGGCGTCGATCTCCTGTAAAGCGAACTTCAGCCGGTCGGCCTCCTGGGCCAATTCACGGGCGCGGTTGCTTCGGTCGACGAGGTCACGCCGCGCCGACTGCCACGCGTCGCGCAATTTGCGATAGCGCTCCAGCCGGGCGCCGACTGCCGCGAACCGGTCAAGCGCGCCGCGTTGCTCGTCGGGTCGCATCAGCCGCAGCTGGTCGTTTTGTCCGTGCAGGGTGAGCAGTTCGGTGGTGAAGCCGCTCAGCGATTTGGCGGGCACACTGCGCCCACCCAGATACGCACGCGAAGGACCCTCGCGGCTGACCGAGCGCGACGCGATGATGCTGCCGTCCTCGTCGCGCTCGGCTCCCGAGGCATCCAGCATTTCGTCGATCTGCGCGGCTGCTTTCGGGTCGAGATCGGCAGTGCTGAAACGACCTTCGACCACGGCCCGATCGGAGCCCGAGCGCACCCGGTTGGCGTCGGCGCGGGCCCCGCCCAGCAGGTGCAGACCGGTGACCACCATCGTCTTACCGGTGCCGGTCTCTCCGGTCAGAACCGTTAGCCCGCGATCGAACTCAGCCGTGGCGACGCTGATCGCGCCCAGCGCCTCGATACGAATCTCACTGAGCACCAGGCAACACCGTTACCGTCCGCGCCAGCCGGTGACCGGCAAGCGGAACTTACGGACCAGCCGGTCGGTGAACGGCGCACTGTCCAGCCGCGCCCATTTCACCGATACCTCGCAGCGCCGCACCTCCAACCGTCCGCCGGCGGGAACCAGCATCTCGCGCCGACCATCGCAAAACACCACAGCGTCGTGCTCTTCGGCCTCGATTTCGATGGCGATGCTGGCGTCCGGGCTGGTCACCATCGGCCGGGCGAACAGCGCATGAGCGTTGTTGGGCACCACCACAAGTGCCTCCAGATCGGGCCACAGCACCGGGCCGCCCGCGGAGAATGCGTACGCCGTGGATCCGGTGGGTGTTGACACCAATACGCCGTCGCAGCCGAACGTCGACACCGGCCGGCCGTCGACTTCGAGGACCACCCCGAGAACCCCCAGCCGTGGCCCCTTCTCCAGGCTGGCGTCATTCAGCGCCCATCCGCGACTGACGACCTCGCCCTTGACTCGCACCGCAACGTCGAGTGTCAATCGGTCTTCGATTCGGTAGCTCCGGGCCACCACATGCTCGAGCACGGTGTCGATGGCGTCGGCCTCGGCCTCGGCCAAAAAGCCGATCCGGCCCAGGTTGATACCGAGCACCGGAATGTCGGCATTACGAGCGAGTTCTGCGGCCCGCAACACGGTGCCATCGCCGCCGAGTCCCAGCACCAGCTCGCATCCGACCGCGGCATCCGGGTCGGCGTCGGTGACCTGGATGTCGACGCCCAACGCGCGCATGTCGTCGGGTGCCAAATGCAACGAACCGCGGTCGACGGCCTCGGCTGTCAACACGCGGAGGCCAATGTCGTTGTCGCCCAGCACTTTCTCGACTCGGCGCGCGGTCTCGGTGGCTTCTTCACGTCCGGTGTGAACCACTAACAGGACAGTGCGTTCATGGGTCATTTCGACCGCCTTCTGATTGTCCGCCTCCTCCTCGGGCCGTATCGGCCCGCATCGTCACCGGACCAGCTTCAACCGCCGCGTGGACCGCGCTTTCCAAAGCATCAGCAGACAAGCTCCGATCAGTCTCGGCGCGCAGCCACAGAAAGTATTCGACATTGCCCGATGGACCCGGTAGCGGGCTGGCGTTGACCCCGACGGTGTGCCACCCGAGCTCTTCGGCGCAACGCGCGACGGCAAGCACCGAGCCGGCCCGCAGCTCGGGGTCGTGCACTACCCCGCCGGCGCCGACCTGACCCTTGCCCACCTCGAACTGCGGCTTCACCATGGGAACGATATCTGCGTTGAGCGACGCGCATCCAGTCAGCGCGGGCAACACCGTGGTCAGCGAGATGAACGACAGGTCAGCGACGACGGCGTCAACCGGGCCGCCGATCGTCGCCGGTGTGAGCTCCCGGGCGTTGGTCCGCTCGATGACAACCACGCGGGGATCCGACCGCAACGACCAGGCCAGCTGGCCATAGCCCACATCGACGGCGACCACTTCGCGTGCGCCGCGATCCAACAGCACTTCGGTGAACCCTCCCGTCGACGCGCCGGCGTCCAGACAGCGCCTATCCGCGATGCTGATCCCGAACGTGTCGAGCGCTCCGATGAGCTTGTGTGCGCCGCGCGAAACCCAGCCGCGCTCGGCGTCGTCGGCGACACGCAGCGCCGCAGTCACCGCGACGGCGGTGCCCGGTTTGACCGCGGGCATGCCGTCAATGCTGACTTTTCCGGCGCCGATCAACTCCGCGGCCTGCTGGCGAGATCGAGCCAGCCCGCGCCGGACCAGCTCGACGTCAACACGGCTACGCCGCGGCACGGCGCACTCAGCCCTTCTCCGCCGACTCCAGCGCCTGCACCAGCATGTCGTGTGCTTCGGATAACCGGCGCGCCAATTCTTCGAGATCGGCTTCCGCGGGCACGTTCTCGCCATCGGCAAGGTTAGGTATCTCGGCGAGCACAGCGTCGATCCGAGCGCGAATCTCATCAGGAGTCATGTCGGTCTTTACGCTATCGGATTCACACCAGCGACCACCGCTGCAGGGCGTCGTGTGCCGTGTCGTCGCCGGCGTGGACTGTGACGGCTTCGGCGTCGCAGTCGATCGCCCAGAGGGCGTTCGCGACGGCGCGAACGACCGACAGATCATCGCTCGCGTCAACGTCACCTCCGGTGCTCACCGTCAGCGACATGTCCCCGGCCTCGACGTGCCATGCGGGTTGCGCAGCGACCGCGAGCACATCCGCGTCCTGATGCAACGAGCGCAGGTCGTAGCCGATGTAGGTGGCGCGTTGTTCACGTACGGCGTGTACGGCGTCCCGCGCGGAATTGACGCCGCTGAGAACCATCAAGCTGGGCAGCCCTGCGGCGTTGGCGCCGGCGATATCGGTGTTCAGCCGATCACCGACTACCAGTGGCGTGCGAAAGTCGCCGCGCGCCAATGCATCTGTCATCAAGGTCGGTGACGGCTTGCCCGCGACCTGTGGCTCGGCATCGGTTGCTGCTTTTAGTGCGGCCACCATCGAGCCGTTACCGGGCAGCAGACCACGTTCGGTGGGCAGGGTGGCGTCGACGTTGGCCGCCACCCACAGTGCTCCGTCGCGGATGGCTAACGCCGCCTCGGCCAGGTTGATCCAGCTGGTTTCGGTCGAGTGACCCTGGACTACGGCGTGCGGTTTGTCTTCGAACAGGCGAACCGGCCGTAGCCCGACAGCCGCGATTTCGTCGGCCAGCGAATCGGTGCCGACCACCAGCACCCGAGACTCCGGCCCCAGTTGAGCGGCCAGCACGTGGGCGGCGCTTTGGGCGCTGGTGACCACGTCCTCGGCGGTCGCCTTTAGGCCGATGTCGCGCAGGTGGTCGGCAACCTCGTCGGCGCTGCGTGAGGCATTGTTGGTGACGAAGAGCTTGCGGCCGGGAGCTCTATCCAGTGAGTCCGCCGCTCCCTCGGTCAACTCATGGCCACGGAATACCGTCCCGTCCAGATCCAGAAGTAGGCAATCGTATTGCTGCGCAAGCGTTCCCACGTCAGCCGAGCTCGCTCACTCGATCTTCGGCATCGGTGACAGCTTCGACGTCGGCGGCAGCGGCGCGCAGAAACCACTCCAGCGCCTCGTCGCGCCGGTCCAGGGCTAGCAGCGTCTCCGCATACGCGTAGAACAGCCGGGCCGCGGTCGTCCCTCTCCGCGCCGCGTCCAACTGCGGTGTGG
>NZ_JBAUZA010000552.1:0-3620 GCF_049585075.1 Mycobacterium sp.
CCACACCCAGCTGCTGAGCCTCCGCCAGCCCGGACTCGACCAACCGCGAATGCTGCAATGGCCCAACGAATCCGCTCTGATACACCACGCCGGCGGCCGCCGCCATGATCAGCAGACCGGAAAAGCTCAACGGCGCATACCGCAACCAGGACGGCTGCCAGCGCGCTAACACGGCGCTCGCCGTCGTGGGTTGCGCGGTCGTCGCTTCTGCCGCCTGCGGTGAATCGGCCAGCAGGATGGCTCGCAGTCGCGGTACCTGGTCAACCCTGACGGCGTTGAGCTCGAAACCGTGCTCGGCCCTGGCTTCTTGGCCGGTGCTCACCCGCAGCACGGCCAGCCCCAGCAGCCGGTGCAGCAGCCGCGCATCGGTCTGCACCGAGCGAATTCGGTTGCGCGGCACCGACAAAACCTTGCGATTGAGCAGGCCTGCCCGCAGTTGCACTTGGCCGGATTCGGGGTCGGCCTCGATGCGGTAGCTGGTGGTGAACCAGCGCGCCACACCCACCACCACGCTGAGCGCGATCACCGCCACGGTCCAGGACTGGTTGCCGGTGGTCGAACCGAGCACCAGTCCCCCGATCAACAACGGCAGCTCGCGCAGCAATTCGTGTACCGGATGTACCAGCAGCATCCTGGGACTTAGCCGCTGCCAAGCGATTTGGGGCCGGGGCTGCGGGGGTGCCGTCACGTGGCGTCCTCGGCCCCGATCGCGGCGATGTCGGTCAGTTGCGCGACGATATGGTCGGCCACCGCGAGGTCGAGCGCAGCGATGTGCACCGCCCCGGCCGATGAGGCTGTGGTGACGGTGACGTTGGCCAGACCGAACAACCGATCCAGCGGGCCGCGATAGGTGTCGACGGTCTGCACCCGCGATATCGGCGCGATGCGCCTTTCCTGCACCAGCCAGCCCGTCCGGGTGTACACCGCCTGCGGGCTGATCTCCCACCGGTGCACCCGGTACCGCCACAGCGGCACGACGGCCAGCGAGATCGCCGCACCGAGCACGGTGGCGACGACGACCAAAATGTGCAGCCAGGGCAGCCGCTTATCGAGGGCAAACCACACCAGCTGGCCTGCCGCCAGCATCAGCCACGGGAGCACACCGCCGATGGCCCACCGCAGCGGCGCGCGCCGGCTCGGCGGATGTGCCGGATCGATCATGCCCGCGACCGGCGGGCTCGGCTGGGGGTTGTCCACGCCTCTGAGAATGCCATCAGGCGGCCCCAGCCGCCGGTGGGTATCGTTTTCGGCGATGACTTCTAAGGGCAAATGGACTACGGCCGACGTGCCGGACCAAACCGGCCGGGTCGCCATCGTCACCGGCGCTAACACCGGTCTCGGCTATCACACCGCCGCCGCGCTCGCCCAAAGCGGCGCCCACGTTGTGTTGGCGGTTCGCAATCTGGAGAAGGGCAACCTGGCGCTGGCACGGATCGTGGCCGCCCATCCGCAGGCCGATGTCACCCTGCAAGCGCTCGACCTGAGCTCGCTGGAATCGGTGCGGGCCGCCGCGACCGCGTTACGCAAGGCCTACCCGCGCATCGACTTACTAATCAACAACGCCGGGGTCATGTACACCCCTAAACAGGTCACTGCTGACGGATTCGAAATGCAGTTCGGCACCAACCATCTCGGCCACTTAGCGCTGACCGGGCTGCTGCTCGACAATCTGCTGGGAGTTCGGGGTTCGCGGGTGGCGACGGTCAGCAGCCAGGGCCACCGGATTCGCGCCGCCATCCACTTCGACGATCTGCAGTGGGAACAGCGCTACGACCGAATCGCCGCCTACGGGCAAGCTAAGCTGGCCAACCTGCTGTTCACCTACGAGCTGCAGCGCCGCCTAGCCGCGCGGGAGCAGTCGACCACCATCGCCGTCGCCGCCCACCCCGGCATCACGAACACCGAGCTTTTCCGCAACCTTCCTGCAGTGCTGCGACCGGCTGCCGCGGTGCTCAGTCCACTGCTATTTCAAAACGCGGCGATGGGTGCCTTGCCGACGCTGCGCGCCGCGACCGACCCGAACGTCGAGGGTGGGCAGTACTACGGCCCGGATGGTCTGGGAGAGCAGCGCGGCCACCCGAAGCTGGTGTCCTCCAGCGCGCAGTCCCACGACGAGGACTTGCAGCGCCGGTTGTGGAAGGTCTCCGAAGAGCTGACCGGTGTGACGTATCCGGTCTGACACTCCCGGCGGCTCCGTAAGATGACCGCGTGGCACGACGCCCCTCTGACGGCCTGAATGGCCCGCAGCGCCTGGTGGCATTACTGCGCTCGACGGTTCCGCCGGTGCATCCGGCCGGCCTACCGTTCATCTCCGCCGGACTGGGAGTGGCCGTGGCGGGACGCCGCTATCGATGGTTGCGCCGGGCCGGCCTGCTGGCCGCGGGTGCCTGCGCAGGGTTCTTCCGGCATCCGCCGCGGGTACCGCCCAACCGGCCAGGCGTCGTCGTCGCTCCCGCCGACGGACTGATCTGCGTCATCGACACCGCGGCCCCGCCCGCCGAACTCGGCTTGGGCGACGCAGAGCTGCCCCGGGTCAGCATCTTCCTGTCGCTGTTGGACGCCCACGTGCAGCGCGCCCCGGTTAGCGGTGAAGTGGTTGCCGTGCAGCACCGACCGGGTCGCTTCGGCTCGGCCGACCTGGCTGCGGCCAGTGACGACAACGAACGCGTCAGCATGCAGATCCGCACCGCCGACGGCGCGGACATTGTCGCGGTTCAGATCGCCGGTCTGCTGGCGCGGCGAATCGTCTGCGACGCCCACGCCGGGGACAAGCTCTCGATCGGCGACACCTACGGCCTCATCCGATTCGGGTCCCGCCTCGACACCTACCTGCCCGCCGGGGCGGAGGTGTTGGTCGGCGTCGGCCAGCGCGCGGTCGGCGGCGAAACGGTGCTGGCCGAGCTGTGATGATTACCAAGCCTCGCGGCAGGCGAGTGGTCAACCTGCGCATCCTGCCCAGCTCGATGAGTGTGCTGGCCATCTGCGCCGGGCTGACCTCGATCCGGTTCGCGCTGGAGGGTCAGCCGCACGTGGCGATAGCGCTGATCACCGCCGCCGCGATCCTGGACGGACTCGACGGCCGGGTGGCCCGCATCCTGGACGCCGAGTCGCGGATGGGCGAAGAGATCGATTCGCTTGCCGATGCGGTGAACTTCGGTGTCGCCCCCGCGGTGGTGATCTATGTGTCGTTACTGCCCTCGCTGCCGGCGGGCTGGGTTGTGGTGTTGCTCTATGCGGTGTCAATCGTGTTGCGGCTGGCCAGGTTTAACGCGCTGCTCGACGACGGCAGCCAGCCGGCCTTTGCGCGGGAGTATTTCGTCGGCATACCGGCGCCGGCCGGCGCCATTTCAGCGCTGGGCCCGCTTGCCGCCAAGCTGCAGTTCGGTGCGGGCTGGTGGACGTCGCCGTGGTTCGTCTGCGCCTGGGTGGCGGCCTGCTCGATGCTGGTGGTCAGCCGGATTCCGATGCGCAAGATGCATGCCGTGTCGGTGCCACCGAACCTGGCCGCACTGCTGCTGGCAGCGCTGACGATTGTCGCGGCGGCGGCGTTCCTGTTCCCCTACATCCTGATCATGGTGCTGATCGCGGCCTACCTATTCCACATTCCGTTCTCCGTGCAC
>NZ_JBAUZA010000553.1:0-11629 GCF_049585075.1 Mycobacterium sp.
GGGATGCCCTCGGCCAGTTTGGCCAGCATGTCGCCGACGCCGCCGGTGACACCGTGCTCGGGCGGCGGCTGCTGCCGGGACAGCTCGGCCGCCCGGGCCCGCACGTCGTCGGTCAACAGCAGCTCGCGGCAGGCGACCGCGACCAGGTTGTCGACGCTGATCTCGGGAATCGACCGCTGATCGGCGACCGAGAACATCCGCATCTCGGTGACCTCGTCGCCCCAGAACTCCACCCGCACCGGGTGCTGGGCGGTCGGCGCGAAGATGTCGAGGATGCCGCCGCGAACGGCGAATTCGCCGCGCCGACCGACCATGTCCACCCGGGTGTAGGCCAGCTCGACCAGCCGGGTGATGACCATTTCGAACCCCCCGTCGGCGCCGGTGTCGTTGCCGACGGTCAGGGTCAGCGGCTCAAGCAAGCCCAGCTGCGGGGCCATCGGCTGCAGCAGCGAGCGGACCGCCGTGACCACCACCCGCAACGGTGGGCCCAGCCGGGCGTCGTCGGGGTGGGCCAGCCGGCGCAGCAGCATCAGTCGAGCGCCGACGGTGTCGACACCCGGTGAGAGCCGCTCGTGGGGCAGCGTCTCCCAGGACGGGAACATCGCGACGGAGTCGCCGAAGACGCCACGCAGTTCTGCGGTCAGGTCATCGGCCTCGCGGCCGGTCGCGGTGACGACCAGCATCGGGCCGTGTTGGGCCAGCGCGCTGGCGACGAATAGCCGGGCGCTGGCCGGGCCGACCAGCGATAGTTCGTCCGGCCGGTCGGCGGCGAGGTCGACGAGTCGCTGCAGCGTCGGCGCGCGCAACGCCAACTCCACCAGCCCCGCGATCGGGGTGATGACAGACTCCTGCCCCGGTGCGGTCATGATGCCGCCCATTGTATGGGCCCAAGATTGGGCCAGAGCTACGCCAACCGGTCGTCGACCGTAACGCCACGGCGAAAAATCAGGGCGAAATTCGCCGTGGCGTTCCGCTCGTGGAACCGTTTCGCACCGTCGTCACCCGCCTGCTTCCGCGACCCTTGGGCATACGGGAAATCGGCAAGCACGCCTTGAACAACTTCCTCAATGAGTGCGGCCGTAGGTCACTCGTCCTGCAGGTGTGGATCGGCCTCCAGGTGGGTCAGGCCATTCCACATCAGGTTCACCAGATGTGCGGCCACGACCTCTTTCTTGGGTTCGCGGGTGTCGAGCCACCACTGGGCGGTCATCGACACCGAACCGACCAATGCCTGGGCATACAGCGGCGCCAGACCGGGGTCCAGGCCCCGACGAGCGAAATCGCCGGCCAGGATCGAGCTGACCTGGCTGACGGCGTCGTTGAGCAGGCTGGAATAGGTGCCCGAGCTGATGGCCGCCGGCGAGTCGCGAATCATGATGCGAAAGCCGTCGGTGCGTTCCTCGACGTAAGTCAGCAATGCCAGCGCCACCCGCTCGACGCGCACCCGCGACCGGTTGTTGGTCAGCGACGACGTGATGCCATCCAGCAGGGCTGACATCTCCCGGTCGACGACGACCGCGTACAGCCCTTCCTTGCCGCCGAAGTGCTCGTAGACGACCGGCTTGGACACGTTGGCGCGCAGCGCGATTTCCTCGATCGAGGTGCCCTCGTAGCCGCGTTCGGCAAACAGCGATCGGGCGATATCGATGAGCTGATGCCGCCGCTCGCTGCCGGTCATCCTGGCGCGCGGCGCACGCACCTCTTTCTCCGGCGCTGCCACGTCTCTCAGGTTATCCGTTGCACTACAGTCTGACGAAGGCATCGGTGTGCGGGGTCGGTCAGCAGGCCTGCTCGCCGCGGGTGCGCGGTCCGTCGTGGTGTAATCGGCAGCACATCAGATTTTGGTTCTGAGAGTTCAGGTTCGAGTCCTGGCGACGGAGCTACCTTGCCCGCGAGGCCCTGCGGCACATCAAGCACGATCGGGCGACCTAACCGGCGGCGCACCTTTTTTGCCGCAGACGTGCAGATAATGACACGCTGGAGGTGCACGCCCGGGCAGGAATCAGCCAGAAGCCGAGGAGGTTGGATGGCAACGCAAGGCGAGTCGGCGGTCATCATCCTGGCGGCCGGGGCCGGAACGCGGATGCGCTCGGACATCCCGAAGGTGCTACATCCCCTTGCCGGGCGCAGCATGCTGGCGCATTCGCTGCATTCGATCGCCAAGATGGCACCGCAACACCTGGTCGTTGTGCTGGGGCCGGACCACGAAAGTATCCAGCAGGTCGTCGGCGAATTGGCCCACACGCTGGGGCGTTCGATCGAGGTGGCGATACAACACCGCCAGCTCGGCACCGGCCACGCGGTGCTGTGCGGCCTGTCGGCGCTGCCCGACGATTTTGCCGGCGCCGTCGTCGTCACCTCCGGCGACATCCCCCTGCTCGATGCCGACACGCTGGCCGATTTGGTCGCCGTGCACAACTCCCGGACCGCGGCGGTCACCATGCTGACCACGACGCTGACCGATCCCACCGGCTACGGCCGAACACTGCGCACGCAGGACAACGAGGTGATCGGCATCGTCGAGCAGGCTGATGCGACGCCCTCTCAGCAGGAAATTCGCGAGGTCAACGCCGGGGTGTACGCCTTTGACATCGCCCGGCTGCGCTCGGCGCTGAGCCGGCTGTCAGCCGACAACGCCCAACAAGAGCTGTACCTCACCGACATCGTCTCCATCGTCCGGCAGGACGGGCAGGTGGTGCAGGCCCGGCACGTCGATGACAGCGCGCTGGTGGCCGGCGTCAACAACCGGGTCCAGCTGGCCGAGCTGGGCGCTGAACTCAACCGTCGTATCGTCGCCGCCCACCAGCTGGCCGGGGTGACCATCGTCGATCCCCTCACCACCTGGATCGACGTCGACGTCACGATCGGTCGCGACACCGTCATCCAGCCCGGAACTCAGCTGCTCGGCGGCACCCGCATCGGCAGCCGCTGCGCGATCGGCCCGGACACGACGCTGACCGACGTCACCGTCGGCGACGACGCGTCGGTGGTCCGCACCCACGGCACCGGCGCCTCGATCGGTGACGGCGCGGTGGTCGGCCCGTTCACCTACCTGCGGCCCGGTACCGCGCTGGGCGCCGACGGCAAGCTGGGCGCATTCGTCGAGACCAAGAACTCCACGATCGGCGCCGGCACCAAAGTGCCGCACTTGACCTACGTGGGCGATGCCGACATCGGCGAGCAGACCAATATCGGCGCCTCCAGCGTCTTCGTCAATTACGACGGTGAGGCCAAGCACCGCACCACGGTCGGCTCGCATGTGCGTACCGGCTCCGACACCATGTTTGTCGCCCCAGTCACCGTCGGCGACGGCGCATACACCGGCGCCGGCACCGTGGTGCGCGAAGACGTACCGCCGGGTGCGCTGGCGGTTTCCGGCGGTCAGCAACGCAATATCGAAGGCTGGGTGCAGCACAACCGGCCGGGCAGCGCCGCCGCTAAGGCCGCGGAAAAAGCCAAGCAAGAACTCGAGGACGACCAGACGCCATGACCCACCAGGCCTCATCTCGGCTACCCATCGGAGCACGTCGCTTACGATGGGGCCGTCTCCATTCCCCTAATACGATCCCGATAATGGCGAGGGCAGCACGGTGAGCCACGACTGGACCGACAACCGCAAGAACCTAATGCTGTTTTCTGGCCGCGGGCATCCCGAGCTGGCCGAGCAGGTAGCCAAAGAACTCGACGTCCACGTCACCGCGCAGACCGCGCGCGAGTTCGCCAACGGCGAGATCTTCGTGCGCTTCCACGAGTCAGTGCGTGGCTGCGATGCCTTCGTCCTGCAATCGGCCCCCGCGCCGGTGAACAACTGGCTGATGGAACAGCTGATCATGATCGACGCGCTCAAGCGTGGCAGCGCCAAGCGGATCACCGCGGTGATGCCGTTCTACCCCTATGCCCGGCAGGACAAGAAGCACCGCGGCCGCGAACCGATCTCGGCGCGACTGGTCGCCGACCTGCTCAAGACGGCGGGAGCCGACCGGATCGTGACCGTCGATCTGCACACCGATCAGATTCAGGGCTTCTTCGACGGACCCGTCGACCACATGCGCGGGCAGAACCTGCTGACCGGCTACATCGGGGACAACTATCCCGACGGCAACATGGTGGTGGTCTCCCCTGACTCCGGCCGGGTGCGCATCGCCGAGAAGTGGGCCGACGCGCTGGGCGGTGTTCCGCTGGCCTTCATCCACAAAACCCGCGACCCGCGAGTGCCCAACCAGGTGGTGTCCAACCGGGTAGTCGGCGAGGTGGCCGGACGCACCTGCGTGCTGATCGACGACATGATCGACACCGGTGGCACCATCGCCGGCGCGGTCAAGCTGCTGCATGACGACGGCGCCAAGGACGTGATCATCGCGGCCACCCACGGCGTGCTGTCCGACCCGGCATCAGAACGGCTGGCTGCATGCGGTGCCCGCGAAGTGATCGTCACCAACACCCTGCCGATCGGCGAGGAGAAGCGGTTCCCACAACTCACGGTTTTGTCGATCGCGCCGCTGCTGGCCAGCACGATCCGCGCGGTGTTCGAAAACGGTTCCGTCACAGGGCTATTCGACGGAGACGCATAGATGGCAGGTGAAGCCATCATCTACCACAACCCTAAGTGCAGCACATCGCGGAATACGCTGGAGTTGCTGCGCGACAGCGGTGTTGAGCCCAAGATCGTCCAATACCTCAAGACACCACCGACCCGTGCCGAGCTGGTGAAAATTATCCGCGATGCCGGAATCGATGTACGCAGCGCGGTCCGCAAACGCGAGCCGCTGTACGCCGAGCTCAACCTGGCCGACGCAAGCGACGACCAATTGCTCGACGCCATGGCCGAACATCCCATCCTCATCGAAAGGCCGTTTGTCGTCACACCGAAAGGCACGCGGTTGGCACGTCCGATGGACAGGGTGCGCGAAATCCTGTGAGGCCCCGGTTATGCGCAGCCACGGTGATGGCCCTGGCTTTGACCGTGTTGCCGGTCGGGTGCGGATCGAAAAGCCCCGATTACAAGTCGATTTGGACCAAGACAACGACGACGGCCACGTCGACTGAGGCGCCGGTGCCGTTCGCGCAGTATCTGGAAAGCAGCGGGGTAACCGGAGAGGCGGTGGCGCCCGACAAGCTCACCGACTTGTCGGTGTCGATTCCGGTGCCGCCGGGCTGGGAGAAGGTCGAGAAGCCAGGTATCCCGCCCACCACGGAGACGATCGCCAAGGACGGCAAGATCCCCACCGCGATGCTGTTGGTGTTCAAGCTGAACGGAGAATTCGACGCCGCCGATGTGGTCAAGCACGGCAACGCCGACGCCAGGCTCGCGGAGAACTTCAAACTGCTCGACCAGTCCGGCGCCAACTTCAACGGCTTTCCGTCGTCGATGATCGAGGGCAGCTACGACCTCAAGGGCGAACGGATGCACACCTACAACCGGATCGTCCTTGCCACCGGCCCCGCGCCCGCTCGCCAGCGCTACCTGGTTCAGCTCTCGGTCACCAGCCTGGCCCAGCAGGCCGCCCCGGACGCAGCCGACATCCAGGCGGTCATCCACGGATTCACCGTCGCCGCTAAGTAGCTGCCGGCGCGCTACTGCAGGCGCATTAATGTGTTTGCCATGACGCAGTGGACCGCCGCAGACCTGCCCTCGTTCGCCGGACGCACCGTGATCATCACCGGCGCCAACAGCGGCCTGGGCGCGGTGACGGCTCGCGAGCTGGCCCGGGTCGGCGCCCAGGTCGTCCTGGCCGTGCGCAACACCGGAAAGGGTGAGGCCGCCGCCCGGGATATGACCGGAGATGTCGAGGTGCGCCGACTCGACCTGCAGGAGCTGGCCTCGGTGCGCCAGTTCGCCGACGGGGTGGACACCGTCGACGTCCTGATCAACAACGCCGGTGTGATGGCCGTCCCGCACGGAGTGACCGCCAACGGCTTCGAAACCCAGATCGGCACCAACCATCTCGGTCATTTCGCGCTGACCAACCTGTTGCTGCCCAAGATCACCGACCGGGTGGTGACCGTGTCGTCGCTGATGCACTGGATGGGCTACATCAGCCTCCGCGACCTGAACTGGACGTCGCGGCCCTACTCGGCGTGGGTGGCCTACGGCCAGTCCAAGCTCGCCAACCTGTTATTCACCAGCGAGTTGCAGCGGCGCCTGAATGCGGCTGGCTCGCCGCTGCGTGCGCTGGCCGCCCACCCCGGTTATTCGCACACCAACCTGCAAGGGCAGACCGGCCGCAAATTCGGCGACGCGGTCATCAACCTCGGTACCCGCCTGCTCGCTTCAGACGCCGACTTCGGCGCCCGGCAAACGCTATTTGCCGCCTCACAAGATTTGCCGGGCAACAGCTTCATCGGGCCGAGCTTCGGCATGGCCGGCCGCAGCCGGCCGGTCGGGCGCAGCCCGCTGGCCAAACGCGCACGTACAGCCGGCGCGCTCTGGGAACTCTCCGAACGGCTCACGGAGACCAAATTTCCGCTCTGAGGTGCTGATGCGCTAACCTGACCGGGCGTCACGGCGAGGGTGGCTTGCGGGTGAACTCGGCCCGCCACCGTTATCGACGGGGACCGATTCAGACCGATGTTGCGGTTTGTCGCGATTCTCGCCGTGCCAGGAAAACTGACACAGGAGCTCTCACCATGGCTAAATCTGCGACTTCACCGGTCAATCAACTGACCGTCTCGGTCCGCACCCAAACGGGCAAAGGCGCGTCCCGGCGGGCCCGCCGCAACGGCAAGATTCCCGCCGTCCTCTACGGTCACGGCGCTGACCCGCAGCACCTGGAGTTGGACGGACACGACTTCGCCGCGGTGTTGCGGCACTCCGGCACCAACGCGGTGCTGACCCTCGACATCGACGGCAAAGAGCATCTGGCGCTGACCAAGGCGCTCGCTATCCACCCGATCCGCCACACCATCCAGCACGCTGATCTGCTGGTGGTGCGCCGCGGCGAGAAGGTGGTCGTCGAGGTCGGCATCGACGTCCAAGGCGAGGCCTCATACGGCACCCTAGTCACCCAGGAGGCCAACACCGTCGAGATCGAAGCCGACGTGTCGTCGATTCCGGAGCAGTTGGTCGTGTCGGTCGAGGGCGCCGAACCCGGTACCCAGTTCACCGCCGGGCAGATTGCGCTGCCCCCGGGGGTCACCCTGATCGACGACCCGGACATGCTCGTGGTCAACGTGGTGAACGCGCCGACCGCCGAAGATCTCGAGAGCGAAGGCGCCGGCGAGGTGGCCGAGGGCGAGGAGCCAGAGGAGGCCGCCGAAGAAGGCGAGGCCGAGGCGCCCGAGGCCGCCGAGTCCGCGCCCGAATCCGAGTAATTCGTGGCCGGCCCGATATTGGTGGTCGGCCTGGGCAACCCGGGGCCAAACTATGCCCACACCCGGCACAATCTGGGGTTCATGGTCGCAGACCTGCTCGCCGCCCGAATGGGTTCAACGTTCAAGGCGCACAAGCGTTCCGGCGCAGAGATTGTCACCGGCCGACTCGGCGGACGTTCGGTGGTGCTGGCCAAGCCGCGCTGCTACATGAACGAGTCCGGCCGCCAAGTAGGCCCACTGGCCAAGTTCTATTCGGTGCCCGCGGCTGAAGTGGTGGTCATCCACGACGAGCTGGACATCGACTTTGGTCAGATCCGGCTGAAAATCGGCGGCGGAGAGGGTGGTCACAACGGGTTGCGCTCGGTTGCGGTCGCGTTGGGCACCAAGGACTTTCAGCGCGTGCGGATCGGGATCGGCCGACCACCGGGACGTAAGGATCCGGCGGCGTTCGTGCTGGAGAACTTCACTGCCGCCGAACGCCCGGAGGTGCCGACGATCTGCGAGCAGGCCGCCGACGCCACCGAGTTGCTCGTCGAGCTGGGCCTTGAGCCGGCCCAAAACCGGGTCCACGCCTGGTAAGTCCGTCGCAGTAGGTCATCGCGACTGGTCCTCGAGCGCCTGGTGGGCAGCGTTGTATCCCGGCGTAAACGTGATCCCCGGCCCGCCATGGCAGCCCGCGCCGCCAAGGTACAGTCCGTCGATCGGAATTGGCATGTCGATGAACCCCTTGGGCCCAGGCCGGTTGGGCCCCATCAGGTCCGGGTGCAGCAACCCGTGGCAAAAGTCGCCGGAGGGCGCGGCGAACATCGTCTGCATGTGGTAGGGCGCGAAGGTGATATGCCGTATCTGGATGTCGCGGAAGTTGGGCGCGAAGCGGGTGATCTTGTCGATGACCTTCTCTGCCATCACGTTTTTGAGCTGGCCGTGGAGATCACGGCTGGTTTCGACCGGGAACGCATAGGCGAACGCGCTTGCGGCGTGCTTACCCGGAGGCGCCATCGCGGGGTCGTGGACGGATGGAATCTGCATGCCC
Source organism: Mycobacterium sp. (assembly GCF_049585075.1). GTDB lineage: Bacteria > Actinomycetota > Actinomycetes > Mycobacteriales > Mycobacteriaceae > Mycobacterium. Next base: position 8,345 of record NZ_JBAUZA010000553.1, read on the forward strand.
ATCGACGGATTGTCGGGAATGATGCCGCGCCTGCACTCTTCCCATTGACGCTGCTGTTCCTCGGGTGAGCCGAAGATGCCGATGGACCCTTGCATGCCGGGTTCGTTGAGGAAGTCGTAGGGCGGGGCGAATTCCGGCAGGCCGTCGAGCGCAAAATGGATCTGCACGAACGACGCCCGATGGTCGCGTCCGCTGAGTCGAGTGACAAGCTCTGCGGGCAGGTGCTCGGCGCCGACCATGTCGATCAGCGTCAAATCGGGCGACAGGTTGGAAACAATCACCGGTGCATGGATTTCCGAGCCATCGCGCAGTCGCACGCCGGTCACCCGACCGTTGTCGGTGAGAATCTTGTCGGCCTTGGCGCGATACCTGACCTCACCCCCGTGCGAGACGAACAGTTCGTGCAGGTGGTTGCAGAGTGCCCCGATCCCCCCTTCGAGCTTGGTCATCATTGCCACGCCGTCGTTGGGGACGGCGAGTGCGAACGCCAAACATGTTGCGCTGCCTGGGGTATACGGCCCACGGTACGTGGAGTTGATTGCAAGGAAGGCGAGCATTCCGCGCAGCACCGCGTGCTTGTCCTTGTCGGGCAGGAAGCGGTCGATAGCATCCATCGCCGACCCGAACAGCACCTCGTGGATGGCTTTGCGCTCGGATTCGTTTGCCGCACAGGCATACATCTCATCAAGCGTCTTGGGCGGTGTGCATACCTCGAAGCGGTCGAGCGCCTTTGCGGGGCCCTGGCTCCAACCGATCATCTCAGCCATGCCCGTAACCGCCTCGGCACCAAGCTTCTCCGCGAGGTGAGTCATCAGCTGCATTGGATCACGGTAGAAGATCATCGGCTCTTCGCCGTTGTCGCCGAGATTAACCGACTGGACCTCGGCATCAATGGTGGGCAAGGTATCAAGCCCGAGCTCTTTGGTGATCTGCGGGGCGGTGGGAAACTGCACGGAACCGGCTATCTCGTAACGGAATCCGTCGATCAATTCGACCGTGGCGGCCATGCCGCCGCTATAGGTGTTGGCCTCCAAGCACAGCGTCCGCATGCCAGCGCGCTGTAGGACCGCCGCCGCGGTCAATCCGTTATGCCCGGCGCCGACCACGATCGCGTCATAGTCCGTCATCACCCATGCTCCTTATCCGAATGCGTTCGAGACCATCCGCCGTCCGTCGAGGGCTAATCTATGTCAGTACTGACGCAATTGGAAGATGTCGCCGCTGACGAACTCGGAAGTATGGTGGGATGCCAGGTATGAGCGAGCGGCCGAATCTGCACAAGTTGCGCCGGTCCAAGACGCACGAGGCGCTGCGGCAGGCGGCCTTGAAGAGATTCGCCAGCGAGGGCTTTGGGAACGTCACCGTCGAACAGCTCGCGCAGGAAGCCGGGGTTACCGAGCGCACGTTTTTTCGGCATTTCCCCAGCAAGGAAGCCGTGCTGTTTCAGGACTACGACTCCCAACTGGAGTGGCTGGCTGATGCGCTGGCGCAGCGCCCACGCTCTGAGTCCCTGTTCGACGCAGTCAAGGCGAGCGTCGAAAGCTTCCCGCACGACCTCGAAGTTGTTCGGCAGGCCGCGCTCGCCCGTGCCGAATTGATCACCGGTGAACAGATCGCCAGCCATCTACGAGTGGTGCAGGCGTCATTCGCTGCGGTGATCACCGACTTCATCAAGCAGCGCTATCCAGATGTGCCGAACATCGAACTGGTCGCCGACGTCGCGGGCGCCACGCTGGCGGCCGCGCTGGTCGTCGGAGTGGAGAGGTGGGGTCGAGGCGGCTGCCGTGAGGATTTGGGCGCCATTACCGCTACATGTCTGGGACTGCTGCGGTCTGGGCTTGCGCCACTTGCGTAGCACGCGCAGCTAGGTGACCAGGGTGACGGAGTTGGCCCGTCGCAGCTTGCCCGACGGCGTCTTCGGAATCGTGCCGGGACCCAGCACCACGACGTTGCGCGGCCGCACGTCGACCTCGCTGACGACCTCGTGGGCCACCTGATGCTCGATGCGGCGCACTTCGGCGGCATCTTGGTACGCGTTGGATTCGACTGCCACGGCGAAGGTCTCGCGGGCGTGCCCGGCGTCCAGTCGCACGGCCACCGCGCAACCCGGGCGAACGCCGTCGACCCGGCTTGCGGCCCGCTCGATGTCGGTGGGGTAGATGTTGCGGCCGGCCATGATGATGACGTCCTTGACCCGACCGCACACCACGATGTGGCCGTTCTCCATCAAATAGCCGAGGTCCCCGGTGTCGTACCAGCCTTGCTCGTCCTGCGCCGAGATGAATCCACCCATGGTGGTGTAGCCCGGGGTGACCGGTTCGCCGCGCAACTCGATCACGCCGACACCGCGCGCCGGCAACACCGCCCCGCTGTCATCCACGATGCGCGCCTCGATGCCCTGCAGCAGCGGGCCGAGCGAAGCCAGCCGGCGGGTATTGCCCTTGGTGGCGGGCACGGCCCGGCGTAGCGCGGCCAGCAGATCGGCATCCACCTCGTCGACCACCAGCCCGTCGCCGAGTTCGGAGAACGACACCGCCAGCGTTGTTTCGGCCATCCCGTAGGCGGGCATGACGGCCTCGGGTCGCAACCCGAAGGGTTTTCCGGCCTCGATCAGATCCTCGACGTCGGCGGGGTCCACCGGTTCTGCACCGGAGAGCGCGAATCGCAGCGTGGACAGATCGAATTGACCGGGGGTTGCTTGTTTGCGCAGCCGCTTGGCGAACAGCGCGTAGGCGAAGTTGGGCGCGGCCGTCATGGTGCCGCGGTACTTGTCAATTAGCTTGGCCCACAACAGCGTGTCGCGCAGGAAGTCCATCGGCGTGACCTTGACCAGCTCGACACCGAAATACATCGGCACGGTCAAGAAGCCGACCATGCCCATGTCGTGGAAGCACGGCAGCCAGCTGAGCATCACGTCGTTGCCGCTGGGATCCATCTTGGCGCCGATGAACATCGCCTCGGCGTTGGAGTAGATATTGCGGTGGGTGATGTGCACGGCCTTGGGCGAACCGGTGGATCCGGACGTCAGCTGCATCAGCGCCAAGTCGTCCTCATCGGTGTCGATGGGGTCGATCGGGTCGGATGCCAGCAGTTGCTCGACAGTCAGCACCTTCAGACCGCGTCCCTCGAGCACCGGCACGGCCGCCACGAACGGGTCGGAGACAATCACCGCCTTCGCCTCGATCATGTCGACAACGACGGTGGTGTCCTTGGCCCACAGCTCGAGGTCGGTGCGCGGCGTGGGCTGGTGCAGCATGGTCAGGCTGGCGCCGCGCATCCACAGCC
>NZ_JBAUZA010000554.1:0-7014 GCF_049585075.1 Mycobacterium sp.
CGAAACAGCCTGACTACCAATCAAACACCAATCTGGAGGTTTCGATGTCCTACGAGAGCACGGCCGAACCGATCAAGATCGGCTACCTGATGGACTTCCTTCTCGGCGACTATCCGAAGGAGATGTATGAAGATCTCACAATCCCGTTCGACATGGTGTTCCAAGACGCGTTCGACAAGGGGCTCATCGACCGTCGGGTCGAGATCGTGTACCGCGAGGTGGAGGGACTGCCCAAGGGCACGGTGAAAAACGTCATCGATGCGTACGAGGAACTAGTGGAGGAGGGCTGTCTTCTGGTATTCGGGCCGAATATCGGGGACAACATCGTTGCGGCCAAGGAGGCGATCGAGGAGCGCTTCCGGGTTCCGGCGATCAGCGTCACCGGCTCGGACCTCGCGCTCGGCGAGTGGATATTCGCATTTCCCATGGGCTCGCATTACGACGAACCCATCTTCTGGACTGACCTCCTAGTGAAACGCAATCTCAACGATGTGGGAATCCTGATGGAAGCCTCACTGGTCGGAGAGTCCTACGTCGCCAATTTCCAAAAGGCTTGCGCACGGCGTGGTATTCGGATCGTCGGTGTCGAGACGATTGCGCAGACTGCGCAAGACGTCAGTAGAGCTGTGCGGAACCTTCGCGAAGCAAACGCCCAAGCTCTAGTCCACGCAGGCTTCGGCTTCGGTCTGGTCTTCGTGAATCCTGCACTCGAGGAGCTCAATTGGGATCCTCCGCGATTCGCCGGTACCGCATTCGAGAACGCTTGGATCAACCCCGTCATGTGGCAGGCATTCATGGGCTGGACGGGCGTGGACCAATACGACGAGGGCAATCCAGTAGGACAGCAGTTCCTCGATGAGTTCGAGAAACTCCACGGGCGCCGGCCGGAGTACTGCGTCCCGGTGGTGAACCGCGATGTCGCCGTGACCGTTCTTCAGGCGATCCAGGATGCACAGCCGCTCAGTCCGCGCGGCGTGAAGGAAGCCCTCGAGCGGGTCAAGTCGGTTCCAGCGGCCTCGGGAGCTCCCGGTCCTCGGATCTCGTTCGGGAACTGGACTCGCCGCGCGTGGATGGGTTGCGGCTACCTTGTTGCTCGCGAACTGGAGCCCGATGGTGTCAATTCCCGCCTCGTGGATCGCTTCGGCGAGATCTGACGATGGCACCGACGCGCAGCGTCGTCATCACCGGCGCTTCGCGAGGGCTGGGTCTCGCATCTGCCAGGCGGCTCTACGACGAGGGCTGGACGGTGGTCGCCGCGATGCGCTCAGTCAGAACTGGTCTCGAAAATCTGCGGGCGGTAACCGGTGCCGAGGATAGCGACACTCGTCTAGTCGGAGTGCAACTAGATCTGACCGACCCCGCATCTGTTCAAGCGGCTGCTGAGTCGATTCTCGCAACGGTCGGAGCACCCTACGGATTGGTGCACAACGCGGGAATCTCGGCGGCCGGAATGGTCGAGGAAACCCCGCTCGAAGTGTGGGAGCGAATGTTCGCGACCAACATCTTCGGCCCGGTCGCGTTGACAAGGGTCCTCCTCCCATCGATGCGTGCCGCACGTCGGGGCCGAATCGTGTTGATCTCCAGCCAAGCGGGCGCACGTGGGATGCCGGCTACTGCAGCATATTCCGCGGTTAAAGGTGCTCTGGAACGGTGGGGTGAATCCATGGCAGGCGAGATCGCTTCATTCGGAATCGGGGTAACAATCTTGGTGCCGGGAACCTACGACACCGAGATCATCACCGATGCGGGCGCGACGGATGTGCGCGATCTGGCCGGTCCTTACGCCGCACACCACCGCACGATGGATAAACGTGGACGGATGGCGATCAAGCTTTCGGCCAAAAGCCCGCAGCGCTTTGCCGACCGCTTGAGTAGGGAACTCGACGGCAGCGCACCGTTCGTGCGACGAGCCGTCGGCCCCGATGCACGAATGGTCATGGTCATGACGCGATTACTGCCGTCGAAGGTTCTCCATCACGCCTTCCGAGTGTTGTTGGGGATTCCGAGGTTTGGCGCGATACAAGACGTGGCCATAACTGACAGACGTGCGATTACGGATAGAGGAGGCGCTACGAATGACCAATGAAACGCGCTTCGAGCACAGGATGCTCATCAATGGGAAACTGGTCGAAGGTCGAGGCGGTGCGTTCGCGAACATCAATCCGGCCACCGAGGAACTTCTCGGTGAGGTGTCGGATGCCTCTTGCGAGGACATGGCCCTGGGCGATCGATGCGGCGCGGGACGCCTTTGACAGCACGGACTGGTCGACGAACCGTGTTCTCCGTCAGCGCTGTCTGATTCAACTGCAGGACGCGCTCGAGCACGAACGGGGAGAGTTGCGCGAGGAGCTCATCCGCGAGGTGGGGTGCCCCCGGTCAATACGTGCGGCCCGCAACTCGATGCACCATTGGCGGATGCCTTGCGCTTTCCCGCGTCCCTGATCGACACATATCCGTGGGAGCTATCGCTCGGGGATGCCGTCATATCGGTGACCGGGGTCAACACCACGCGCCAAGTGTGGCGTGAAGCGGTGGGTGTTGTGGGAGCCATCGTGCCGTGGAACTTCCCGTTCGAGGTCACCATCCAGAAGTTGGGCCAGGCGCTCGCAACCGGCAACACAGTCGTCTTGAAGCCCGCGCCGGACACGCCCTTCAACGCAACACGATTGGGCCGGCTCATCGCTGAGCGCACCGATATTCCGGCGGGAGTGGTCAATGTCGTTACGGCGTCCGATCACCTTGTCGGCGAGCAACTGACGGTGTCACCGAAGGTCGACCTCATCTCGTTCACCGGTTCGACCGCTGTGGGTAAACGGATCATGGAGAAAGGCGCCGCCACGATGAAGCGCCTGTTCCTCGAACTCGGTGGAAAGTCAGCCACGATCGTGCTGGAGGACGCCGACCTCGACTTCGGATGCATGATGGGCATAGCTCCCTGTGTGCACGCTGGCCAAGGTTGCGCGAACCCCACCCGCCTGTTGTTGCCGCGGTCGCGCTACGACGAGGGTGTGGAGATTCTCAAGGGCATCTATCGGGGTGTTGCGCCGGGTGATCCACAGGACCCGGCCACGCTCTGCGGTCCGGTGATCTCGGACCGCCAACGCGGCCGTATTCGGGGTTACATCGACACGGGAGTCGCCGAAGGCGCAACTCTCGCGGTGGGTGGGTCCGAAGCACCCGACGGGTTGGACAAAGGCTTCTTCATCACGCCGACGTTATTCGTTGACGTGGACAACTCGATGACCATCGCGCAGGAGGAGATCTTCGGCCCGGTGCTGTGCGTGATCCCGTACGACGACGAGGCCGACGCGGTCCGAATCGCCAACGACAGCCCGTACGGCCTCGCGGGCAACGTGATGTCGGGATCGACGGAACATGCGTTGCAGATCGCCCGCCGACTGCGTGCCGGCTTCATCGGCATCAACGGCACGGCTGGTTACGGAGCCCACACACCCTTCGGCGGATACAAAGCGAGCGGCATTGGACGGCAAAACGGCACTGCGGGTTTCGATCAATACACCGAGATCAAGTCGGTTGCCTTCCCGGCCGGGCCAAGCTGATCGGCGTGCCAAACGCACACCACGGCCACGGATGTGATTCCGCCACAGCGAAATTCGTGGAAGCGATCCCGCCCGCCTGCACCACGGTGGCCGGTGATTGAGATGGAGGAACATATGACTGAGGACTTGACGGATGTCGACTTCTTTCGCGACGGTCGACTGACCAGGGATCCGTATCCGTTCTATGCAGCCCTGCGCGACAAGTGTCCGGTCGCAAGCGAGGCCCGCTACGGCGTCGCGATGGTCACAGGTTGGCAGGAAGCGGTCGATGTGTACAACGACGATTCAACTTTCTCGTTTTGCATCTCGGTGAGTGGCCCATTCCCAGGCTTCCCAGTGCCATTGGACGGCGATGACATCACCAACTTGATCGCGGAGCATCGCGACGTACTCCCGTTCAACGATCAACTGCCGACACTGGACCCGCCCACGCACACTGATCACCGCGCGCTTTTGATGCGCCTCATCACCCCGAAACGGCTGAAGGAGAACGAGGATGCGATGTGGCAGCTCGCTGACGACATCCTCGACGACTTCTTGAATGCCGGGAAGGGTGAGTTCACCTCAGTCATTACCTGATCGAGGTCGTCGAAGTTGCTGACGTCGGCCCGCCAGCCCCTGGCCACGCTCTCGCTGCCTAGCTGGTCCGCCAGTTCGCGGACCGCGTCGGCGTTGAGGTCAAGGAGCGCGACGCGCGCCCCTCGGGTACGCAGAGCTTTGGCCAGATCTGCGCCGAGGCCGCCGGCGGCGCCGGTGATTGCGACGGTGCGGTCTGCGAGGTCGTATTTCATCGAATGCCCTCCGGCCGTGGCGTTGGTGCACTTCTCCGGAGGCTGCGATTGACGCGCAACGCAGCAGGTCCCGTCGCTGTCATTGCCGTGTCACCTCCATTGGCGAGAAGTCCAGTAGAGGCTCCGTGCCTCCACGCGACAACCGCGCGTGCCGTCAGGCGGACCGGCGATCGCATTGGCTGGTGGGCTCCGCGTTCAGGCGGCTGGAGACGACGGTCGCGTTCGTCGAACGCTCATCGGATCAGCGCAGCGGCGATACGTTGGCGTAGTGACAACAGACGCTAAGTTCCTGGGTCTGGTCGATGGTTTGCATGGCCAGGCGCGCCAGGAAGGCATGCGAATTCATGGCAGACAGGGGGACTCCTGCCGATATCCTCGTCGGGCACTCGTTTGGCGGCGCGGCCGTTTTGGCAGCAGCGCGGAGCTCGCCGCGGGTGCGGGCGGTTGTCACGGTCGCAGCGCCGGTGGAGCCCAGTCACGTCGAGGCCCATTACGACGCGGTGGTCGACCGCGTGATATCGGATGGCTCTGCGCAATGGATGGTTGGCGGGCGCACGCTCACACTGAAGCGCGCCTTTGTCGAGGATGTGCGCGCCGCCCATCTGCACGACAAGATCAAGGGCTTGGGGATGCCGCTCCTCATTCTGCATTCGCCGACCGACAACACAGTGGGCCTCGAAAACGCCAGTGAAATCTTCGGTTTGGCCCGCCATCCGCGTAGCTTTGTCTCTCTCGAGGGTTCGGACCATCTGCTCACGGTCCGTGGCCAAGCTCATCGCGCGGGCCGGATCATCGGTGCTTGGGCTGACGCTTACCTCGACGAGCCGCTGGGATGCAAGTAGATCTCGTGGTCATCGACGCCAGAGCACTGAACCTGTGGCCGGCACACGATCCGATCACACCGCTCCCGTCGCCCCGCATTAAGGTTTCGTGCCGCGACGAGGACGGTGTTGATGCCATCAACACCTCGGCGTATCCGCAGGTCGTTTCGCGTACTTTTGCGTCGTTTCACGTGGCCAAATCTAGTGTTTTACCAGCTCAGCGTGATTTTTGGGGCGGGTTCGATTCCCGGCAGCTCCACAGAAGAACATGCAGCTTATCTGCTGTAACAGCCCGACCGGATGAGTCCCCGTGGCCGCTCGGGCAGTCAGGGGCACAGGGCTGATCGCAGGTGAATCGGCGGTATATTTGCCCTCAGTGAAGGACAAAATCGACAACCGTCGCCCGCGAACCTCAAATGAGGACAGCGATCAGGGCCGCACGTGGCAGGAACGAGCAATTGAGCGTCGCCTCGGCGATGCGCGGGCTTTGGCGGTTGCTCGTAGCACGCGGTTTATGGCGACGGCGCTCGAGCTGGTCCAAGAATCCGGGCAAGCGAGTTTCACGTTACAGACACTGGCCGATCGTGCGAACCTCAGTGTAAGGACGTTCTATCAGCACTTCGCCGGCAAAGACGAACTTCTGTTGGCCTTATACGAAGACCTCACTGCTCAATTCACCGAAGCGATGAGGGAGAAAGTCGAGGCAGCGGAAGGCCCGATGGGGCAGCTGGAGGCATGGTGCAGGGGAGTGCTGTCTCGTCCCGGCTCATCGCAAGAAGTCGGCGGTCGCCTGGTTCTCATTTACAACTTGAGCCTCGAACTGGATAATCCGGAAGCGTTTGCGAAAGTTTGGGAACCGCACCGCAAGTTATTGACAGAGATTTTGACTGCATGTTCGCAAGCCGGCCTCATTCGAAACGACCTCACGGTGAAGCAACTGACGTCACTTCTGGGCTCCACCCTCACTTCTCTTGGCCAGTACAACGCGTTGCACGGTGGGATGGATGAGACTGGCCTGACCGAAGAGGTTGTCTGGTCCTGGTGTCGCCGAGCGGTCCTCCCCGCGGCGGTACCGTGTGCGGATGACTCTGCCGCGGGCAAACAGTCGACAACAAATTAGGCGCACTACTGGGTCATCGGTACGCGGCTATTCCCGCCCCGCTCACCAAAACGTTACCGGCACAGCTTCATTAGGCTCATATGGCCGACAGTCGCTTTGCGGCGAGATCACGAAGCTTGTCGGACTTGATCTTGTTGCTGCCTGTCAGGGCAATCTCTGCTTCGCAGAAAAAGAGTACGTGGCGCGGCACCTTGTAGCTTGCCAGCTGTTCTCGCAAGTATTTGCGGATCTCGTCGGCTTCGACGCTGGCTCCGTCGTGCGGCACGACGCACGCGACAACGATCTCGCCGAGATTGTCATGCGGCAGGCCAACAGTTTTGGTCAGCTTCACCGCGGGATGCTTCGCCAGCGCATCGTCGACTTCCAGCGGTGAGACATTCGCGCCGCCCGTCTTGATGATTTCGGTGAGCCGGCCTTCCCAGAACAGACGGTCGGCGTCGTCGAGGTATCCGCCGTCACCGGTGTGGAAGAACCCTTCCGCGTCTAGCGTCTCGTCCAGCGGTGTACCCAGGTAGCCCAGCATGAGTGTGGGTCCCTTAACGCAGATCTCACCGCTTTCGCCTCGCGAAATCACTCGGTCGGTAGCAGGATCCACGATCTTGACCGTCACGCCCGGCAACGGCACGCCCCAGCTATCGGCGTGGGCCTCAGGCGATGCGTCGACGTCAAATGCCGTTGAAAATGTGAATGTTTCGGTATTGCCGTAGGCGTGATATGGAAAG
>NZ_JBAUZA010000555.1:0-2411 GCF_049585075.1 Mycobacterium sp.
ATTTCCAGCAGGGCGGCGAAGGCCGGCTCGTCGGTAACCGCGGTCAGCGCGACGCGGTCGGTCCATAACAGGTGTCCGATTTGATGCGCAATGGACCAACCCGCAGCGGGCGTCGACGCTGCCCAGCCATCGGCGGCAAGCGGCGCGACCAGCGCATCCAGCTCGTCGCTTTCGGCGCGCAGGTCGGCGACGATCTGTTGTACACCAGCCATCTGTGTACCTTAAGCCAGCTGCGCGCGGCGCCCGACGACGCTGTGGGCAGCCAGTCCGCACAGATAAAGCCCGGTCCCGGCGAATATCAGCACGGCGGAGTGGCCGTTGAGCGGAATGACTGTGGCCGCGGCGGTGATTGCACCGATGAACGCGACCCAAAACAGCGAATCCTGTACGGCGAACACATGTCCGCGCAGGGCGTCGTCCACATCGATCTGAATTGCGGTGTCGGCGCAAAGCTTGAGCACCTGGCCCGCCGCGCCCAGGAAGAACCCGCACGCCACCATGACCGCCAACTGCAGACCGGCCCCGGCGATTTGGATCGCCGCGGCGATCGCCAATGCCCCGCCGGCGGTGGCATATCGGCCCCAGCGGCGCACCGCGGGCGGGGTCACCAGATTGGCCAGAAACGACCCGATCCCGGTGGCGGCTAGGAACAACATCGCACCACCCAACGCACCGACAGATGCGGCGCCGCCGCTGCGCACCAGCAGCAGCACCACCAGGGTGTTGATGCCGAACACCATCCGGTGCGATGCCAAACCGGAGAGGGTGGCCGCGACCGTGGGGCGGTGTCGCACGGTGCGGATACCGTGTATCCACCCGGTGATCACCGCGTAGACGACCGATCCGTGGATCGCCCGCTGGGTGTCGTCGGGACCCAGTACATGGTCGTCGAAGCGCAGCGATAGCAGCAGCGCGATCAGCAGCGGGACGGTGACCAGCAAGATGATCGAGGCGGCGCCGGCGTCGCCGGAACCGACCAGCATGCGGGGCACCAGCATGAAGTTGGCGCCGATGAACGCAGCGACCGCACCGGTTGCCGACGCGATCGAGTTCATCGTGACCACCTGCTCGCGGGGCACCACATGGGGCAGGGCGGCGGACAAGCCCGATGAGACGAACCGGGACAGCCCGTTGACAATCACTGCGCCGCACAGCACCAGCCCGTTGCGGGCACCGACGGCCAGGCAAATCCCCACCAGGGCCACCGAGACCAATCGGCCCAGGTTGGCGCCGACCAGCACCAGCCGACGGTCCCAACGGTCCATCAGCGCGCCGGCGAACGGGCCCAGCAGCGAGTACGGCAAGAACAGCACGGCGAAGGCACCGGCGATCGCCAACGGGCGGGCGGCCCGCTCGGGGTTGAACAGCAGCGCCCCGGCCAAGCCCCCCTGGAAGAGTCCGTCGCCGAACTGGCTAGCGATGCGCAATTCCAACAGTCGCCAGAAGTCGGGCAAGCTGCGCACCGAGCGCCAGACGGCCACGGGTGCACGCGTGTGAGTCACCGAACCTACTTCCCCGTGGGCCTGGCTACCCGAACGAGACAGCCCAAGCCCAGGACCCTGTTAACAACAGTACAAATATCGCGGAGCGCCCTTCTTGTTCACCACAGCGGCCCCGCGCGGATGCCATGATGGACTCGTGGCTCAGCCCGAGGATCCGGAGGACTTCATTGCTCCCGCCGCGCAGCGTGTGCGAGCGGGCACTTTGCTTCTGGCCAACACGGATCTGCTTGAGCCGACATTTCGTCGCAGCGTGATTTACATCGTCGAGCACAACGACGGGGGAACGCTGGGCGTGGTGCTCAATCGCCCTAGTGAGACCGCGGTGTACAACGTTTTGCCGCAGTGGTCCAAGCTGTCTGCGAAGCCGAAGACGATGTTCATCGGCGGACCAGTGAAGCGTGACGCAGCGCTGTGCCTGGCGGTGCTGCGGGTCGGCGCCGAGCCGGACGGCGTGGCCGGGCTGCGACACGTGGCCGGCCGGATGGTGATGGTCGATCTGGACGCCGACCCCGACTCGATCGCCCCGATGGTGGAGGGGGTGCGCATCTTCGCCGGATACTCCGGCTGGACGATCGGCCAGCTCGAGGGTGAGATCGAGCGCGACGACTGGATTGTGCTGTCGGCGTTGCCATCTTACGTTCTCGTGCAGCCTAGGGTGGATCTGTGGGGTCGGGTGTTGCGCCGCCAGCCGCTGCCGATGTCGCTGCTGGCCACCCATCCGATCGACATCAGCCGCAACTAAGCGGCTGTCGAAAGGCCTTCAGCGGCAACGCGCTTCGATGCACACCGCTCAGCGACAGGCGAGGGTGCAAGTCGCGCAGGCGCCGCCGCACCCGGCCTCTTCGCGGCGCAGCGCGTAGCGCGCGCTCTGCCAAGCGCCGACGGCGACGGTACCGATGGCACCGGCGA
>NZ_JBAUZA010000556.1:0-18173 GCF_049585075.1 Mycobacterium sp.
ACCGCGGCCTCCGGCTCGACTGCGGCCTGCGGCGCCGCCGCGGCCGCCTCCGGCGCCTTCTTCGCAGCGGCCTTCGAAGCGCCGACCCGACGCGCACGATCGGCTTCCGAGGTGACCGTCTTCTCCCGCACCAGCTCGATCACCGCCATCGGGGCGTTATCGCCTTGGCGTGCCTCGACTTTGATGATGCGGGTGTAGCCGCCGTTGCGGTCGGCGAAGAACGGCGCAATCTCGTCGAACAGGCTGTGCACGATGTCCTTGTCGCGGATCTTCTTGAGCACCTCACGCCGGTTGTGCAGCGTGCCCTTCTTGGCGTGCGTGATCAGCTTCTCAGCGTAAGGCCGCAGTGCCCGAGCCTTGGGCTCGGTTGTCTTGATCCGGCCGTGCTCAAAGAGCGCCGTGGCCAGGTTGGCCAGAATCGCCTTCTGGTGCGAAGACGATCCGCCGAGGCGACGGCCCTTGGTGGGCTTGGGCATTGCAGACTCCCTTTGGTTAGTGCGTTAGAGCTGTTCGGTTTCCGCGTAGTCCTGGTCGTCGTAGGCACCCTCGCTGGACCAGGTCCCGGTGGCGACGTCGTACCCGGCGACCTCAGACGGGTCGAAGCTGGCGGGGCTGTCCTTGAGCGACAGACCCAGCTGGTGCAGCTTGACCTTCACCTCGTCGATGGACTTCTGCCCGAAGTTGCGGATGTCGAGCAGGTCGGACTCGGTGCGCGACACCAACTCGCCGACGGTGTGCACACCCTCGCGCTTGAGGCAGTTGTACGAACGCACGGTCAGATCCAGGTCGTCGATCGGCAGCGCGAACGACGCGATGTGGTCCGCCTCGGCCGGCGACGGGCCGATCTCGATGCCCTCGGCCTCGACGTTGAGTTCGCGTGCCAGACCGAACAATTCGACCAGCGTCTTACCGGCCGACGCCAACGCGTCACGCGGGCCGATCGAGCTCTTGGTTTCGACATCGAGGATCAACTTGTCGAAGTCGGTGCGCTGCTCGACACGGGTGGCGTCGACCTTGTAGGTCACCTTGAGCACCGGCGAGTAGATGGAATCGACGGGGATACGGCCGATTTCGGCGCCCGATGCCTTGTTCTGCACTGCCGGGACATAACCGCGGCCACGCTCGACGACCAGCTCGATCTCGAGCTTGCCCTTGTCGTTCAGCGTCGCGATGTGCATCTCGGGGTTGTGCACGGTGACACCGGCCGGCGGCACGATGTCGCCGGCGGTGACCTCGCCCGGGCCCTGCTTGCGCAGATACATCGTCACCGGCTCGTCTTCTTCGGAGGACACCACCAGGCTCTTGAGGTTCAAGATGATGTCGGTGACATCTTCCTTGACGCCGGGCACGGTGGTGAACTCGTGCAGCACGCCGTCGATGCGGATGCTGGTGACTGCCGCGCCGGGAATCGACGACAGCAGCGTGCGGCGCAGCGAGTTACCAAGCGTGTAGCCGAATCCCGGCTCCAGCGGCTCGATGACGAACTGCGAACGGTTGTCGTTGATGGCCTCTTCGGCCAGGGTGGGTCGCTGTGAGATCAGCATGGTGTTTCTTCTTCTCCTTCTCGGCACCCGCTATTTGATGCCGTTTAGGTACCTGCACCGGTTGGTGCAGGACTCTTACTTCGAGTAGTACTCGACGATCAGCTGCTCGGTGAGCGGCACCTCGATCTGAGCGCGCTCCGGCAGTTGGTGGATCAGGATCCGTTGCCGCTCGCCGACCACCTGAATCCAGCTGGGGATCGGACGGTCGCCGGCGGTCTCGCGGGAGATCTGGAACGGCACGCTGTTCACCGACTTGTCCCGCACATCGATGATGTCGTATTGCGACACCCGATAGCTGGGGACGTTGACGTGCACGCCGTTGACGGTGAAGTGGCCGTGGCTGACCAGCTGTCGAGCCATCCGGCGGGTGCGGGCGATGCCGGCGCGGTAAACGACGTTGTCCAGCCGGCTTTCCAGGATCTGCAGCAGCTCATCGCCGGTCTTGCCGGGACGGCCCGCGGCCTCTTCGTAGTAGCGGCGGAACTGCTTCTCCATGACGCCGTAGGTGAAGCGGGCCTTCTGCTTCTCCTGCATCTGCAGCAGGTACTCGCTCTCCTTGATCCGCGCGCGACCATGCTGGCCGGGCGGATAGGGGCGCTTCTCGAACGCCTGGTCGCCACCGATGAGGTCGGTGCGCAGCCGGCGTGATTTCCGGGTGATCGGTCCGGTGTAACGAGCCATTGTCTGTTCTTCTCCTAGACCCGGCGCCGCTTGGGCGGACGGCAGCCGTTGTGCGGCTGGGGGGTGACATCAGCGATCGCGCCAACCTCCAGGCCGGCAGCCTGCAGCGACCGGATCGCGGTCTCGCGGCCCGAGCCCGGGCCCTTCACGAAAACGTCGACCTTCTTCACGCCGTGCTCCTGGGCTTTGCGGGCGGCGTTCTCGGCGGCCAGCTGGGCGGCGAACGGCGTCGACTTACGCGAACCCTTGAAGCCGACGTGGCCCGACGACGCCCAGGCGATGACGTTGCCCTGCAGGTCGGTGATCGTCACGATCGTGTTGTTGAACGTGCTCTTGATGTGGGCGGCGCCGTGCGGGACGTTCTTCTTTTCCCGCCGCCGGGTCTTCTGACCCTTCTTCGGGGCGGCAGCGCCTGCCTTCTTAGCTGGGGGCATGACTTACCTGGCCTTCTTCTTGCCGGCGATGGTGCGCTTGGGGCCCTTGCGGGTACGCGCATTGGTCTTTGTGCGCTGGCCGCGCACCGGCATCCCGCGGCGGTGGCGGAGGCCTTGGTAGGCGCCGATCTCAATCTTGCGACGGATGTCGGCCTGCACCTCACGGCGCAGGTCACCCTCGATCTTGAGATTGGCTTCGATGTAGTCGCGCAGATGGGTCACCTGATCGTCGGTGAGGTCCTTGGTGCGCAGGTCTTTGTCGATCCCGGTGGCGGCCAAAATTTCATTCGACCGGGTACGGCCAACGCCGTAGATATAGGTCAGCGCGACCTCCATGCGCTTATCGCGCGGTAGGTCAACGCCCACAACTCGAGCCATGGGTGGCATTCCTTCTGTTCGCGGAGGTCTGATCCCAGTCCGTTCCCGGCTGACTGCTCCGGGGTCCGGCCTCCGTTCCGGACGTTTATGAGGGGCCTATCCCCTCACTGGTGCTGGGAGGTCTGCATTCAGTTGTCGGTACGGCAGGGTCTTGTTAGCCCTGACTAGCCCTGGCGCTGCTTGTGGCGCGGATCAGAGCAGATCACCATGACCCGCCCATGCCGACGGATCACCCTGCATTTGTCGCAGATCGGCTTGACGCTCGGGTTCACCTTCACGGCTCTTCGATCCTGTTCTTCTACTCGATGGCTTTGTCGTTCGGGCTGTTACTTGTAGCGGTACACGATGCGGCCACGGGTCAGGTCGTAGGGAGACAACTCCACTACCACCCGGTCCTCGGGCAGGATGCGGATGTAGTGCTGCCGCATCTTGCCGCTGATGTGGGCGAGCACCTTGTGTCCGTTCTCCAGCTCAATGCGGAACATCGCATTGGGCAGGGGCTCGACCACGCGGCCCTCGACCTCTATGGCGCCGTCCTTCTTGGCCATAACTTCCTAGAAATCCTCGTCTTTTAGTTTCGTCGCTTCGTTTTGTTTCAGCTGAGCCCGGTTCGGCGCAGCATTGGCTGGCTTTGCAACGTGAGCCGGTGTTCGGAAAATTCCCGCAATTCCTGGGGCACGCAAGAAACCAGCGCGATGACGCACCGTTGGTCCACGATACCCGCTCATTCCTGCTGGCCAAAATCGCTGTCGGCGGAATCGGAACCGGCCGACCTCGGCCCGCGAACGAGCCCTGACAGGCGCATACTTAAACCCAATGACAAGCCCCTCAACTCCCGATGCCCAGAGCCGCAAACCGGTGATCTTGACCGTCGACGACGATCCCGCGGTATCCCGGGCAGTTGCCAGGGATCTACGTCGCCACTACGGCGAAGCTCACCGGATCGTGCGGGCCGAGTCGGGCCCGGACGCGCTGGAAACCCTCAAGCAGCTCAAACTGCGCGGTGAGACCGTCGCGACGCTCGTCGCCGACTACCGGATGCCGCAGATGACCGGCATCGAATTCCTCGAGCACGCGATGGACCTCTATCCCGCGGCGCGACGGGTGCTGCTCACCGCTTACGCCGACACCCACGCCGCCATCGACGCGATCAACGTCGTCGACCTCGACCACTACTTGCTCAAGCCCTGGGACCCACCCGAAGAAAAGCTCTATCCGGTGATCGATTCGCTGCTGGACGCGTGGAAGCGGGCGCCCGAACACCCCATCCCACACACCAAGGTGATCGGGCACCGCTGGTCGGCACGGTCCTGGCAGGTGCGCGACTTCCTGGCCCGCAATGGGCTCTATTACAACTGGTTCATGGCCGACGACCCCGACGGCGAGCAGTTGTTGGCCGCCGCCGGCGAGGACGGCCTGCGGCTACCGGTCGTCGTCACCGAACGCGGCGACACCCTGATCGAGCCCAGCGACGCCGAACTGGCCGACACGTTGGGCCTGACCACCACGCCGTCGCAGGAGTTCTACGACCTGATCGTCGTCGGTGGCGGACCCGCGGGCCTGGCCGCCGCCGTCTACGGCGCCTCCGAGGGACTGCGCACCGTGCTCATCGAACGCACCGCGACCGGCGGTCAGGCCGGGCAGAGCTCGCGGATCGAGAACTATCTCGGCTTTCCGGACGGGGTGTCGGGCGGCCAGCTGGCCGACCGGGCCCGCAGACAGGCGGAGAAGTTCGGCGCCGAATTGATCACCGCCCGCACGGCCACCGCGCTGGAGGTCAACGGGTCCAAGCGCACCATCCGGTTCTCCGACGGCGGTTCCATCGACGCGCACGCGGTGATCCTGGCCACCGGCGTCGCGTATCGACAGCTGGCGGCGACAGGCTGCGACGAGTTGACCGGCCGAGGCATCTACTACGGGGCCGCCGTGTCGATCGCGTCGGACTGCAAGGGCGAAGAGGTCTACGTGATCGGCGGGGCCAATTCGGCCGGCCAGGCCGCGATGTATCTGTCCCGCGAAGCCAAATCGGTCACGATCGTGGTGCGTGCCCCGTCGTTGGAAGCCTCGATGTCGCACTACCTGATCGAACAGATCGAGCAGACTCCCAAGATCACCGTGCGCACCTGTACCGAAGTTCATTGCGCTACCGGAGACGATCACCTGGAGAAGCTCACCCTGATCGACAACCGGACCGGTGAAACCGAGGACGTCGCCTGCGGCCGAATGTTCATCTTCATCGGCGCCGCGCCGCGCACCGACTGGCTGGACGGGGTAGTTGCCCGCGACGATCGCGGCTTCATCCTCACCGGGCCGGACCTGCGCAACGTCTGCGGATGGACGCTGGACCGTCCGCCACACCACCTGGAAACCAGCGTGCCGGGCGTGTTCGTGGCCGGCGATGTGCGCGCCGAGTCCGCTAAACGCGTCGCAGCCGCAGTCGGCGAAGGATCGATGGCCGTGATGCTGGTCCACCGCTACCTGGCGGAGTCATGACCGCATCTCACCGGTGTCACGTCGACGAGCTGCGCACCCTGTTCTTGTTCGAGGCGCTGACCGATGAGCAGCTCGAGATGTTGTGCGCCAACGGGGATATCGAGGAATTTCAGCCGGGACCAATCATCGTCGAGGGCGAACCGGCAACCTGCTTGTACGTCCTGATCGAGGGCGAACTGGCCATGTCGAAGCTCTCCGGTGGTCAGGACATCGAGACCAACCGGACGTCCCAGCGCGGGGTCTATTGCGGCGCGTGGCGAGCCTTCACCGGTCAGCTGCAACGGCAGAGCTACGACGCCTCGGTGTACGTCACCAAGCCGTCGCGGTTTTTCGTGCTCGACGCGCCGGCTTTCGCCGACTTCATGAAGGAGCAGTTCCCGATGGCCGTCCACCTGCTCGACGGGATGGCGGTCGGCCAGGAACGCACCCGCCGGGTCATTGCCAACCGGGAGAAGCTGCTCGCGCTGGGCCGGTTGTCGGCCGGGCTGACCCATCAGCTGAACAATCCCGCCGCGGCCATCGCACGGGCGGCCGACGAGCTGCGCGGCCGGATCTCCGGCATGCGCGGGAAACTGGCGATGCTCGCCGACGGCACCGTCAGCCCCGAGACGCTGAACGCTCTGGTGCAGCTGCAGGACGCGGTCGCCGAGCAGGTCGCCAAATCGGCGTCGCAGCATCTGACCGCGCTCGAGACCGCCGACCGCGAGGACGCCGTCGGCGAGTGGCTGGAGGACCACGACATCGCCGGCGGGTGGGACATCGCGCCGACGTTGGTCGAAGGCGGCGTCGGTACCGACTGGTTGCAGCGGATCGCCGCGACCGCAGAAGAATTGGATAGATCGGCTTCGCTGGAAGAGGCGATCCGCTGGATCAGCTACACCATCGAGAGCGAGCTTCTGATGAACCAGATTTCGGAAGCGAGCAAACGGATTTCGGCGTTGGTCGCCGACGCCAAGCAATATTCCCGGATGGACCGCGCCCTGTTCGATGTGGCCGATGTGCACGAACTGCTGCGCAGCACGCTCGTGATGTTCGCAGACCGATTGAGCAAAGACAAGCAACCCGGCGCGATCACAGTGGTCAAAGAATTCGACCAATCGCTTCCCGAGATCCCTTGCTTCCCAGGCGATCTCAACCAGGTCTGGACCAACATCATCGACAACGCGCTGGCGGCGATGCGCGATACCGGCGGCACGCTGACCGTCCGCACCGGCAGAGAAGGCGAGAAGCTGGCCCGTATCGAGATCTGCGACACCGGGCCCGGCATCCCCGAGGACATCCGCGAGCACATCTTCGAACCGTTCTTCACCACCAAACCGTTCGGCGAAGGCACCGGCCTCGGGCTGGATTTGGCGTTCAACATCGTCGTGAAAAAGCATCGCGGGGATCTGCGGGTGGAGTCTGTGCCGGGCAATACCCGCTTCATCGTGTTGCTGCCGCTGGAAAAGCCTCGCGTCGAGGACTTGGCCGATCCCGACCTGGATGCAGAGCTGACGGAATAGCGATATCACGCGACCGGTTGGAGACACCATGACTGATGCAGCGAGTAAGCCCAACCTTGGTCGGTTCGGATCGTTCGGCCGCGGCGTCACCCCGCAGCAGGCCAAAGAAATCGAAGCCCTTGGCTACGGGGCCGTCTGGGTAGGCGGTTCACCGCCGGCCGAGCTGGAATGGGTGGAGCCGATCCTGGAAGCGACCACCACGCTGCAGGTGGCCACCGGCATCGTCAACATCTGGTCGGCGCCCGCCAAACCGGTCGCCGAGTCGTTCCACCGCATCGATAAGGCCTACCCCGGCCGGTTCCTGCTGGGTATCGGCGTCGGGCACCCCGAGGCGATCAGCGAATACCGCAAGCCCTACGACGCGCTGGTCGAGTACCTGGACCGCCTTGACGATTACGGTGTGCCGGCCAACCGCCGAGTGGTTGCCGCGCTGGGCCCGCGAGTGTTGAAGCTTTCGGCGCACCGCAGCGGTGGAGCGCATCCCTACCTCACCACGCCGGAGCACACGGCGCAGGCCCGCGAACTGATCGGCCCGTCGGCGTTCTTGGCACCCGAGCACAAGGTGGTTCTGACCACCGATGCGGGTCGCGCCCGGGCGGTCGGCCGAAAGGCGCTCGATATTTACCTCAACCTGGCCAACTACCTGAACAACTGGCGGCGGCTGGGGTTCACCGACGACGACGTGACGCGCCCCGGCAGTGACCGGTTGGTCGATGCCGTGGTTGCCTACGGCACGATCGACGCGATAGCTGCCCGGCTCAATGAACACCTCGACGCCGGCGCCGACCACGTCGCCGTTCAGGTCCTGACCAAAAGTGAGAACCTGGTCTCGGCGCTGGCCGAATTGGCGGGGCCGCTTGGACTGAATCAGTCGTGAGCAACAAGAGGGGGAACTAGATGACCGAGGCCGTATCGCTGAAACCTGACCTGGGCCGGTTCGGCGTATGGCTGGCCTTCCGCTCGCTGGCACCCGAACTGGCCGCGCAAATCGAGTCGCTCGGTTACGGCGCGGCCTGGGTCGGCGGATCGCCAGACGCGGAGTTGGATTGGGTGGATCCGGCTCTGGCGCAGACTAATTCGCTGCAGCTGGCCACCGGGATCGTCAACATCTGGTCGGCGCCGGCGCCGGTGGTCGCCAAATCTTTTGAACGCATCGAAAACGCCCATCCGGGAAGGTTTTTGCTGGGTATCGGGGTGGGCCATCGCGAGCACACCGAGGAATACGTGAAGCCCTTCGATGCGCTGGTCGGTTACCTCGACCAACTGGACAGCGCCATGGTGCCGACCAGTCGCCGGGTGCTCGCGGCGCTGGGCCCCAAGGTGCTGAAGCTGGCCGCCGAACGCAGTGCGGGCGCGCACCCATATCTGACCACGCCGCAACACACGGCCAAGGCTCGCGACAAGCTCGGTGGGTCGGTGTTCCTGGCACCCGAGCACAAGGTGGTGCTGAGCACCGACGCCGCGGAGGCCCGCCGCATTGGCCGCGAGACCGTCGACCACTACCTGGGCCTGAGCAACTACGTGAATAACTGGCTGCGACTGGGATTCAGCGAAGACGACGTGCGCAAGCCCGGCAGCGACCGGCTGATCGACTCGGTGGTGGCCTACGGAACCCCCGAAGCCATTGCGCAGCGTCTCAATGAACATCTCGAGGCCGGCGCCGATCACGTGGCGATCCAGGTGCTGGGCGGCTGGACGCCAGAGACCCTGCTGCCCGTGCTGAGCGAACTGGCCGGGCCGTTGGGGCTGACGCCCACCAGCTGATCTGGCGGACGGGGTCGTCATGGTGCTTCGTAGTGGCGTGGTACGAATCGCTTGCGTGGTCTGCGCCCTCGCCGCGCTGTTGCTAGCGTTCATGACCTACAGCGAAGTGGCCTTGGCCGGCTTTCCGGACGGACACCTCACCGACTACGACCGAGCCGCCGATAGGCCGCTAGAGGTTTTCGGTTATGTGCAGGCCGCATTCGGTTTGCTGTTTCTGGTCCTCGCCTTTTCGCCGATGAAGGCCCGACGGCGTGCCGTGGGACTGCTGGCAAGCCTTATCGCATGTGTCCTCGTCGCGGTGGTCGTGCAGGTCGGCGTCCCTTGGTATTTCGGAACCCATCTCGGCCTCGATAACGGAATCGGCGGTTAGCTCGGGGCCCGAATCGGCGCCCGGCTAGAGTTCCCCCATGCGGCTGCTGGTGACCGGCGGCGCCGGTTTCATCGGCGCCAACTTCGTGCACACCACCGTTCGCGAGCATCCGGAAGACGCGGTGACGGTGCTCGATGCCATGACATATGCGGGCACCCGCGAATCGCTGGCTCCCGTCGAAAACGAGATCCGGCTGGTCCAGGGCGACGTCACTGACGCCGAATTGGTCTCCCGCCTGGTCGCCGAGGCTGACGCGGTGGTGCACTTCGCGGCCGAAACCCACGTCGACAACGCGTTGGCCGACCCGGCGCCGTTCCTGCGGGCCAATGTGATCGGGACGTTCACGATTCTGGAGGCGGTGCGCCGGCATGGGGTCCGGCTGCACCACGTCTCCACCGATGAGGTTTACGGCGATCTCGCGCTCGACGACCCGCAGCGGTTCACCGAGTCCACGCCCTACAACCCGTCGAGTCCGTACTCGGCGACAAAAGCCGGCTCCGACATGCTCGTGCGAGCCTGGGTGCGCTCCTATGACGTTCGCGCGACGATCTCGAACTGCTCCAACAACTATGGGCCGTATCAGCACCTGGAGAAGTTCATTCCGCGCCAGATCACCAACGTGCTGACCGGGCGTCGGCCGAAGTTGTACGGCAAAGGAACCAACGTCAGGGATTGGATCCACGTCGAGGACCACAACGACGCGGTCCGGCGGATTCTGACCGGCGGCCAAGTCGGCCGGACCTATTTGATCGGCGCCGACGGCGAACGCGACAACGTGTCTGTGCTGCAGACATTGCTCCAACTGATGGGACGCGATCCCGACGACTTCGATTACGTCATCGATCGGGTCGGCCACGACCTACGCTACGCCATCGACCCGACCCCGCTGTGCAACGAATTAGGCTGGGCGCCAAAGCATACCGATTTTACCGAGGGCCTGCGTGAGACCATCGACTGGTATCGGGAAAACGAATCATGGTGGGGTCCGCTGAAAGCTGCCGTCGAAGCCCGCTACGAACAATGGGGCCGTTGACGTGCAGGTTCGTGAACTCGACATCGCTGGCGCGTGGGAGATCACCCCGCAACTGCATTCCGATTCGCGTGGAATGTTCTTCGAGTGGCTCACCGACCGCGGCTTCGCCGGGTTCGCCGGTCACCGGCTAGACGTGCGGCAGGCCAACTGTTCGGTCTCGGCAGCCGGTGTGCTGCGCGGCCTGCATTTCGCCCAGCTGCCACCGAGCCAGGCCAAGTACGTGACCTGCCTTACCGGATCGGTGTTCGACGTCGTCGTCGATGTCCGGGTTGGCTCACCAACTTTCGGTCAGTGGGACTCGGTTCTGCTCGACGACCGTGACCGTAGGACGGTGTATCTCTCCGAGGGTCTCGCGCACGGTTTCCTTGCGCTGCAAGATAACTCGACGGTGATGTACCTATGCTCCACGGAATATAACCCGCAACGCGAACACACCATTGCCCCCACCGACCCGACGCTGGCGATCGACTGGCCGAGCGGACACGAATTGCTGTTGTCTGACCGCGATGCCGCAGCACCCTCCCTCGCGGAAGTGCGCGCCGCCGGCCTGCTGCCGAGTTGGGCAGAGACGAAGGACTTCGTCCACGGGTTGCGAGGCAGATCTTAAGGCAAATGACCGCGGTAGCGGAGGAGTTCGAATCGCAGCGGCCCCGCCTGTTCGGGCTTGCTTACCGGTTATTGGGGTCAGCAGGCGAGGCCGAAGACGCAGTGCAAGACGCCTACCTACGGTTGCACGCGACCGATCGAGCGACGATCGGCTCCTTGCCGGCCTGGTTGAGCAAGGTCGTCACGAACTTGTGCCTCAACCGATTGACGTCGGCTCGTGCTCGGCGGGAGATCTACATGGGTCCGTGGCTGCCGGAACCCGTCATCACCAGCGATGGAACGTTGGGGCCGTTGGAAACCGCCGAGCTTCGCGATTCGGTGTCGATCGCGTTGCTCTCCCTGATGGAGCGGCTCGGCCCCAGCGAGCGCGCCGTGTTCGTGCTCAGGGAAGCATTCGGCTACAGCCACCGCGACATCGGCGAGTTCATGGAAACCACCGAAGCCAACGCTCGCCAGTTGCACCGCCGGGCAAAGCAACGACTCGGTGATCCGGCGCCTCGGTTCCAGCCCGATCCGGCGCGGTGGCGCGACCTGGTGGACCGTTTCTTGACCGCAAGCCGCAGCGGTGACGTCGCCGGGTTGGTCCCCATGCTGACCGCCGATGTCACGTCCACCGCCGACGGTGGCGGGAAAGTGGCGGCCGCGCGGCGGCCGGTGGTGGGCCGCGACCGGGTGGCCCGATACGTGGCGGGTGCGTTTAGCCGACCCTTGCCCGCAATACAGCTCCAATTCGGCGTCGAGGTCAACGGCGAGCCTGCGGTGCTCGGTTTCACCGACTCGGTGCTGGCTGGCGTGCTGTTTTTCCAAACAGATGGCGACCGGATAGCCGCCCTGCGAGTCGTCGCGAACCCGGACAAATTGCGATTCCTGGACCGGCAGCTGTCACACCCCGCCGGGCTATCCGGTCCATAAGGTATGACGAAACGCGTACTCGTGGTCGGCGGCACCGGCGTCTTAGGCCGAGCGGTGGTCGATCAGCTCCTCACATCCGGCGCCAGCGTGCGCATCCTCAGCCGAGGCCGGCGGACCCACCAACACAACGACGCCGAACACGTCACCGGCGACCTGCGCACCGGCGACGGGCTCGATGCGGCTGTCGCCGGCGTCGACACCATCGTGCAGTGCTCCGAACACGTGGATCATCTGGTCGAGGCGGCGAAACAAGCCGGCTCCCCGCATCTGGTGTACACCTCGATCGTCGGCTCCGACCGTGTCCCGGTGTACCGGCGAAAAGTGGCCGATGAAGAGCTGGTCGCAAGGTCCGGCCTGCCGTGGACGGTGCTGCGGGCGACTCAGTTCCACGATCTCATCGCCATGCTGCTACGCATGTTGGCCAAACCACCGATCATGGCCCTGCCCGCCGGCTGGAGTTTTCAGCCGGTCGATGTGCGCGAGGTCGGTACCCGGCTCGCCGAGCTCGCGCTCGGCGAACCCACCGGCAGGGCACCAGATTTCGGCGGGCCAGAGGTCCGTGCGGTCAGCGACCTTGCCCGCAGCTACTTGGCAATGGTCGGCAAGCATCGCCTGATTCTGCCAATCCTGCTACCGGGCAGGGTGTTTCGGGCATACCGTGCCGGCGGCCACCTGGCGCCGGATCACGCACAAGGCACAGTCACCTTCGAGGAGTACCTCAGCGAGCAGTTCGCCGCCGGTGTCGTCCCGTACGCCGACGCGCTTCGTACCTACCTACCTCTCCGTCGATGGCAGCGGCGATGAAGCTCACCGATGTGCTGCTGCGAGCAGGTATCTGGTTCCTCGCGCTCACCGAACTCGCGGTGGGAGCTGTTGCGACGCTGACTCCGCGGGTCTTCTACGACCACGTCCCTGGGGTGAGCCTGTTGCCGCCGTATTCCGAACACCTGATGCGCGATGTCGGTGCGCTGAACCTTGCGCTGACGGTGGTGTTATTCGTCGCAGCGGTGACCATGGAGCGACTGATTGTGCGCACCGCGCTGATTGCCTACTTGGTGTTCGCCATCCCCCACTTGCTGTTTCACCTCACCCATCAGCACCACTACACGGCGGCGGCGGCAGTCACCGAAAAAATAGGCCTAGTTGCGGCGGTGCTGCTTCCGATTGCGCTGCTGATCCTGGATCTGCGCGACAACACGAAGGAGACCACAGCGCCGTTTGATTCCGGCTCTCCTGGGTATCCCAGTCCGGAACACGAGCACTGAGATCCCGTCCGGCGCACAGGAGGTCATCATGTTCCATCAACTAGTGCTGGCCGCCTACAGCCAGCCGGAGGCCGCAGGCTTTATCCTGCGCGGCATCAAAGGCATTTTCGTCGCGATCGGCAGTATCATCGCGGCGATAATTTGTGCAGCCATCGCAGCGATGAAGGGCCGCAACCCATTCGGGTGGGGCATCCTTGGACTGTTCTTCAGCATCCTGACGCTGATCGTCGTGATAGTGATCCCGTCCAAGAAGGACTAACGGGTGGGCATTATCTCCCAGGTATCGGTGGGGTAAGCGCATATCAAGGGGACGCCGTCGGGTGACTGTGCAGTAAATCCCCCACTACCGTCTGGAGCGAGGGCGTGTATCTCCTCCACGCACTGCTTGCCGCCGATCTGTCGAACCCCGACCAGCGTCCCGGCATCGACCCACACATGGGGTTGGCCGGGTCGACCACATGCCAAAACCTTGCCGCTGGCGTCGTATCCGAAGATGTAGCGTCCGGTCGGGGTAGCGCAGGACTTCCCGAGCGCCGCATCGTGGCTCATATTGGGGACCGGCTGGCTCGCCGGGTCGGCGCTGGCCAGGCCGGCCGCGCCGAGCGCCGCGGCGGCGATGGCCGTTGCGACGAACCGTGCATCAATCATGGCCACACTCCTCGCGCCTGCTGGCATGACCTGTAAGTCGGCAGGTTGACCGACTAGCCCGTCGCGTTGACGAAAACGAACAACTGAGAAAGCCACTCAGCTCAGGGCTTGAATCCCAGATCGTGCAACGCGTCTACGCAACCGCGTATCCAATCGTTCTGATTGGGCGGTACCGGTCCGCCGCCCATCTCGAGTTGGCAAACCAGGCCGGTGTCGTAGCCGGCCTGTTTCATCTCGTTTTTCAGGAAGGTGCTATTCCTCGGCTGCGAGTAAAAGGCGTGCTCGCTGTTGTACCCATCCTGGTATGACGGGGTCTGGCCCGGGGCCGGACCGCACTGACCTGCGGCGCAATGCGGGTCTGCGCCGGCCAGTGACGCCGAGCCAATCGCAGCCGTGACGATACTTACCGCGACCAGAGTCGCACGGAACAACATGCGCCCAACCCCTCTGTTTGAGACCTACAGAAGAGTATGCACGGCTTACCTGCGAACGCGCCGCCCCTCGGCCAGATAGGCCGTCCAGAGCCCGATGGTCAGCACTTCAGCGACCACGCTGATCGCCGCGTGCGGCGCCGGCTCCCAGCCCTGTTCGGAAAACCCGAAAAGCCCGACGGTGCGCGACAACGCGAAGGCGACCAGTGCACCGCCGGCCAACGCGGCCGCTGCCCACTGAAGCCACGGCGGCCCGCCGAGCAGGATCAGCGCAGCGAGTGCGAATGAGACCCCGGCCTGCACAACGAAAGCCGTGCCGATCGTCGGAATATGCTGGTAACCATGGATATACAGATAGGTGTGGCTGATCCCGCTGACGACCACCGCAGCCGCGATTCCGATTCGGATCAGCAACCCGGCGAACCTCATTGCAGTGTCCGTTCTTTCAATGCGAGGGCGGCGTGTCCCCGGGTGTAGCTGACCTCGCGGATACCCAGCGCGTCGTGCAATTTGCCTGCCGGCAGGGTGACGGGCTTCGGTGCCGGACCGTCGCCGGGATGAGGTAGCGGATACGCCGTCGTGGTGCCGCTGTAGAACGTCACATTGTCTTCCGTCTTGGAAAAGACCTGGTGGACATGGCCGTTGAGGCAGGTCACCGACGAGAAGCGGCGCAGATAGCTCAGCGCCTGGGTGGCGTCGTCGGTACCCCAGCC
Source organism: Mycobacterium sp. (assembly GCF_049585075.1). Taxonomy (GTDB): domain Bacteria; phylum Actinomycetota; class Actinomycetes; order Mycobacteriales; family Mycobacteriaceae; genus Mycobacterium. The sequence goes on from NZ_JBAUZA010000556.1 coordinate 14,775, forward strand.
CCAATTCGGATACATTGCGAACAGCGGTATATGGCTGAACACGATGATCGGCGTATCACTGCGCAGCGCCGCCACATCCTTCGCGATGAAGTCCAGTTGATCGACACCCAGGTGACCGAGCTTTTTCAAATTGAGCGTGTTCACCAGCGCAATCACATGCACGCCGGCGATGTCGAAGCTGTACCAGCCTTCACCGCGGGTTCCCGCGCCGAACACGCTTCGATACTTTTGGCCCGCATCGTCGACCGAGTCGTGCTCGCCTGGCACGGTGAAGACATGCGGCGTACGCAGCCCGGTCATCATCTGCTTGACCTGATCGAACTGATCCGGCGTGGCCAGGTGGGTGAGATCGCCGGTGTGGATGACGAAGTCGGGTGTGTAACCGAGGTTATTGATGCGCTCGATCGCCTGGCCGAACGAGCCTGCGACATTCGAATTCGCCTTTCCGGAGAACCCGATGTGGCTGTCGCTGACCTGAGCGAATCGCAGCGCGGGCCGGCCTTGAGCCCGCGCGGCCTCCGCGGTACCGGCGACGTGCGAGATCACTTCACCACCGATCACCGCCAGGCCGACGGCCGCACCGAACCATGCGCTGTGCCGGATCAGTTGTCGGCGGCTCATCGAGTGCTCAGCGTCGGTCATTGCGTGACAACCACTGTCGCGTGCATGTATGGGTGGATCGAGCACACGTAATCGAACTTGCCTGCGGTCGGGAATATGTGCGAATACGTGCCCTGCGAGCCCATTCCGGGTGAGTGAAACGACCCGTCGTTGGCGGCTATCGTGTGCGGCTCTTCGTCGTGGTTGGTCCAGGTGACCGTGCTTCCCGCGCGAACGGTCAGCGTCGCCGGGACGAAGGCAAAGTTGTCAATGCTGACCGCGTCACCGGCTACCGGAGCCGCAGATCCCGTCGCCGACGTCGAGGCGCCCGCCGGCGGGCCCGACATCGAGGGCATGCCGCCCATCCCCGGCATTCCCGGCGTCGTCGCGCCCGACCCGAACGTCACCGATGGCGACGTCTGGTGGGTCGGCGGCGACGAGCATGAGGCCAGCATCATTCCTGCCAGCAGCACCACCCGCGCGCCCCGATATCGTTCGGGCATAACGTTGCACCTCCATCGGTCGGCGAAGGACGTAAGAGACCAAGCACTGCCAACAGATAGGGCGGCGGGTTACAGGCCGTCAGGCCGGCTCGTTAGGACTCGGCGGGGCGAATACCTCGATGACACCACCTTGTTCACGAACCATCAACGTGGGCAACGGCTTCGGCGAGATCGGCAATTGATGCGTCAGCACCTGGCCGGCGGGCGAAAACGACGTCGAGTGGCACGGGCAGCGCAGCCGGGCCTCGGGTGCGTCGAACCACAATCGGCAGCCCTGATGGGTGCAGACCCCCGACACGGCTTCGGGCTTGCCGTCGACACGGCGAACGAATCCGACAACCGAGCCGAGATCGAACGGGTGCATGACGCCGTCGGGCACCTCCGCACTTGCCGCGACCCGCTGCCAGCGCCCGGCGTTTGGGGTGAGCTCGCCGGAGTTGTACTTGTTGTCGCCGTCGGCGACCTGCCCACTATCGATCAGCGCTCGATCGATGGATACCGCCGCCACCGCGGCGGCCGCTGCTGCCGACGTGCCGACGATGACATGCCTGCGGGTGGCCCCGGGTTGTCCTGCCGGCTGTGCAGTGGCTTCCATTTGTGCGGCAAGACGGTGGCGCAGGTCAGTGAGGAATTCCTCTCGCGGCGCATCACTGCCGAGCCGCGCCGCCTGGAGATCGATGGCCGTCCGGATTTGCGCAGCTTCAAAATCGTCGGGCCGGAACGGCTTAGGACGACGACCCCGCAACAGGTCGTCGACATACCTGCGCAACCCGCGCGCGTTCATGATTCGTCCTTCTCGTTGACCTGTGCGGCCAGCCGCAGTGCGCGATGCTGGAGCACCTTGGCGTTGGCGACGCTGACCCCGAGCTCGGCGGCCGACTCTTTGATCGAACGGCCTTGCAAGAACCGCAGTTCCAAGATCCTTCGATAATTGTCCGGCAGCCGCTGAAGAACCTGGGCGACTCGCTTGGGAGCGGTGCTGATCACCTCTTCGCGGTCGGGTGGTTGCTCGATATCGTCATCGATCGTGGTGATCTCACGTCCCAGCGTTTCGCGCCAATGCGCGGCCAGCACCGTTCGCGCGGTGGCCCGTAGATAAGCGCGAATCTCGCCGACGCTTGCCGTCAACCGCAGCGGTCGCAGCGCGGCGAGGAAGACTTCGGCGGTGAGGTCCTCTGCGTCGGCCCGGTTGCCCACCCGGGCGAAGATAGTGCGATACACCCAGGTGGCGTTGTCCTGGTACACCGCCTCCCAGTTGGGATAGCCGCCGTCGGGCACTACCCGCAAGGGACGCGGGTCGACGGGTTCGCCGTGTGCCGTCACATACCGCCTGCCTGTTGCCAACCGTGGCTCCGCTGAGAATAGTGCCATGTCACCGGTCCATAGCGGCTCGGGTTACATCGTCGCCGACTGGGTTCGATTGCCCGACTCCTCCTCATCGCGCTTCGCGCTCTGCATCGTCGCCGGGCTAGGCCTTGATCGCCTCGATGAAATAGCCGCGCGGCGCCCCGGGCACATCGGCAGGAACCGGTGGATGCATCCATCGATTCCACCGGTTTCCGGGCTCGGCCGCATCAGTGACGGTGGCGGTCCAGCCCCGGTTCTCGACGAGAGCAGCCGGGGTGTCGCTGCCGAACGTCCACGGCGCCCCCAGCTTTGCCATGTAGTCCAGCGTCGGCTGCAGGAACTCCGCCTCCAACATCGTCTTACCGACGATGTCGTACAACAGCACCGAACCCGGAGCCGACAACGCATCGACGCGGGCGAACAGATTGTCGACATCCGAGGCTTCGAGGTACTGCAGCAGCCCCTCGATCAGCCACACCGTCCTCGAGGTAAAGCTAAGCCCTTGTGACTGCAGAACTTTCGGCCAGTCATCAGCCAGGTCGACGCCGACCGCAACACGTCGGCAGCGCGGTTGCTCACCCGCGAGTCGTTCGTCTTTGGTCGCGATCATGTGGGGCTGGTCGACTTCGTAAATGACTACGCCGCGCTGCCATGGCAATCGGAATGCGCGAGCGTCCATGCCTGCGGCGAGGATGGCCACCTGCGAAACGCCGTCGGCCTGGGCGCGCAGCAGCGCCTCGTCGAAGAACCTGGTGCGAACGACGATCGGTGCCGACGGCTGTTCGGTCTTGGCAGCGGCGTCGGCAAGCAACCGCCGGCCGTCGTCGCCGGCCAGCCGTTGGGCGAACGGATCGGTGAAAAGAGCGTCGTCACGGGCTGATTCCTCGGCGCGCATCGCCGCGACGAGCAGTCCGGTCGCCGCTACCGCTTGTTTGGCGTTATCCATAAC
>NZ_JBAUZA010000557.1:0-15104 GCF_049585075.1 Mycobacterium sp.
CGCGCAGCGCGTCGGCTTGCCCGCCCTGGACACCGATACCGGGCACCAGCACCGGTCCACCGAGACCGCTGACGTCGGGCGGCTCGGTGACCGTCGCGCCGACGACGACACCGATTGAGCCGGGCCCGGGGCCTTGCGCGCGGTTGATCGCTGCCGCTTGGTCGATGATCGATTGGGCCACCTGACGGCCGTCAAACTCGGCCCGCTGCACCGCGGCGCCCTCCGGGTTCGACGTTGCCGCCAGCACGAACACCCCTCGATCGTGCGCCGCGGCAGTGTCCAGCAGGGGCTGTAGCGAGCCGAAGCCCAAATACGGCGAGGCGGTGACGGCGTCGGTGGCCAGCGGCGATTCGCCGGTCCAGGCGGCCGCGTAGGCCGCCATCGTCGATCCGATATCGCCTCGTTTGGCATCGGCCAACACCAGCACGCCGGCCTCGCGCAGCGCGGCGATGGTCTGCTCCAACACCGCGTATCCCGCGGCGCCATAGGCCTCGAAAAACGCGACTTGCGGTTTGACGATCGCGAATTCGCCGTAGGCGCCGACACAGGTATCGCAGAACGCCGCCAGGCCGTGGGGGCTGACGGGCAGGTTCCAGGCCTGCAGCAGTTCGGGATGCGGGTCGATGCCCAGGCATAGCGGCCCTCGATGCGATACCGCCTCGGCCAGGCGGGCGCCAAACCCAGGCACCGTCAGTGGCCGCCGTTGTTCAGCGCGCTGTGAAGTTCCTGCAGCGAACGAACACCGATCACGCCGCGGATCCCGGCTTCGATGCCCTGAATGGCCGCTGAGGCGCCCTGCACCGTCGTCACGCAGGGGATGTTCATTTCTACTGCAGCCGAACGGATTTCGTAACCGTCGATGCGCGGCCCCGAGTTGCCGTAGGGGGTGTTGATCACCATGTCGACCTCGCCGGCGCGTATTGCATCGACGGCAGATATTGCAGGCCGGCCCGGCTGCGCCGGCTCGAAGTGCTTACGGACCTCGTCGCATGGAATCCCGTTGCGGCGCAGCATCTCCGCGGTGCCCTCGGTGGCCAGTACCCGAAAGCCCAAATCCGCCAACCGTTTGACCGGGAACACCAGTGATCGCTTGTCCCGGTTGGCGACGGACACGAATATGGTGCCTTCGGCCGGCAGCGACCCGTAGGCGGCGGTCTGGCTCTTGGCGAAGGCGCTGCCGAAGTCGCGGTCGATTCCCATCACCTCGCCGGTCGATTTCATCTCCGGGCCAAGCAGTGAGTCGATGGCGGCGCCGTCCGCCCGGCGGAAGCGGTGGAACGGCAGCACGGCCTCCTTGACCGCGATCGGCGCATTCTGGGCCGCGTGGGCGCCGTCTCCGGATGCCGCCAGCATTCCCTCGCCACGCAGCTGAGAGATCGTGGCGCCCAACATGATACGTGCACAGGCCTTGGCCAGCGGTATCGCTGTGGCCTTCGACACGAACGGCACGGTACGGCTGGCGCGCGGGTTGGCCTCCAGCACGTAGAGCACGTCGTCCTTCAACGCGTACTGCACGTTGAGCAACCCGATCACTCCGATGCCGTGCGCGATCGCCTCGGTTGCGCGGCGTACCTTTTCGATGTCGCTGTGGCCGAGGGTTACCGGCGGCAGTGCACACGCCGAGTCGCCGGAGTGGATGCCGGCCTCTTCGATGTGCTCCATGATGCCGCCGATGTAGACCTCGGCACCGTCGCAGAGCGCGTCGACGTCGATCTCAATCGCGTCTTCGAGAAAACGGTCGACCAGCACCGGGTGTTCGGGGGAAAGTTCGGTGGCGCGGGCGATGTAGCCCTGCAGGGTGTCGTCGTCGTAGACGATTTCCATGCCGCGACCGCCCAATACGTACGACGGCCGCACCAGCACCGGATAACCGATCTCGGCGGCGATCCGGCGGGCCTGTGCAAACGTCGTGGCCATGCCGTAGCGCGGGGCCGGCAATCCGGCACCCGATAACAGGTCGCCGAACGCGCCGCGGTCCTCGGCCAGATCGATGGCCTCCGGCGGCGTTCCGACGATCGGAACTCCCGCGTCGGCCAGCCGCTGCGCCAGCCCGAGCGGTGTCTGTCCGCCGAGTTGCACGATGACGCCGACCACCCCCGGTCCACCGGCACCGGACTGCGATTCGGCGTAGAACACCTCCAGGACGTCCTCGAAGGTCAACGGCTCGAAGTACAGCCGGTCGGCGGTGTCGTAGTCGGTGGACACCGTCTCCGGGTTGCAGTTGACCATCACGGTCTCAAAGCCGGCCTGCGACAGCGTCGTTGCGGCGTGTACACAGCTGTAGTCGAATTCGATGCCCTGGCCGATCCGGTTTGGCCCCGAGCCCAGGATCAGCACCTTGGGCCGCTCGGCCTGCGGCGCCACCTCAGTCTCGGCGGACGGGTCGAGCTCGTAACTGCTGTAGTGATAGGGCGTCTTGGCCTCGAACTCCGCGGCACAGGTGTCCACGGTCTTGTACACCGGGTGGATGCCGAGCCGCCCCCGCAACGAGCGCACGCCGTCCTCGCCGGCGAATTCCGGTCGCAGCGCCGCGATCTGACGGTCCGACAATCCGGCGTGCTTACTCCGGCGCAGCAGATCCGCGTCGAGCACCGCGGCGTCGACCACCTCACGGCGCAATTCCACGAGCTCGGCGATCTGCGCGACGAACCACGGGTCGACGCCGGATGCCTCGGCAACCTGTTCCACCGAAGCGCCCAGTCGCACGGCGAGCTCGATGTCGTAGAGCCGGCCCTCGGTCGGTGTCTGCAGCCGCTCCAGCACCGTGCCGGCGTCGATTGCCGGGTCCGGACCTGTCCAGAACCCGGCCCGACTGGTCTCCAGCGATCTCATCACCTTGCCGAGCGCTTCGACGAAGTTGCGGCCCAACGACATTGCCTCACCGACGGATTTCATCGTGGTCGTCAGCGTTGGATCGGCGCCGGGGAATTTTTCGAATGCGAACCGCGGCGCCTTGACCACCACGTAATCCAGGGTGGGCTCGAAGCAGGCCGGGGTTTCCTTGGTGATGTCGTTGAGGATCTCGTCGAGGGTGTAGCCGACGGCCAATTTGGCGGCGATCTTGGCGATCGGGAAGCCGGTTGCCTTGGAGGCCAAGGCACTTGACCGTGACACTCGCGGGTTCATCTCGATGACGATCAGGCGACCATCGCTCGGGTCGACGGCGAACTGGATGTTGCAGCCGCCGGTGTCGACGCCGACCTCGCGCAGGATCGCGATGCCCAGGTCCCGCATCCGCTGGTATTCCCGATCGGTCAGCGTCATCGCGGGCGCCACGGTCACCGAGTCGCCGGTGTGCACCCCCATCGGGTCGACATTTTCGATCGAGCACACCACGACGACGTTGTCCTTGCCGTCGCGCATCAGCTCGAGCTCGAACTCCTTCCAGCCGTAGATCGATTCCTCGATCAGCACGTTGGCGCTCGGCGAGGCGGCCAAACCCGCGCCGGCCATCCGGTCGACCTCCTCGGCGCTGTGCGCCATGCCCGAGCCCAGACCGCCCATCGTGAACGACGGCCGAACCACCACCGGAAGCCCAAGTTCGGCGACCGTCTCGCGAACCTCGTCCATGGTGAAACACACACGGCTGCGCGCTGATTCGCCGCCCACCTTGGCGACAATGTCTTTGAACCGCTGCCGGTCCTCGCCGCGCTGGATGGCGTCGAAATCAGCGCCGATCAGCTCGACGCCGTAGCGCTCCAACACCCCGCTCTCGTAGAGCGCGACCGCCGTGTTGAGCGCGGTCTGCCCGCCCAGGGTGGCCAGCAGCGCGTCGATCTTGTTACCGCGCTCGGCCTGCTGGGCGATCACCCGCTCGACGAAGCCCGGGGTGATCGGCTCGACGTAGGTGTGGTCGGCGTATTCGGGGTCGGTCATGATGGTGGCCGGGTTGGAGTTGACCAGGCTGACCTCGAGGCCTTCGGCCCGCAGCACCCGGCAGGCCTGGGTGCCCGAGTAGTCGAATTCGCAGGCCTGTCCAATCACGATCGGCCCGGAGCCGATCACCAGGACATGTCGCAGGTCGGTACGCCGTGGCACTAGCGGTTCTCCCCTGCCATCAGGTCGACGAATTGGTCGAACAGGTATTCCGCGTCGTGCGGGCCGGCCGCCGCCTCCGGGTGATATTGCACCGAAAAAGCTTTCCCATCAGCAAGTTTGACGCCCTCGACGACGCCATCGTTGGCGCAGGTGTGGCTGACCACCGCCTGGCCGAACGGAGTGTCGAAGGTTTGGCCGGCTTCTCCCTCCAAGGCGAAGCCGTGATTCTGCGCGGTCACCGCGACCCGCCCGGTGGCGTGGTCCATCACCGGAATGTTGATGCCGCGGTGACCGAACACCATCTTGTAGGTGGACAGGCCCAGCGCCCGGCCCAGGATCTGGTTGCCGAAACAAATGCCGAACAACGGGATTCCGGCGCCCAGCACGGCACGGGTCACCTCCACGATGTGGTCTGCGGTGGCGGGGTCCCCGGGACCGTTGGACAGAAACACCCCATCCGGTTTCATCTCGGCGATCTGCTCGAAGGTCACGGACGACGGCAGCACCAGGCTGCGGACTCCGCGCCGGGCGAAGTTGCGCGGGGTGTTGGTCTTGATCCCGAGATCGATCGCGGCCACGGTGAACCGGTGCGGCCCTTCGGCTTCGACGACGTACTCGCCCGCGGTGCTGACCTGCCCGGCCAGGTCGGCTCCCAGCATCGACTGCTGACCGCGCACCCGGGCCACCAGCTCGTCCGGATCGGCAAGCGAAGTACCCGAGAACACACCCGCCTTCATCGAGCCACGGCTGCGCAGGTGACGGACCACCGCCCGGGTGTCGATGCCGGCGATCCCGACAATGCGCTGCCGAATCAGTTCGTCCTCCAGCGTCCCGGTCGCCCGCCAGTTCGAGGAGCGCGGCGACGGATCGCGTACCGCGTAGCCGGCGACCCAGATCTTGTCGCCGCGGCTTTCGGCGTCCTCGCCGTTCCACCCGGTGTTGCCGATCTGCGGGGCGGTGGCCACCACGATCTGGCGGTGATAGCTGGGGTCGGTCAAGGTTTCCTGATAGCCGGACATGCCGGTGGAAAAGACTGCTTCGCCAAGCGTTTCGCCGACCGCACCGAACGGCGCTCCGGTGAACGTTCGGCCGTCTTCAAGGACCAGCAGGGCTTTAGTCACGAGGCTCCCTCCTGCTGGGATTCCAGCCAACTGGCGTACTCATCGCGGTTGTTCGCCCGAAACCCGAGGTCGATTTCGGTGCCTGACGGCAGTCGCCAACGGATGGCCAGGATGCCGTTGTTCGCCATGGCTTTGCCGACCATGCCGCGCTCGGTGCGGATGGCGGTGATCGACTCCTGCGGAATCCAGATCGGGCCTGCACCGCTGCGCTGCACCATGATTCCCTCCGGGTAGCGGGTCAGCACCGCCTTACTGCGGTAGCCCAGATCGCCGACCGCCACCCGCTCGTGCCAGCTGGGCGCAATCGTGCAGCCGACATACACACCGCGGGTGGCCCCGACGGTCGGCGACCCGACCATGTCGGGTATCGGCGGCAGTGTGCCGATCAGCGCGGCCTGCCGGCGGGCGCGCGCACGCCAGCCACGCATCATCAGCTGGATGATGAACGCGATCAGCACCGCCAGCAGTGCGGCCATGATCAGCGATGCGACCAGTGTTCCGGAATTCACGCGGGGCACTTCCCGTCGCGCGCGGTGATCTTGCCGCGCAACAAGGTTGCGGTCACGGTCGCGGGCAACGTCATCGCTTCGTAGGGCGTGTTGGCCGAGCGGCTGGCCAACTCCGGGCCCTCGACGGTCCAGGTCGCGTCGGGGTCCACCACGGTCAGGTTGGCCGGTTCACCGATTTCCAAGGGCCGGCCGTGGTCGGGCAACCCGGCGATGCGCGCCGGGTTCTCGCTCATCACCCGCGCTACGTCACGCCAGGTCAGCAGACCAGGGACAACCATCGTCTGGACCACCGCAGATAGTGCGGTCTGCAACCCGAGCATGCCGGGCAACGCCGCGGCGAACTCGACGCATTTCTCGTGTTCTGCGTGCGGGGCGTGATCGGTGGCCACACAATCGATTACCCCGTCGGCCAGCGCTTGACGCAGCGCCTGCGCGTCGGCGGCTTCGCGCAGCGGCGGGTTCACCCGGTTCACCCCGTCGTAGCTGGCCAGCCGGCTGTCGTCAAGCAGCAGGTGGTGAGGGGTTACCTCAGCGGTGATCGAAATACCCTGGGACTTGGCCCATCTGATGATCTCAACGGTTCCCGCGGTGGACGCGTGGCAGATGTGCACCCGGGCGCCGGCGTCGCGGGCCAGGAGGGCGTCGCGGGCCACGATGGACTCCTCGGCGGCCCTCGGCCAGCCCGACAGCCCCAGCTTGGCGGCGGTGGGCCCTTCGTGTGCGACCGCCCCCATGGTCAGCCTGGGCTCTTCGGCGTGCTGGGCGATCAAAACGCCTAAGCCGGTGGCGTATTCCAGCGCGCGGCGCATCACCAGCGGGTCGTACACGCACTTGCCGTCATCGGAGAACATCCGCACCTGTGCGGCTCCGTCGGCCATCATCCCCATCTCGGTGAGCTGGGTTCCGGCCAGCCCCACGGTGATGGCGCCGACGGGGTGCACGTCGACCAGACCGACCTGCTGGCCGCGGTGCCAGACATGATCGGTCACCACCGGGCTATCGGCGACCGGGTTGGTGTTGGCCATCGCGAACACCGCCGTATAGCCGCCGAGAGCGGCAGCGGCCGAACCGGTTTCAATGTCCTCGGCGTATTCGCGGCCGGGCTCGCGCAGATGGGTGTGCAGATCGACAAAGCCGGGCAGCAGTATCTGCCCGGTCGCGTCGATGACATCGGCATCGTCTGGAATGGCTAGCGCGGCGCCGATATCGGCGATCTGGCCGTCGTCGACCAGCACGTCGACCCGGTCACCCTCACCGTACGGGCGGACCCCGCGCAACAGCACGCTCATGCCGCGCCTTCTTTTCCGCCGAGCCCTTTGTCGGCCGCCTCTGTTCCTATCAGCAGATGGAACAGCACCGCCATCCGCACGTGAACCCCGTTGGAAACCTGTTGCAGCACCGCCGATTGCGACGAGTCAGCCACCGAGGAGGAGATCTCCATACCGCGCAGCATCGGGCCGGGATGCATTACCACCGCGTGACCGGGAAGCATCGCCTGGCGCCGTTCGGATAGCCCGTAGCGCACCGAATACTCCCGCGCGGACGGGAAGAAGCCGCCGTTCATTCGCTCAGCCTGTACCCGCAACATCAGCATCGCGTCGGCGGCGGGCAGCTCGGCGTCGAGATCGTAGGAGACGGTGACCGGCCAGTCGGAAACCCCGACCGGCAGCAGGGTCGGCGGCGCCACCAGCACGACCTCGGCACCCAGAGTGGCCAGCAGCATGACGTTGGAACGGGCGACGCGGCTGTGCACGATGTCGCCGACGATGACCACCCGCCGGCCGTCGATGTCACCGAGCCGCTGGCGGATGGTCAGCGCATCCAGCAGCGCCTGGGTAGGATGTTCATGGGTGCCGTCGCCCGCGTTGATCACCGAAGGGCCACCTTCAGCGCTGGCTGTCCAGTCGGCCAGCCGGTGCGCCGCACCCGATGCCGGGTGCCGGATGATCAGCGCGTCGGCGCCGGCCGCGCGCAGCGTCAGCGCGGTGTCGCGTAGCGATTCGCCTTTGCCCACTGACGATCCGGTGGAACTGACGTTGATCACGTCAGCGCTCATCCACTTGCCGGCGACCTCGAACGACACCCGGGTGCGGGTGGAGTTTTCGTAAAACATCGTGATCACGGTCCGGCCCCGCAGCGTCGGCAGCTTGCGGACCTCGCGGCCCATCAGAGCCTGCGCGAACCGGTCGGCATCGTCGAGGATCGCGGTGGCGTCAGCGCGGGACAGGTCGCCGGCGGCAAGGAGGTGCCTGCTCATGGCGCATCCTCACGCGAGATGACCACGCCGTCGCGGCCGTCGTGTTCGGCCAGCAGCACGTGCACGCTCTCGCTGCGCGAGGTGGGCACATTCTTGCCGACGTAGTCGGCGCGCAACGGCAACTCGCGATGGCCGCGGTCGAGCAGCACCGCCAACTGAACCACCCGCGGTCGGCCGACGTCGCGCAGCGCGTCCAGCGCCGAGCGCACCGAGCGTCCGGAGTAGAGCACGTCGTCGACGAGGATCACCAGGGCGTCGTCGATGCCGCCGGCCGGAATCGAGGTGGTCTCCAACGGCCGGGGCGGCTTTTGCATCAGGTCATCGCGGTACAGGGTGATGTCCAAAGCACCGTGGCCGACTTCGACACCGCTGTATTCGCCGATGTTGGTGGCCAGGCGCTTGGCCAGAATCACACCGCGGGTCGGGATGCCCAGCAGCACGACGCGCGGTGCCTCGGCACTATCCAGCGCGGTCTTTTCGATGATCTGATGCGCGATACGGGAAATGGTGCGGCCCACGTCGGCCGCCGACATCAGTTCGCGGCCCAAAGCGGCGTCACCTGCGGCAACCATGCGAGATCTTGACCTCCTTCTCCGCCTCTCTGGACGGATCGTTAAAGGATGTCGACTGCCGCGCAGCGTAGCACCTCGCGCCATCCCTGCGGAAATGACAGGCTGGGCGCCGCCGGAGCATGACGTGCGCCACGTTTCTGGGGAAAGAAGTTCCAACGTCTGTGGCACCGGATATCCCCAGCTAATCTGCGTCTAATGAGCGACAAGTCCGACGGGCCGGACCGTCCACTGATCGGGTTCCTCACCCGTGACAATGCGCCGCAAATTCACCCGGCATCGACTAACCGGACGTGGATGCGAAAGATGCTGGAGACCAACACAGGTTGGCCTAATCGCTGTCTGCCGATGCTCATCGCCAACCAGAGCGGCTGGGAGCTGCGCAATCCGTGCGCGTTCACCGCTACGTGGATGGGTCATGAGAACGGCGTCGACGTGATCATCGCACCCGATAAGCGCGATGCCGGTCAGCTCCTGCCTCTCAGCCATTTCGGTTACGGGACCCTGACCTGGAATCTGCCGGTGCTGTTTCGCACTCCGCCGGGCTACAACCTGTTGGTCCGCGGACCGGCGAACTATCCGAAGGACGGCGTGTGCGCGTTAGAGGGCGTCGTGGAAACCGACTGGGCAAGCGCGAGTTTCAGCATGAGCTGGAAGCTCACCCGCAAAATGATGCCGGTGCGATTCGAGGTCGACGAGCCGATCTGCATGATCGTCCCACAGCGTCGAGCCGAGCTCGAAGAGTTCGCCCCCGAACTCAGGCGCATCGAGTCTGACGAAGAACTGCAGCGCAAGCATGAGCTTTTTCGCGGCTCACGTAACCCGGCAAAGCAAGCCGAGCAGGTGGCGAGGGTCACCGCGGGAGAGCAAGTGGAGTGGCAAGGCGACTACACGCGGGGCAGGCACACCGACGGGGAGCCTGGGGCACCGGATCATCAGACTCGCCGTCAGCTTCGTCCATTCGCTGCGCCACAACATGACACCAGCGATCGGGCCGCCGGTGTTCGACCTGGTATGTCTGGGCGCAACGCCACTAGCTAACCTGATCCGGGTGAACCTCGAAGGCAATCAGGCCTCCATTCGTGAGGCCTGCGACGCCGGGCTGCTCGCCGGGGCGGTAACCGTGGTGTGGCAGCACGGAGAAGTGTTGCAGGTCAACGAGATCGGCCGCCGCGACATCGAAGCCGACCTGCCGATGAAGCGCGACACGTTGTTTCGCATCGCCTCGATGACCAAACCAGTCACGGTCGCGGCGGCGATGAGCCTGGTCGACGAGGGCAAGCTGGCGCTGCGCGACCCGATCGTGCGCTGGCTGCCGGAGTTTGCCGATGCGCAAGTGCTAGACGATCCGAGCGGTCCGCTGGATCGCACGCATCCGGTACAGCGGGCGATCCTGGTCGAGGACCTGCTCACGCACACCAGCGGCCTGGGATACGGGTTCTCGGTAGCCGGACCGATATCGCGGGCCTACGTTCGTCTGCCGTTCGGGCGCGGCCCGGATGCTTGGCTCTCCGCACTTGCCGAGCTGCCGCTGGTGCACCAGCCGGGCGAACGGCTGACCTACAGCCACGGCATCGATGTCATCGGCGTGCTGGTGTCTCGGATCGAGGGCAAGCCGTTTCATCAAGTGCTCGACGAGCGGATCCTGCAGCCGTTGGGCATGGTTGACACCGGATTCTTCGTTTCGGTCGAGGGTCGCCGTCGTGCCGCGACGATGTACCGGCTCGATGACAACGACCGGCTGCAACACGATGTGATGGGTCAACCGCACATCTCACCACCGGCGTTCTGCAACGCCGGTGGAGGGCTGTGGTCGAGCGCCGACGACTACCTGCGGTTCATCGAAATGCTCTTGCGTGAGGGGACATTGGATGGTGTGCGGGTGCTGTCACCGGAGTCGGCGCGGCTGATGCGCACCGACCGCCTGACCGATGAGCAGAAGAAGCACCCGTTTCTCGGTGCGCCGTTCTGGATCGGCCGCGGGTTCGGGCTGAACTTGTCGGTGGTGACCGACCCGGCGAAGTCGGCGCCGCTATTCGGGCCGGGCGGCCTTGGGACATTCAGCTGGCCCGGCGCATACGGGACGTGGTGGCAGGCCGATCCGGCCGCGGACCTGATCCTGCTGTACCTGATCCAGAACTTGCCCACGTTGTCGGGCGACGCCGCTGCAGCAGTCGCAGGCAACACGTCGCGCGCGAAGCTGCAAGCGGTGCAACCGAAATTCATGCACCGCACCTATCGCGCGCTGGGCCTCTGACCGCAGATTCACGAGATGGCTGATTTCCCACCTGACCGCATCAGGGGGCCGCGACTGCTGCTGCGCCCACCGGTACTCGACGACGCCGGCCCGCTTTTCCAACGGGTTGCCCGCGATCCTCAGGTCACCAAGTATCTGCTGTGGACGCCTCATCCCGACGTGGCGGCAACACGACGGGTGATCACCGAAAAGTTCAACGTCCCCGGCGACGAGCGAACCTGGGTCATCGTGCTGCAGCACAGCGACGATATCATCGGGATGATCAGCTGCCGGCGCCCGGTGGAGCATTCCGTCGAAATAGGGTATTGCATCGGACGACGTTGGTGGGGCAAGGGTTTGATGTCCGAAGCCCTTGAGATGCTGCTGGCCGCACTGCGCGCCGACGGCGACGTTGACCGCGTCTGGGCCACTTGCCATGTCGGCAACGATCGGTCAGCGCGACTGCTAGAGCGGGCCGGGTTCCTGCTGGAGACTCGGCTGAGCCGGCACGTGGTCTACCCCAACCTCGGGCCCGAACCGCGCGACAGCCTGCGCTACACCAAATCGCTGCACTGAGCCGGCGCTTCTGCGCCGAACGTGCAACTGTGGCGGGATTTCGGCGGATTTTTCGCCATGGCTGCACGTTCGCCAAACTCAGGCCAGCGCCCGGCGCGCGTAAGCACGCACATCGGCGTCGTCGTCTTTGAGCGCCACGCTGAGCGCATCCCGCGCCGCGACTTCTGAATCCGCCCACCTGCTCAAGCTCAGCACCGCGGCTTTGCGGACGTCGAGGTGCTCATCAACGAGCATCGGCGCCAACCGCACCACCGCCAGCTGCGCCGTCGCGCCCGACAATGCGCGTGCCGCGCCCTCCCGCACCTGCCAGGCCGGCGCCCGCAGCGCATGCTCGACTGTAGTCAACTCTGCTTGGCTACAACCTAATTCGCCTAGTGCCTGTAAGGCTGCCGCGCGCACTAGCGGATCGGTGTCCGCGATAAGCAGGCGAACAGCGTCGTGACCGGTCCGCAGCGTGGCCAGGCCGTTGGCCGCGACGATGCGGACCTCGCGATTGTCGTCGCGGGCGGCCGCGGCCACCCCGGTGGCGTCGTCGACGGACACCAGCGCATGCACCGCCTCGATCCGCACCAGATGGTCGACATCGCTGAGCGCGTGCCGGAACGTGTCGACATCTCCGGTGCGGCGCGCGGCCAGCAGATAGATGCTGACCGCCCGGACCACGGCGTCAGCCGAGGTCAGAAATCCGCGCGCCGCCTCGGGATGCGGTAGCACTTCGACAAGTTCACGCACACCGTCGGCGGCGGCACGGCGCACCGCGGCGTCGGCATCGTCGAGCGCATCGAACAGCGCCGCGGCGTAGCCGTCCGGAATGTGCTCAGTCAGCGTGGCCACTGCGGTGCGGCGCACGCGGGCGTCGGAATCGGCCAGGAACTCCGCCAACGCCGACACCGTCGGCTCCTCGAGGGCCAGCACCGCGACAATGCGCGGCGAGGGCGGATCACCAGGCACCGCGGCGCCTACCCGCGATTGCGAGCCGACCGGTGCTCGACCGCCGACCAGCGGCGGCTGCTCGACCGGCTGGACCGTCTGGTCGGCCGGCGGCAATGCATCCAATTCGGGCACCGACACGAAATACGGCGCCACCGGACGCTTGAGGAACTCCATCGACCCGTCGGACGCCTTGCGCAGGTTGAGGTGATATCCCCACTGGTTGTCGTCGCGGGCCGGCAGGTCGGCGCGCTCGTGGTAAAGACCCCAACGCGATTCGGTGCGGGTCAGCGACGAGCGGGCTGCCAGCTCGGCGCAATCACGGATGAAGGACACCTCGACACTACGCATCAGCTCGTGCGGCGTGCGGGCGCCCATCTCGGCGATTTCATCGCGCATCCGCTCGAACGTGTGCACCGCGATGGATAGCTTGGCCGCCGACTTGGGCGGCGCCACATAGTCGTTGACGAATCGCCGCAGCTTGTACTCGACCTGCGGCTGCGGCGGCCCGTCGGGGTGACGCAGCGGACGGTAGATCAGCTCATGAGCGTCATCCAATTGGCGTTGTGGGAGCTGTTGCGGTGCGACAACATCGGGCAGCGTTGACGCCGCGTGTGCGCCGGCCAGATCGCCGAAGACGAATGCGCCGATCATATAGTTGTGCGGGACGCAGGCCAGGTCCCCCGCGGCGTACAGACCCGGCACCGTGGTGCGGGCGTGCTCGTCGACCCACACCCCGGATGCGGAATGTCCAGAGCATAACCCGATTTCGGAGATGTGCATCTCCACGTCATGGGTGCGGTAGTCGTGCCCGCGGTTGGCGTGAAACGTCCCGCGGGTGGGCCGCTCGGTGGTGTGCAGGATGCTCTCCAGCGCGGTCAGCGTCTCGTCGGGCAGGTGCGACACCTTCAGGTAGATCGGTCCACGCGCGGACTCGATCTCGCTGCGCACCTCGGCCATCATCTGCCCCGACCAGTAATCGGAGTCGACAAACCGTTCACCGAGCGCATTGACCTGATAGCCGCCAAAGGGGTTGGCCACATATGCGCACGCCGGACCGTTGTAATCCTTGATCAGCGGATTGACCTGAAAACACTCGATTCCGGACAGTTCGGCCCCGGCGTGGTAGGCCATCGAATAGCCGTCGCCGGCATTGGTCGGGTTCTCGTAGGTGCCGTAGAGGTATCCCGATGCGGGCAGGCCCAACCGTCCGCAGGCGCCGGTGGCCAGGATCACTGCCTTGGCGCCGACGGCGACGAATTCGCCGGTCCGAGTATGCAATGCGGCCGCACCAACTACTCGGCCGTCGTCGACCAACACTCGAACAGGCATCAGCCGATTTTCGATCCGGATTTTCTCCCGCATCGACCGCTGCCTCAATACCCGGTACAGCGCCTTTTTGACGTCTTTGCCCTCGGGCATCGGCAACACGTAGGACCCGGAGCGGTGCACCCGTCGCACCGCGTACTCGCCGTGCTCGTCCTTTTCGAACTTCACCCCGTAACGCTCCAGCCGCTGCACCATCGCGAACCCGCGGGTGGCGGTCTGATACACGGTGCGCTGGTTGACGATTCCGTCGTTGGCGCGGGTGATTTCAGCGACGTAGTCCTCGGGTACGGCTTTGCCAGGGATGACGGCGTTGTTGACGCCGTCCATCCCCATCGCCAGCGCCCCGGAATGCCGCACATGCGCCTTCTCCAGCAGCAGCACCTGTGCGCCGTGCTCGGCCGCGGTCAGCGCGGCCATGGTGCCCGCGGTGCCGCCGCCGATAACCAACACGTCGCAGTCCAGCCGAATCGGTTCCGTCGGATCAGGAATCTGCATCAGACAGCCGCCAAATGATGCAGTGCGGCAATGATTTCCGCGCGAAGCTCGGGGTGTGCCCGATCACTGCGAGGCTGCGGTACGTCGACCAGCGCCCGCAGCGGCTGGCCGGCCCGGCCCAGTACCGCGACCCGATCCCCCAGCTCCAATGCTTCGTCGACGTCGTGCGTGACGAACACGATCGTCGTCGGATGAGCACGCCAGGAGTCGATCAGCAGGCGCTGCATGGCCGCGCGGGTCTGGGTATCCAGAGCGCCGAACGGCTCGTCCATCATCACCGCGCGGGGCGCGCCGGCCAGCCCGCGGGCGAGCTGGACGCGCTGACGCATGCCGCCCGAAAGGTTCTTGGGCAGGTAATCATTGAAACCGGTCAGGCCGAGCTCGGCGATCCAGCGATCGGCCTGCACGGCGCGGGTGGCTCGCGGTTCACCGCGCAGCCGCAGCGCCAACTCGATGTTGGATCGCACGCTGCGCCACGGCAGCAGCGCGTTGTCCTGGAACACCACCCCACGATCCGCCGATGTGCCGGTGACCTCGGTGCCGTCAGCCAGCACCCGGCCGGCGTCAGGTGTCAGCAGGCCCGCCAACGCGCGCAGCACGGTGGTCTTACCGCAGCCCGACGGTCCGGTGAGCACCAGGATCTCCCCCGGCCTCACCATCAGGCTCAACTCATCGATGACCGCAACGCCGCTGTAGCACAACCGCACTCGATCCAGCTCGAGGCTCATACCAGCCGTCATCGTGCGTTCTCCTCACTGCGCGGCAGCCATCGCGTCGCCCGGCGACCGATCAGCTCCACCGCCGCCGAGGTGGCGAACCCGAGCACCCCGATGGTGATGATGCCGACGAACACCTGCGGGTAGGCCAGCACCGTGTATGCCTGCCAAGTCCGGTAGCCGATCCCGAGCCGGCCCGAGATCATCTCGGCCGATATCACGCAGATCCACGCCACCCCCATACCGACCGACAGGCCGCCGAACACACCCGGAAGGATGCCCGGCACCACGACCTGAGTCAGCACGTCCCAGCGGCCACCACCCAAGG
>NZ_JBAUZA010000558.1:0-13101 GCF_049585075.1 Mycobacterium sp.
CGGTGAGATCATCTCGATGGGCATCATGTGCGTTCCTCCGCTCGGCTCGTGGTCGATCACTTGTTCGAAGCGTAATCGATAATGCGTTCGAATTCCGAACATGTGATCGAACCGTTGCACATGCGGCAGACGTTAGGGCACGGCACCGACAACTTTTGCCGCCCCCAGCAGCGCCAACACCCCGACACGCCTCGAACACATGTTTGATATCGACGCGCAATGCGGCTACATTCGTCCATATGAGCGACAGCGATACCCAAAGCGCCGGCCCCGACCGCAGTGCGCGACCTGCGGATTCAGTGCTCACTGAACGGCAGCGCACGATCTTGGACGTCATCCGCGCTTCGGTCAACAGTCGCGGATATCCGCCGAGCATTCGGGAAATCGGCGATGCCGTCGGTCTGACGTCGACGTCCTCGGTGGCTCACCAACTGCGCACCCTCGAGCGCAAGGGCTACCTTCGCCGCGACCCCAACCGCCCGCGTGCGGTCGATGTGCGCGGCGCCGACGACCACGTGAAACCGACCGTCCTCACCGATGTCTCGGGCTCGGACGCACTGCCGGAACCCACCTTCGTCCCTGTGTTGGGGCGCATCGCAGCTGGCGGTCCGATCCTTGCCGAGGAGGCCGTCGAAGACGTCTTTCCGCTGCCGCGGGAACTCGTCGGCGAGGGCGCGCTGTTCCTGCTCAAGGTGGTCGGGGACTCGATGGTCGACGCCGCGATCTGCGACGGCGACTGGGTCGTGGTGCGTCAGCAAAACGTGGCCGACAACGGCGATATCGTCGCGGCGATGATCGACGGCGAGGCCACCGTCAAGACGTTCAAGCGCACCGGCGGTCAGGTCTGGCTGATGCCGCACAACCCGGCCTTCGACCCGATTGACGGCAACAATGCTGCCGTGCTCGGCAAGGTCGTCACGGTGATCCGCAAGATCTGACTGCGACGGCCCGGTGGCTATTGCGCCTTGTTGAACCCGTTCGCCTGCGCGATTTCTTCGTTGACGAACCAGATTTCGGCAAGCGTGTCCTCGTACAGTTCGCTATCGGGCATGTAGTAGAGGCCGAAGCTGGCGTTGGCTTTGACGGGGTATCCGTCGGGCACCTGGTACGGGTCGTCCAGCGGTAGGTGAATCGCCAACTGGCCGGGCGCAATTGGGGTAACCGCAGCGAAGTGCGTGGTGTCCTCGTCGGGGTCCGCGGCTGCATGTCGTCCGCCTTGAACTTCGGTCGGCGTTGGAATCCGCGTCGGAGCCGTGTCCACGGCGTCCGGATCTTCATCGAAGTGATCGTCGGCAAAGTGTTCTTCGTCGAAGTGCTCGCCGAAGTCTTCGTCGAACTGCTCACCAAGGTCCCCGTCCACATCGGAAAACTCCGCGGGACTTTCTATTTCGTCGGACAGCGGTTCGTCGACCAAATCGGCGCGCTGTGGGGGCATCCAGTCGCTGACCGGTTGACTCGGCTGATTCGGCAGGCGCACGGTCCGCGGCCGTGGCGGTGCTCGGAAGCTGTCGTTCAAGCTTGACGACGCGAGCTCGCTGTCGGCGTCCGGCGACCACTGTGAAACAGACGCGGTGACCGCGTCATCGCCAGCGCGGGGTTCGACGACCCCGCCTTCAGGTCGGGCGGCGCGGCGTCGGCGCCTTGTCCAGGCCACCAGCGCGGCGATCCCGATCAGCAGCACCGCCGCCGCGATCGCAACCGGCACCCACCACCGATGCCAGCTCAACAAGGGGCTTCCGCCGGCGGTCGACGCCGGACCGGCCGGCATCTTCTGGCCCGGCACCTGCAGCCCGGACAGTGCCGACGCCAAGTTCGGCGGCTGGGTGGCGAACGTGTTCTTCGCCTGATTCCACGAGATCTGACCAAGGACGAACTTCTGGGTGACCACATCTTGGTTGGTCGTCTGCTCGCCCACCGGCGGGCCAAGTTTGCCGGTTGCGGCGCCGAGTTTGTCCCACGCGGCCTTGATCGCGCCGCGGACCACAAACGCGCCATGGTCGGGCGTCCAGAAGATCACCGGTTTGTCAGCGGCGGCGAATGCCCCTACCCGGCTGGCCGGCTTGCGACCACCGTCGGCCTCGTTCGCGATCGGGAAGCCGAGGTTGCCGCCCGGGCCGCCCAGCGACTCGTATTTCGCCAGAATGTCGCTCTCGACGGCGTTGGCGCCGGTGGCCGGGCTGAAGAAGATCTTGCCGCCGGCGAAGTTCTGGGCCAGCCCGTCGCCGCTGACCGGATACTGATCGCCTTGTTTGGCGCCCAGCGGCCCGGAGGGGCCCCCTGCTGCGCGCCACGCCATGTTGATCGCCGCGGTCGGATCGATGGGCACCTGCAGGTCGGCGAGCTGGTTCGCCAGATTGGGCGGGACCGTGGTGAACGCCTTGGTCAGCCTGTTCCAGGACACCTGGCCGCCGCTGAATGCCTGGGTCGCGAGCTCGCCGTTGTAGGTTTCGTCGGCGACCGGGACGCCGAGAGCGCCACCGGAGCTGCCCAGTTTGTCCCAGGCGGCGTTGATCGCCCCGCGCACCACGAATGCTCCGTGCTCCGGGGTCCAGAAGATCAGCGGTTTGTCACTGGCCGAGAAGGTGCTGACCCGACTGTCTGGTCCGGACAGCCCCGGTACTTCGTTGATCGTGGGGAAACCCAGATCGCTCGCAGCCGGGCCGCCGAGAGCTTCGTATTTGTCGAGGACGGCACCCGACATCGATCTGGCGCCGGTGGCTGGGGTGAAGAACATCTTGCCGTGCACGAAGTCCTGGGCGAATCCCGGTCCGGCGGCGTAGCACTCACCTTGTTTTGCGCCGAGATCCGAATGGTCCGCGCCGGCGGCCTTCCACGCTGCGGTGATCGCATCGTCGGCCTCGCCCAGCGGGGATGCCGCAGCGACGGGGGCCAACAAGGCCGCCCACACCATGGCCGTCGCCAATGCCACCAGACCAAGCAGCGCACGCCCGGCGGTGCTTGATCGACCTTGTTGCCCTGCCATCACACCTCCCGGCGCCCGCCCCACCAGCAGTCTGTGGCCAGTGTCGACCACCCGGCGAGCAGGCACAACTGTGCTCCGGAGCACGACGCGGGTGAAGTCATATCGAAGACCCTACGGAACCGATATGCCGACGACGCCGAAATGCTGTCCACAACGCTGCTGTGTGTCGCAATCCGCTCACGCGAGTTGCGTGACAACAACTCGGCTAGACGCCGAGGCTCGACCTGATGGCCTCGGCTAGACGCCGAGGCTACGCCCAATTATTTCCTTCATGATTTCGGTGGTGCCGCCATAGATCGTCTGCACCCGTGCATCGAGATAGGCTCGCGCTATTGGGTATTCGCGCATATAGCCGTAGCCACCGTGCAACTGCAGGCAGCGATCGATCAGGTGCACCTGCTTTTCGGTGGAATACCACTTGGCCATCGCGGCCTGCTCGGCAGACAACTTCTCGTCGAGGTGCAGCCGGATGTACTCGTCGACCATGATCCGCACCGCGGTGGCTTCGGTCGCCAATTCGGCCAGCACAAATCGACTGTTCTGGAAGCTTCCGATCGATCGGCCGAAAGCCTTGCGCTCCTTGGTGTATTGCAAGGTCTGCTCGAGCACGGTCTCCATTGCCGTCGCGGCCATGATGGCGATCGAAATACGTTCCTGCGGCAAGTTTTGCATCAGGTAAATGAAGCCCAAGCCTTCTTCCCCGAGCAGATTCTCCGCGGGGACTTTGACGTCGGTGAACGAAAGCTCAGCGGTGTCCTGGGCGTCCAGGCCGATCTTGTCCAAGTGCCGGCCCCGCTCGAAGCCCTCCATGCCACGCTCGACGGCCAGCAGCGAAAAGCCTTGCGCGCCTTTGTCGGGATCAGTCTGGGCCACGACGATCACCAAGTCGGAGTTGATGCCGTTGGTGATGAACGTCTTCGACCCGTTGAGCACATAGTGGTCGCCCTGCTTGACCGCGCGGGTCTTGATGCCCTGCAAGTCGCTGCCGGTGCCCGGCTCGGTCATGGCGATCGCGGTGATCAGCTCGCCGGTGCAGAACTTCGGCAGCCAACGCTCCTTTTGTTCGTCGTTGGCTAAACGCAGCAGATAGGGCGCCACCACATCGTTGTGCAGCCCGAAACCGATGCCGCTGTAACGACCTGCGGTGGTCTCCTCGGTGATGATCGTGTTGTAACGGAAGTCAGGGTCCCCGCCGCCGCCGTACTGCTCGGGTACTGCCATACCCAGGAAGCCCTGTTTACCGGCCTCCAGCCACACCCCGCGGTCGACGATCTTCGCCTTTTCCCATTCCTCGTGGTAGGGCGCGACGTGGCGGTCCAAGAAGGCCCGGTAGGACTCGCGGAACAGCTCATGCTCGGGCTCGAACAGCGTGCGCTGGTACTTGACGGCGCTACCCATTGGATGACCTCCGGCGGGATGGGGACTGTGCCGCCCAAGATATACCAACTACCAACCGGATGGTTGGGCGGCCCGGGCGCCGTCGCGGGCCTACAGTCAGCGACGTGGACGAGACGCTCTTGGTGGAAGAACGCGGACAACTGCTCGAGTTCTCATACACCGATATGCTGTGCTACGCGGGGCCTTATTCGCCCGCCGGTGTGGCCAATGCCTTCAAAGTGATGCAGCGGGCATTTGCGGCGTTATCCCCCAATCAACCGCCACAGCGGAGATCGGTAGTCATCCGCACCGCGTTCCAAGGGCCGGGAGCACGGGACGGCTTTGAAGCAGTCACCCGCGCCGTCACCGACGGCCGCTACACGATTGACCCGGCCTTGGCACGACCCAATCGCGGGCGGCTGCTGCAGAGTTTCGTCTTTCAGATCTCTATCGCGGGCCGCGTGGCGACGTTGTTGCTGCGCCCGGGCTTCGTCACCTCCGAATTCATCGACCTCTCCGGCAAATCCGATCGCAGTCAGGCCGAAGAGGCGAATCTGGACCAACTCAAGGCACAGCTGGCGGAGCAAGTACTGGCGGCGTCGGCCGAAGACGTCTACGACATTGCGGAGTGAGTCCGGCCAGCCGGAACTGCACGTCGCGGCAAGGCTGCAGCCGTCTTAGGTCGCCGAGAAGTCGCGCAGGCTCGCGGCCAGCGCTATCGGCACCCGGGCTTTGATTCGGGTGCCGTCGCTGTTGTGCTCGGTCTGCTGCACCCGGCCGTCGGCATGCACGCGAGACACCAGATCACCGCGGTCATAAGGGATGACGACGTCGATCGCGGTGTCGGTCGGGGCGGCCAACTCGGCCATCCGCCTGCGCAGGGCGTCGACGCCCTCCCCGGTGCGCGCCGAGGCGAACACCGCCCCGGGCAGCGCACGGCGCAGCTTGGCCAACCCCAAATCGCTTGCGGCATCGACCTTGTTGACCACCAAAAGCTCCGGCGCCGGATCACCGTGATGATCGGCGACAACCTCCGAGATCACCTGGCGCACCGCGCTGATCTGGGCCAGCGGGTTGACGTCGGAGCCGTCGACGACGTGCACCAGTAGATCGGCGTCGACGACCTCTTCCAGCGTCGAGCGAAACGCCTCGACCAGCTGGGTCGGCAGATGGCGCACGAAACCGACGGTGTCGCTGACCACGAACGCGCGTCCGTCGTTGAATTCGCCACGGCGAGTAGTGGGTTCAAGGGTCGCGAACAGCGCATCCTCGACCAGCACGCCAGCGCCGGTCAACGCATTGAGCAAACTCGACTTGCCGGCGTTGGTGTAGCCGACGATTGCGATCGACGGGAGGTCGCTGTCCAACCGGCGGCTACGTTGGGTGTCGCGGACCTGCTTCATCGCCTTGATGTCGCGGCGCAGCTTCGACATTCGCTCGCGGATGCGGCGCCGATCGGTCTCGATCTTGGTCTCACCGGGACCACGTAGACCCACGCCGCCGCCGCTGCCGCCGGCACGCCCACCGGCCTGCCGCGACATCGACTCACCCCAACCACGCAACCGCGGCAGCATGTACTCCATCTGCGCCAACGTCACCTGCGCCTTGCCTTCGCGGCTGGTGGCGTGCTGGGCGAAGATGTCGAGGATAAGTGCCGTCCGGTCAATGACCTTGACCTTCACCGCCTTCTCCAGCGCGGTCAGCTGCGCCGGTGACAGCTCGCCGTCACAGATGACGGTGTCTGCGCCAGTGGCCAGCACGACCTCGCGCAACTCTTCCGCCTTGCCCGAGCCGATGTAGGTCGAGGCATCGGGCTTGCTGCGACGTTGGATCATGCCTTCGAGCACCTGCGAACCGGCGGTTTCAGCGAGCGCCGCCAGCTCGGCAAGGCTGGCCTCGGCGTCAGCGGCGCTACCTTCGGTCCACACGCCGACCAACACAACGCGCTCGAGGCGCAGTTGCCGGTACTCGACCTCGGAGACATCGGCGAGTTCGGTGGATAGCCCGGCGACGCGGCGAAGCGCCGAACGGTCGTCAAGCGCGAGTTCCCCCGTGCTGGGTGGCGATTGGTCAGGAAACTCTGGATATGTCATAGGCAACTTAGATGGTGCACGCCAAAGCGGCGACATGCATCCGAATTAACGCTGTTCTGCCCGCCACCATTCCTCGCTGAGTTCGCCTTGGGCCACCAGCACCGACGGCCCGCGCAGGTAGCTGGTGGCGTCGGTGACGGTAACGACGACGTCGCCGCCCGGAATCCGCACGGTGAGCGTGCCGTTGGCCGCACTGGCATACGACAGGGCGGCGACCGCCGCGGCGACGGTACCGGTGCCGCACGAACGGGTTTCGCCCACCCCACGCTCGTGGACCCGCATGCTGACCGCGCCGTCGGTCGGCGCGGTCAGCACCTCGACGTTGACCCCGTCCGGGAATTGCGCTTCGTCGAACGTCACCGGCGCCGCGACGTCGAGTGCCGACAGCGCTTCGAGGGTCAACTCCGGGTCGAGGCAGGCCAGGTGTGGGTTGCCGACGTCGACCGCCAGCCCACTGAAGGAGCGGCCACCCACTATCACCTCAAAGGCCGGTCCCCCGGTCCCCAACGTGTTGGTCTTGCCCATGTCCACGCTCACATCGGCGTTGGTCGCATCGACGCGGTGCAGCACGACGGGTCGCGGCCCCGCGAGTGACCCGACGACAAACTCGTCGCGGGATTCCAATCCGCTGGCACGCAGGTAATGCGCGAACACCCGCGCGCCGTTGCCACACATCTGTGCCGTCGACCCGTCGGCGTTGCGGTAGTCCATGTACCAGTCGTCGATGCTCACGCCGTCGGGAACCCGATCAAGCACGCCCGCGGCCAGCGCAGCGCCGGCTGTGGTGACCCGCAGTACCCCGTCGGCCCCGAGTCCACGGCGCCGATCGCACAACGCGGACACCACTTCGGGCGTCAACGTCAGCTTGGCGTCTAGATCTGGCAGCAACACGAAGTCGTTCTGGGTGCCATGGCCTTTGGCGAAGATCATCTGCTCAGGATACTTGCCGCCAGGCGCGCAGCGCCGCGTCCGCATTGTCAGACGCACCGGCATCCAGCCACTGGATCCGGTGATCACGCCGAAACCACGACCGCTGGCGGCGCACATAGCGGCGAGTGCCGATGAACGTCGGTTCCCGTGCGGCGTCACCGTTTCCGCCGGCGTCGAGGTCGGCGATCACCTGGGCGTAACCCAGCGCCCGCGAAGCAGTGACGCCGTTGCGAAGCCCACGGTCAAGCAGCGAGACCACTTCGTCAACCAGGCCGTCGTCGAACATCGTGTCAGTGCGCCGGGCTAGTCGCTCGTCGAGAAGCTCAGTGCCACAGTCCAATCCGATGATCACGGTGTCCCAGCGCGGTGTGCCGATGGTCGGCGCCGACGCGGCGAACGGTCGACCGGTGAGCTCGACCACCTCCAGCGCGCGCACAATGCGCCGGCCGTCGGTCGGCAGGATCGACGCCGCGGCCGTCGGATCGCGAGCGGCCAGCTCGGCGTGTAGACGATCGACGCCGATCTCGGCGAGCCGCTGCTCCCACTTCGCCCGCACCGCCGGGTCGGTCGTCGGGAACGACCAGTCGTCGAGCAGCGATTGGATGTAGAGCATCGACCCGCCCACCAGCACCGGCACTTTGCCCCGGGCCGCGATCGCCTCGATGTCGTCGGCGGCGGCGGTCTGATAGCGGGCGACGGTCGCGGTCTCGGTCACGTCGAGGACGTCGAGTTGGTGATGCGGAATGCCGCGTCGTTGCGCGACAGGCAGTTTCGCGGTGCCGATGTCCATTCCGCGGTAGAACTGCATCGCGTCGGCGTTCACGATCTCCGCGTCGAGCCGCTCGGCGACGTCGAGAGCCAACTGCGACTTACCGGTGCCCGTCGGGCCGACGATCGCCAGTGGCCTCACGGCTGCCAGACGCCGGCGAAGTACCCGACGCCGTAGGGCGCCGCCCGGTAGAGCTCCTTGGCCGATCGCGGCGCCGGCTGCACCAGACCGGCCAGCACACCAAAGGCCACCCGCCCCACCACCTGACCGGGCAGCCGAGTCAGCGCGGCGACGTCGCCTCCGCCCAGTGCGTCGTCCAGGGCGCACTGAACATCGATGTCGGCGGGTTGATGGCCGCCCGGGGCGGCTGGGGTCAAGGTGTTGGCGCCGTCGGCGATGACGAGCACACCCGTCGGCTCGCCCGACTGATCCAGCTCGCTGCGCAGTTGTCTGCCAAGGGCCAGCGCAGTCGTCGCATCGTGGTGCCTGGCGTAGACCCGAACCTCGGTGCGCGCATCGGGCTGGGCCTGAGCCCGCGCCCACCCGGCGATTAGCGCACACAGCGGCAGCTCGACCACCGGACGGGTGGCCTGCGGCGACAGCCGCACCGGCAGGTCGATGCCGAAACCCGCGAAGGTACCGACGCTTTCCGGACCGACGACGAGGTCCTCAGTTCCGACCCCGATGGCCACGATGCGCGGCGGCAGCGCGGCCACCGCGGCGAGCATCGCCGCCCGCAGTTCAGCCACCTCGTCGGCCGCTGCTCCGGCAAGCTCGGGGACCAGCACCGGCGCGGACGGGATGATCGCGATGGTGCTCAACACGCCATCAAACTAGCGTGCCGGTGGCCTTCGACCGTCGCCTGTTGAGCGCCTCCATGCTCGCGGCCTCGCCTCGGGCCAACGCGACGGTCGACACGACCATTACTGCCACCCCCGCCACCAGGACAAACAATTTCTCGGGGTCGACGCGCAGCTCCTCAGAGAGAACGGTGATTGCCAAGACCCATCCCACCACCGGTTTCGCCAGGGTCATCGTCGGCAACGACGCAGTGAGGGGACCGGCGCGGAAAGATGCTTGCTGAAACACCATGCCGGCCAGCGCAACTCCGAGCCAGGCATACAGTTCCGGCGCCCGCACCACCGCACCCAAGCCGTCATGCGCGGCTTCGACGACACCCTTGGTCAGCACCGCGAACAGCGACAGCGACGAGCCCGCCACCACCGCCAGCAACACCGCGGCGACCACACCCGACCAGATTCGGGCGCCAAGCACGCACAACACCAATGCCGGGCCCATCACCATGACAACCACCGCCCAGGTTGCCCAAGAGGCGCGCTGCTGGTCGGATGTCGGATTGCCGACCATGAGGATGATCGCCACCGCTCCAGCCAGCGCCGCCGCCCAAATCCATTCCCAAGTCGTTACTCCGGTATGGGTGATCCGCGCGTTGATCGGCAAAGCGAACAGCAACACGGTCACTTGTAGCGCGGTCACCAACATCACTGAGCCCAGGCTCAGGGCCGCGGCCTGAAAAGCGTAATTGGCCACCGCAGCCACTGCGCCCCACCACCACCGGGCGTCGCGCACCGACAGGCGGAATAACTCCCATGCGCCAACTTTTGTGTCGACGATCTCGTGCGCAGAACGCTGACGAATCACCGATCCGATGGCCGATACCAGCGCGGCGCCCAAAGCCAGGACTACGGCGGCGATCTCTGCGCTGTCCATGGGCGGCCTCCTCCCGACTCTCGGCCAACTCTTCCATGGACACGCTACTGAGTTGAGCAGCGAAGGCGGCGCGTTTCTACGGCACCTCTCCGACGGCAACGACGTCACGTCCTGCGTCGGCCACGATGCTGGCCGCCTCACCGCGGGCCAGCGCGATAGTCGAGACCACCACCAGCACAGCCGCGGCGATCAGCGCAAAAACTTTGGGGCCGTCGGTGTTCAACGTCTCATTGAGCACCAGTACCCCGAGTAGCGAGGCCACCACCGGCTTTGCCACAGTCACCGTCGGCAGCGAGGCGGTCAACGCGCCCGCACGAAACGACGACTGCTGAAAGATCATCCCCGCCAACGCCGCCGGTATCAGACAGTAGGCTTCGGGCGCGCGCAGCAATGCCCCGAAGCCGCCGGAAACCGCCCCGACGGCGCCCTTGGTCAGTACCGCGAACAGCGCCAGCGACGAGCCCGCCACCACCGCCAGCAGCACCGGCGCGGCCGGGCGGCCGGACCAGATCCGCGCGCCCAGCACGCACAACACCAGGATCGGACCCATCACGACGGCCACCGCCAGCCACGCTTCCGGCGAAGCTCGCGAGTGGCCGGGATCCGGGTCGCCGACGGTAACCACCACCGCCAGCGCAGCAGCCAACAGCGCCGCCCACAACCATTCCCACCGGGTCACCTTGTGATGAGCCAGCCGCGCATAAATCGGCAGCGCGAACAGCAGCGATGTCACCTGCAACGCCGTCACCAGCACCACCGAGCCCAACGCCAACGCGCCGGCCTGCAGGCTGTAGTTGGCCACGGCGCCGACGCCGCCGAGCCACCAACGCGTGTCGCGCAGCGACAAGCGGAAGAGCTCGATGTGGCCGACCTCTTTATCGGTGACCTCGTGAGCCGAACGTTGACGCACTACGTCGCCGATCGCGGACGCCAGCGCGGCGCACAGCGCGATCAGCGCCGCAAAATCCGCTTTCGACATCCCCGATCTCCTCGCCCACGACTGGTCCGCGTTCGGTTACCCAACACAAAGCATTAACCAACAGTTTCCACGGAACAGCCTATGGCGCTACAGGCGCGCTGCGTCAGGCAACCGCAGCGACTCGATGTCTCGGTCCGGCGATGTCGGCTGGTCGGTGCCGTCAGCAGCCTCTGTTGCCGGTCGACAGGGGTAAGGGCCATTGTCGTGAACATCACTGCGCCGACCGCCGCCACGCTCACGCTGCGAGACGACCCGAAAACTGGGCGCTTGAGCGGCTGCAACGCCAACTGGGACCGCACCGCCCAACAAGCTGATTCAATACTGGTGAGATCCAGACGGGAGTGCCCTGGGGCTTCCTCCCGCGAGTGCAGTTGGCGGCGCCGCAATGCGCGGCAGGTGCGCGGGTAATAGCCGCGCGAAGGGTAGGTGATGGCAGTTCATGACGCCTGACGAGCCTCAGAACGAACCCCGGCCCATCCCGGGCCCGGTTCCAAGGCCGGGACCGCGGCCAGGGCCCAGACCAACATCCCGTCCCCACCCTCACCCAGTTGCAGTACCGCTGCCCAATGATCCGCGCCGATTCGGCCGAGTCGACGCCGACGGGACGGTATGGCTGATCACCGCGGCCGGCGAGCGGGTTATCGGGTCCTGGCAGGCCGGCGACGCCGAGGCGGCGTTCGCGCATTTCGGTCGGCGATTCGACGACTTGAGCACCGAGGTCGCGCTGATGGAAGAGCGGCTGGCTTCGGGCACCGGCGACGCCCGCAAAATCAAAGCCACCGCGGTCGGCCTGGCAGAAACGTTGCCGGATGCGCACGTGCTCGGAGATGTCGACGCGCTGGCAGCCCGGCTTGCCGTTGTTGCGGAGCGGGCCGAAGCGGCCGCGGCTGCCGATCGCTCCCGTCGCGAAGAGCATCGCGCCAGCCAGACCGCGCGCAAGGAAGCTTTGGCCGCCGAAGCCGAGGAGCTGGCCAACACCTCGACGCAATGGAAGGCGGCCGGCGACCGGTTGCGCGCGATCCTCGACGAATGGAAGACGATCAGCGGCCTGGATCGCAAGACCGACGATGCGCTGTGGAAGCGCTACTCCGCAGCGCGGGAAACGTTCAACCGGCGACGCGGATCCCATTTCGCGGAGTTGGACCGCGAACGGGCGGGTGCCCGCGAGGCCAAAGAGCGGCTGTGCGTGCAGGCTGAAGAGCTCGTCGATTCGACGGACTGGGGTCCGACCAGCGCGGAGTTCCGCAAGCTGCTCACCGACTGGAAGGCCGCCGGACGCGCGGCCCGCGACGTCGACGATGCGTTGTGGCGCCGCTTCAAGGCCGCCCAGGACACCTTTTTCAAGGCGCGTAATGCCGCGACCGCCGAGCGAGATAGCGAGCTGCAGGCCAACGCCACCGCCAAAGAGGCGCTGTTGGCGGAGGCGGAAAAGCTCGATACGAGCAATCACGAGGCAGCCAGGTCGGCGCTGCGGTCGATCTCCGAGAAATGGGACGCGATCGGGAAGGTGCCGCGGGAACGGTCCGCCGAGCTCGAGCGGCGGCTGCGGGCTGTCGAGAAGAAGGTGCGCGACGCCGGCGAATCGGACTGGTCAGACCCGCAGGCTCAGGCGCGCGCCGAGCAGTTCCAAGCGCGTGCCGAGCAGTTCGAACGCCAGGCCCAAAAGGCGGAGGCGGCCGGTCGCAGTAAGGAAGCCGAGGAGGCTAAGGCCAATGCCGAGCAGTGGCGGCAATGGGCCGACGCCGCCGCGGATGCGTTGAGCCGCAAGCCTTAAGCGCGAGCAGACGCAAAAGCCCCCGACACGCCGCAGAAATAGGGACTTCTATGTCTGCTCGTGCAGCTATTCGGGAGGGTCCTCGTCGTCGAGGGATTCCAGCAGCGTTCGGGACTGCCGGATCGCTGCTGCTCGACGACGCTGTTCCTCGGCGGCAAGTTGGACGATGGTCCGCGACCACACCACGCGCGCCCAGTGGAATGTCAACAGGATGATGGTGATCCAAGCCACCACCAGGCCCACACCGGGGCCGGGATGACCGGCGGCCACGGTCTGCCGCGACCAAATGGCCAGCAACCCGGCAGCGCTGGCAACAGCTGAACCCGCCAATGCCACCCAGGCCAACGCCCAGCGTCGGGTCAGCAACGCCAACATCGAGAAGCCGACGCCGAAAACCAGTGCCAGCCAAGCGAATACCCGTGACGGCAGCCCCACCGCGGCCGCCCCGGAACCATGAGTGGAAAA
>NZ_JBAUZA010000559.1:0-3334 GCF_049585075.1 Mycobacterium sp.
GGGTCCGGCCGAGGCCGTCGTCACCACGCTGGCCGAGTTGCCGGGAGCCGGCGTGCTGACCGCCGCCGTGGAGGGACTGATTCTGGGCAGCTACCGGTTCACCGAGTTCCGCAGCGACAAGACGGCGCCAAAAGATCCGGGGCTGCACAAGATCACCGTGTTGTCCACCGCCAAGGACGCCAAAGCGCAGGCGGCTCATGCCGCGGCAGTCGCGACCGCCGTCGCCACCGCCCGTGACCTCGTCAACACTCCGCCCAGCCACCTGTTTCCAGCCGAATTCGCAAAGCGGGCACAGGCTTTGGGCGAATCAGTTGGTCTCGAAGTCGAGGTGCTCGACGACAAGGCGCTGCAAAAGCAGGGCTACGGCGGGGTAATCGGAGTCGGCAAGGGCTCGTCGCGGCTGCCGCGGCTGGTGCGGCTGACCCATCACGGATCGCGGCTGGCCAAAAAACCGAAGCAGGCCCGCAAAGTCGCCCTGGTCGGTAAGGGCATCACATTCGACACCGGCGGCATCTCGATCAAGCCGGCGGCATCGATGCACTACATGACCTCGGACATGGGCGGCGCCGCCGCGGTCATTGCGACCGTGACGCTGGCCGCCCAGCGCGAACTGCCGATCGATGTGACCGCCACAGTGCCGATGGCCGAGAACATGCCGTCGGCGACCGCGCAGCGCCCGGGGGACGTGCTGACGCAGTACGGCGGGATCACGGTCGAGGTGCTCAACACCGACGCCGAGGGCCGGCTGATCCTCGCCGACGCGATCGTTCGGGCGTGCGAAGACAACCCGGACTACCTGATCGAGACGTCGACGCTGACCGGGGCCCAAACCGTGGCGCTCGGTGCGCGTACGCCGGGGGTGATGGGCAGTGACGAGTTCCGCGACCGGGTGGCGGCCATCTCGCAGCAGGTGGGCGAGAACGGCTGGCCGATGCCGCTGCCCGACGAGCTCAAGGACGACTTGAAGTCGACGGTGGCCGACCTGGCCAATGTCAGCGGGCAGCGCTTCGCCGGCATGCTGGTGGCCGGCGTGTTTCTGCGGGAATTCGTTGCCGACGGCGTGAATTGGGCGCACATCGACGTCGCCGGGCCGGCCTACAACACCGGCAGCGCGTGGGGTTACACCCCCAAGGGCGGCACGGGCGTTCCGACCCGCACCATGATCGCGGTACTGGAAGACATCGCCGAAAACGGCTAAGCCCGCCGGCTACTTGACCGACCGCGGCAGTACTAGCGGTGCACCGCCGGTCGCTGGAACCACCTGATCTTCTGACGCCAGGATTGCGCAGAGGTCAATGCGAAACCGGCGCCGCACGCACAGGCAAACAACCAGATCAGTCCGGTCGCCACCGGACCTTGTAGCGGCGGGATCACCGCGGTGATCATCCGCACCGCGCACGCAGAGACACCGCTGGCCGAGGCGACCAGATATGCGTTGGCGACGTTCCTCGACCGCGGGTCCTTGCGCAGCACGAGCAGGGCACGCGAGCCAAACACCAACAGATAGGCCAACGTTCCGGTGAGCAATACCCAGTACACGCTCAGCCAGAAGTCGGTGCGCATCGCGAAGAAATCGCGCGCATAGGTCTTGCTGCCACCGCTTAGGGAGAACGTCGCCAGCAATAGCGGGATGCACAGCGTCGCCGGCCGTTCCACGTACTGCTTGAAAGAGGCCTGCAGCGCGTGGTCATCTTCAAGCCTGCCGACCGCGTTGTAGACGATCGCCGAGGCCGCGACGATGTAGCAGTCGTGCCCGACGTAGTTCTGCAGGTTCCACTCACCGGTGATCTTGTGCAGTGCGACGCCGAGCGTCTCGGAGGCCAGCGGCGACATCAGAGCAACCGCGCAACCCTGCAAAGCGATATTGAGCGTGGCGGCCACTTCCCACCGGCAATGCCAGGTGACTCGCCGTATCCAAAGGCTCCATGCGATGGATGCGAGGGTCAGGGTGATGAGAGCGGTAAGAGCCACAGCGGTCCGTCAACAGGTCGTTTTAGAGCGGAGGCGCGTCTTGCCGCGGTCGCCACTCGGCAAGTTTTGTCGGCTGTGAGGTTTTCACAGCAACGCCGCCCGCGGCTTGCGACACCGGAATGCCGCCGCGAATCTCTTCAGCCAACGCGGTGATCTCTTCGGGGTCGATGAACCGGTAGCGGGTCAGCAGCTCGGCGCGGTTGATGCCGAGATTGGCCGCCGCGACGCGCAGGTTGTCCGCAGTGATCAGGGTTCCCTTGTCCAGCTGGTCGTAGTATGTGGACCGCGGCAGTTCCATCGCCGTCCAGATCTCTTCTCTGCTGAGGGAACGCCCTGCCAGGTAGGAGAGCACCGTGGCGAGCTCTTTGCCGCTATCGTCGGGATACACAGGAAACAAGATAATCCAGATTTTTGGCTTTCTCATCCGAACCGTCTCAAATACTCGATGTATTAATGCCGTGGAAACCAGGAGCATCCGATAAAATGGATAAAAATCCGATTTATTGGACTCCATTATTTGTCACAGTTCAAATATAGCGGTGCGTTCCCCCTCCCCGTACCGGCTCCGCCCTGGTTGTGTGCGGGCGGCGGCGCAGTGACAGGATGGTTTCGGTAATCCGCTTGGGTGCAGCTTCCGGTACATCACGCTGTGGTAAGCCAGAGGCCGACGCGCGCCCACCGACCGATCCAGGAGTCGACAGAGATGGCCTTCTCAGTGCAGATGCCGGCACTCGGTGAGAGCGTGACGGAGGGGACCGTAACTCGCTGGCTCAAGCAAGAAGGCGACACAGTCGAACTCGACGAACCCTTGCTGGAAGTGTCCACCGACAAGGTCGACACCGAGATCCCGTCGCCGGCGGCCGGAGTACTGACCAAAATCGTTGCCCACGAGGACGACACCGTCGAGATCGGCGGCGAGCTGGCCGTCATCGGCGACGCCCAAGGCGCGGGAGGTGGCGATGCCGCACAACCCGCCGCCGAGGCAGCAGCGCCTGAACCTCAAGCAGCGCCACAACCGCAACCGGAGCCAGAACCGCACGCAGAGCCAGAACCACAACCGCAGGCCGAGTCGCAGCCAACGACCGCGGCGGCAACCGGCGATCAGGACGCGACTGGCTCGTCGCAGCCAGTGCTGATGCCTGAACTCGGCGAATCGGTCACCGAGGGCACGGTGACCCGCTGGCTGAAGAAGGTCGGTGACCCGGTCGAGGTCGACGAGCCGCTGGTCGAAGTGTCCACCGACAAAGTGGACACCGAGATCCCGTCGCCGGTAGCAGGCACGCTGATCAGCATCACCGCCGAGGAGGACGTCACCGTCTCGGTCGGCGGCGAGCTGGCCAGGATCGGCACCGGCGCCATCACG
>NZ_JBAUZA010000560.1:0-6888 GCF_049585075.1 Mycobacterium sp.
TGGCTCACCACGGGACCGTGCCCTCGGCGGTCGGTGCGGCCCTGGAAGGCGTCGAGCAGCGTTTCGGTATCGCCGACTCCGGAGTCTTTGCCGACGCGACCACGCTCACCTCTACCGGGGCCGTGGATTCGGCGCACGACTCGTATACCAGCATGGGTGGGCTGATCCAGCTGTTCAACATGCAGATCGGCGAGGTGGCGCCGGGCGGGGTGGGCTCGGGCCTCTACGGCATGCTCATCATGGCGATTCTGACCGTGTTCATCGCCGGGCTCATGGTCGGTCGCACGCCGGAATATCTCGGCAAGAAGATCAGGCCCCGCGAAATGAAGCTCGCGGCAAGCTATTTCCCGGTGACCGAGTTGCTCGTGTTGCTCGGTACCGGCATCGCGATCGGGTTACCCGGCCCGCGAACCAGCATGGCCAACACCGGACCGCACGGCCTATCGGAAGTGCTTTACGGGTTTACCTCCGCAGCCAACAACAACGGTTCCGCGTTCGCCGGCCTGTCAGCGAACACCACGTGGTACAACATCGCGCTTGGTTTAGCGATGGTCATCGCCAGATTCCTGCCGATAATCCTGGTACTCGCGCTGGGTGGATCGCTTGCCCGCCAAGGCCATACACCCGAGTCCTCCGGCACGCTTCCTACCCACCGGCCGCAGTTCGTCGGCCTCGTCGCGGCTGTGACGGTCATCTTGTGTGCCTTGACCTTCCTGCCGATGCTGGCACTCGGACCGCTCGCTGAAGGAATCCACTGAAATGACAACGACTTCGGCTTCGACGGCCGGAAAAGCCCACTCCGGCCATTCATCACACCACCACAGCGGCCACGCACCGGGCGGGCGGGTCCGGGGCGGACTGATCGACCCCAAGCTGTTGGCCAAATCGGTACCCGATGCGTTGCGCAAGCTCGATCCGCGCACGTTGTGGCGCAACCCGGTGATGTTCATCGTCGAGATCGGCGCCGTCTGGACGACCGTGCTGGCAGTCCGCGAGCCATCGGTGTTCGGCTGGCTGATCGTGTTCTGGCTTTGGCTGACAGTGCTTTTCGGCAACCTCGCTGAAGCTGTCGCCGAAGGACGGGGCAAAGCTCAGGCCGACGCCCTGCGTAAATCGAAGGCCGACACCATCGCGCGCCGATTGCACGGCTGGTCACCGGACACTCCCGGCACCGAGGAGGACGTCCGGGCCCCGGAACTGCAAAAGGGCGACATCGTCGTCGTGGAGGCCGGCGAATTCATTCCGGGCGACGGCGAGATCGTGGAAGGTATTGCGTCGGTTAATGAATCGGCCATCACCGGCGAATCGGCGCCGGTGATCCGGGAATCCGGCGGCGACCGCTCCGCGGTGACCGGCGGCACCACCGTGCTCTCGGACCGCATCGTCATCAAAATCACCCAAGAGCCCGGCAAGAGCTTCATCGACCGGATGATCGCACTCGTCGAGGGCGCCAACCGCCAAAAAACACCGAACGAGATCGCGCTGAACATTTTGCTTGCGGCGCTGACCGTCATCTTCCTTTTCGCGGTGGCGACGTTGCAGCCGCTGGCGATCTATTCCAAGATCAACAACCCGGGCGTGCACGACACCTCCGCGCTCACCAACAACGGCGTCACCGGTGCGGTCTTGGTGTCGCTGCTAGTGTGCCTGATTCCCACCACGATCGGCGCGTTGCTGTCGGCGATCGGCATCGCCGGCATGGACCGGCTGGTTCAGCGCAACGTGCTGGCGATGTCGGGCCGCGCGGTCGAGGCCGCCGGCGACGTCAACACATTGCTGCTGGACAAGACCGGCACGATCACCCTGGGCAACCGGGAGGCGTCGGAATTCATCCCGGTCACCGGCGTCACGTCCGAGGAGCTGGCGGACGCCGCGCAGTTGTCCAGCCTGGCCGACGAAACACCGGAGGGCCGCTCGATCGTCGTCTACGCGAAGGAGGCCTACGGGCTTAGGCAGCGCTCCCCTGGTGAGCTCAGCCACGCCCACTGGGTCGAATTCACCGCGACGACAAGGATGTCGGGAGTGGACCTCGATGGAAAACAGCTGCGCAAGGGTGCGGCGAGCTCCGTCGCCAAGTGGGTTCGCGAGCAGGGCGGCGTCATTCCCGAAATGCTCGGCGACATTGTCGACGGCATTTCGGCCGCCGGCGGTACGCCGCTGGTGGTTGGCGTGGTCAGCGACGGCGGCGCCAAGACTGGCGACGTGCTGGGGGTCATCCACCTCAAGGACGTGGTTAAGCACGGCATGCGTGCGCGCTTCGACGAGATGCGCAAGATGGGCATCCGGACGGTCATGATCACCGGTGATAACCCGCTGACCGCCAGGGCAATCGCCGACGAGGCCGGAGTCGACGACTTCCTCGCCGAAGCCACCCCGGAAGACAAGATGATGCTGATCAAGCGTGAGCAGCAGGGTGGCCGGCTGGTCGCGATGACCGGTGACGGCACGAACGACGCGCCCGCGTTGGCTCAGGCCGACGTCGGGGTGGCGATGAACAGCGGCACCAGCGCGGCCAAAGAGGCCGGCAACATGGTGGATTTGGACTCCGACCCCACCAAGCTCATCGAGATCGTGGAAATCGGCAAGCAGCTGTTGATCACCCGTGGCGCGTTGAGCACGTTTTCGATCGCCAACGACATCGCCAAGTACTTCGCGATCATCCCCGCCATGTTCGTGGCCCTATTTCCCGGCCTGGGGCTGATCAACGTGATGCGGTTGCACAGCCCGCAGTCGGCGATTCTTTCCGCGGTGATCTTCAACGCGCTGATCATCGTCGCGCTGATTCCGCTGGCGCTGCGCGGCGTGCAGTACACACCGAGTAGCGCGTCAAAACTGTTGAGCCGCAACCTGTACGTCTACGGGCTGGGCGGCATCGTCGCGCCGTTTATCGGCATCAAACTGATCGACCTGCTCGTGCAATTTATCCCAGGGATGAGCTGACATGAACCTTAGCAACCTGATTCGGCAGCACTGGGCGGCGCTGCGCGCCCTGCTCGTGCTGACCGTGATCACCGGCTTCGTCTACCCCTTGGCCGTCTGGGGAGTCGGGCTACTTCCCGGGCTGCACGCCAAGGCGGAGGGCTCGATAGTCAAGGTTTCCGGAAAGCCGGTCGCCAGCAAGCTGATTGGCCAGTCGTTCACCGACAAAGACGGCAACCCACTGCCGCAGTACTTTCAGAGCAGGCCCTCGGCGGCAGGGACGGGCTACGACCCTATGGCATCAGGCGCCACCAACCTGGGCCCGGAGAGCATCGTCGACACACCAGCCGATCCAGCCAGGCTGGCTCCGGGTGCCGATCCGTCGACAGCCGGATTCAAACCCAGCCTGCTGACCCAGGTGTGCGCGCGCAGTTTCGCGATCGGAAAGCTCGAGAAGGTCGACGGCTCACGCCCGTTCTGCACCGGTGGCGGGGTGGGCGCAGTGCTGTCGGTGATCGGTCCGCGGGATTCGTCCGGAAAGGCGATCCATCCGACCCGGGTGGTCAGCGTGAACGAACCTTGCGCAAAGCCCGGCAGTGCACCAACGACGGTGTTTCAGCAACTCTACGAGGGTGTCCGGGTGGACTGCGCTTCCTACGGTCAGGACTACTCGGTCGGTCAGATCGTTCCGATTCGTGGAGCAGCGTCTGACCACCCCGCGGTACCTGCCGACGCCGTCACCGCCAGCGCTAGCGGCCTCGATCCCGACATCTCGCCGGCGTACGCCGATATCCAGGTGGACCGGGTGGCCCGCGCCCGCGGGATCAGCGCTGACCAGGTGCACGACGCGGTGAGCCACAACCAGCACGGTCGGCTGCTCGGCTTCATCGGCGAGCCGGTGGTCAACGTGGTGCAACTCGACCTCGAGTTGGATCGCAAGTACCCGGTGAAGGCTTGAACTTCCGAGTACGCGTGAAGTCTCGATCTTTCCGATAGATGATGTTCCTGTGACTTCCGATGCGTCGGCTGCGGGGCCAGCAACCGCCGAGCGAGGGCAACCGCAACGTCGCGGCGACTTGCGCATCTACCTCGGCGCGGCACCCGGGGTCGGTAAGACCTGCGCCATGCTTGGCGAGGCGCATCGGCGGCAGGGACGGGGTACCGACGTCGTCGCGGCGGTCATCGAAACCCATGGCCGCAAAAAGGTTGCCGAACTCGTGGACGGCATCGAGGTCATTCCACGGCGCAAGCTTTCCTACCGTGGAACCGAGTTTTCCGAACTCGACGTCGAGGCGGTGTTGCGGCGTCGCCCGACGGTGGCGCTGGTCGACGAATACGCGCACAGCAATATCCCCGGCAGCGCCAACTCAAAACGTTGGCAGGACATCGAAATGCTGCTTGACGCGGGAATCACCGTGATCTCCACGCTCAACATTCAGCATCTGGAAAGCCTCAACGACGTCGTCGCCTCGATCACCGGTGTCGAGCAGCGTGAAACGGTGCCCGACGATATCGTCCGAAAAGCAGCTCAGATCGAGTTGGTCGATATCACACCAGAAGCGTTGCGGCGCAGGCTCGCTCACGGGAACGTCTACCCGCCGGAGCGGGTCGATGCGGCGCTGTCCAATTATTTCCGCCCCGGCAACCTGACCGCGCTGCGTGAACTCGCGTTGCTGTGGCTTGCCGATCAGGTCGACGCGGCGCTGGCGACGTATCGTGCGGAGAAGAAGATCACCGACAGCTGGGAAACCCGCGAACGGGTAGTTGTCGCCGTGACCGGCGGCCCGGAATCAGAAACGTTGGTACGCCGCGCTTCTCGCATCGCATCGAAGTCCAGCGCGCAACTGATGGTCGTGCACGTGGTCCGCGGCGACGGGCTTTCGGGTATCTCCGCGCTGCAAGCGACCAAAGTGCGCGAACTCGCTACCAGCTTGGGCGCAACGGTGCACACCGTGGTCGGCGATGACGTGTCGGCCGCGCTGCTGGAATTCGCCCGCGAGACGAACGCCACCCAGCTGGTGATCGGCAGCTCGCGGCGGTCGCGGTGGGCGAGCTTTTTCAGTGAGGGAATCGGCGCGGCCACCATCAAGGACTCGGGCAAGATCGACGTCCACATGGTCACTCACGACCAGCTCCACCCCGGGTTTTCGTTCGCGTCGATCTCGCCGCGGGGCCGGCGACTCGCGTCGTGGCTCGCGGCCATCAGTGTGCCGTGGGTCATGTGGGCAATCACCGCGGCCTGGTTGGACACGGTGCTGGACGTCGGCGGCAAGACTGCCGTCTTCTTCCTCGGGGTGATTGCCGTCGCGCTGTTCGGCGGCGTGGCACCGGCACTCGTGTCAGGGCTGTTGTCCGCGCTGCTGCTGAACTGGTTTTTCACCGACCCGCGGCATTCCTTCGCCGTTGCCAATCCAAGCCATCTCATCACCGAAGTGGTTGTGCTGGGAGTCGCCGTAGGCGTCGCCGCGCTGGTCGACACCACGGCCAACCGCGCTCGCGAGGCCCGACTCGCGGCACAGGAGGCCGAGTTGTTGGCGCTGTTCGCCGGATCGGTGCTGCGCGGCGGCAACCTCGACACGTTGCTGGAGCGGGTGCGCGAGGCCTATTCCCAACGCACGGTGAGCCTGGTGCGCGAGGTCGACGGTGGTCGGCAAGTGATTACGGCGGTGGGCACCGACCCATGCGCGACGGTCGATTCCGCCGACACCGCGGTCAGCGCGGGCAATGACGAATTCTGGTTGCTGCTGTCCGGGCGAGCCTTGACCGCCCGCGACCGTAAGGTCTTGTCGGCCGTCGCTACCCAAGCCGCCGGTCTGGTCAAACAACACGAGCTCACCGAAGAGGCCGGCAAAGCCCAGACCCTCGCTCAGGCCGCCGAGATGCGCCGCCTGCTGCTCTCGGCGCTCGGCCATGACCTGCGCACCCCGCTGACCGCCGCGAAGGCGGCGGTATCCAGCCTGCGCGCCGAAGACGTCTGGTTCTCCCCCGACGACACCGCGGAATTACTTGCCACCGTTGAAGAGTCGATCGACCAGCTCTCAGCGCTGGTGGCCAACCTGTTGGACTCATCCAGGTTGGCCGCAGGGGCGGTCCGGCCGGAGCTTTCCGAGGTCTTTCTCGAAGAATCCGTGCAGCGCGCACTGGTCAGTATCGGCACGCACAGCACGGTCTTCGGCCACGACGCCCTGGACCGGGTCAAGGTGGATGTCGGCGGCACCGTCGTGATGGCCGATGCGGGGTTGCTTGATCGGGTGCTGTCCAACCTCATCGACAACGCATTGCGCTACGCGCCCGACAGCCTGGTGCGGGTCAATGCCGCTCAGGTCGCCGATCGGGTGCTGATCAACGTGGTCGACGAGGGACCGGGCGTCGCCCGCGGCGCCGAGGAGCAGATGTTCGAACCGTTCCAGCGGCTGAACGATACCGACAACAGCATCGGCCTGGGCCTGGGCCTGTCGGTGGCTAAGGGGTTCGTCGAGGCGATGGGCGGCACCATGCAGGCGACGGACACTCCGGGTGGCGGGTTGACCATCGCGGTGGAGATGGCCGCCCCAGAGCCACCGTCGGAGCAGCGATGACCCGCGTACTTGTTGTCGACGACGACCGGCAACTCCTGCGGGCACTGCGCATCAACTTGTCGGTGCGCGGCTACGAGGTGATCACCGCCGCAACAGGTGCGCGCGCATTGGCCGCCGCCGCCGAGCAGCCACCCCACGTTGTGATCCTGGATCTCGGCCTGCCGGATATATCCGGCATTGACGTGCTCGCCGGGCTGCGCGGTTGGATGACAGCTCCGGTGATCGTGCTGTCAGCGCGTACCGATTCTTCTGACAAGGTGGGGGCACTCGACGCAGGTGCCGACGATTACATGACGAAGCCGTTCGGCATGGATGAACTGCTGGCCCGGTTGCGCGCCGCGGTGCGACGGGCGGCGGTGGCCACTGGCGCGGACAACCCGGTGGTGGAAAC